>MKSH01000083.1:9995-10962 GCA_001898095.1 Solirubrobacterales bacterium 70-9 | reverse complement strand
CCGCTGGAAGGCGCCGGCGGCGCACTCGACACCGCCGCCGCCGAGGCCGACTGCTCGATCGCCGCCCTCGTCACGCGACCGAACCGGCGCGAGGCGAAGGCGAGCCACGAAGCGCTCGCCTGGCTGCAGGCCCCGCCGCTCGGGGCCGTGGTCGTGGGGGCGGCGGGGGTTTGAGGGCCGGGGGGGGACGGCCAAGGGACCCGGCCCTCTCGTAGGCGGTCCGGGCAGGCTGTGACCGCCTACGAGAGGGCCGGGTCTCGGGGGGACTGCCGAGGGCGCGGGTCCCGTGCGGGTCACGCCGAGGGTCCGTGAAGATCTGCGCGGGTCCGGCGCGGAACTCCACGTTCCCTAAGGAGTTCCGGACGCGCTCTCGACTTTCACCCTGCCCTGGCAAGGTGAAAGTCGAGAGCGCGACGCGACCGTCCCCGGCCGCCAGCGCCCCGAACCCCGCCGTCCCCTCGGGTGCGTTCGCATTTTCCCGTACCGGCTACGGGAAAGTGCGAACGCCGGCCGCTGGCCCCGAACCCCGCCCTACAGGTCGTAGCGGGCCAGATCGTCGTCCAGACGCTGACGATCCTCGTCGCTCGGGCCTTCGACCTCCGGGTGGCGGTCCTCGCGCTTGCCCGCCGCCTTGCGCCATTTCCAGACGGCGAAGGCGAGCAGGATCACGGCGACGACGAAGGCGATGATCGGGACGACGTAGGCGGAGAGGCTGAAGCCGCTGCCCTTCGGTTCGGCGAGGACGGCGTCGCCGTACTGGGCGACCAGAGCTTCCTTGATTTCGTCCTTGCTCTGGCCCTGCTTCACGAGTTTTTCGATGAAGGCCTTCTCGCGGGTGGCCTGGGGGGATTCGGCGAGCTCAAGCAGGGTGCCGCAGACCGGGCACATCACTTCGGACTCGATTTCGTTCAGCTCGGTGCGCAGGCCGCTGACCGCGCCGGCGGCGTTGGGGAGGAGCAGGGCGGTG
>MKSH01000083.1:0-9951 GCA_001898095.1 Solirubrobacterales bacterium 70-9 | reverse complement strand
GCAGCAGCGGGGCGACGTGTTCTTCGAGGATCTTGCCGTCGACCGGTCCGTATTCCGCCCAGGCCAATTTGCCGTTCGGTTCGAGGAGGTAGTTCTCCGGCACCCCGGTGGTGCCGAATTCATGCGCGCTGTCGCCGTTGCCGTCGTGCAGGAGGGGATACGTGATGCCGTATTCCTTGGCGAACTTGACCCCGTCGTCGCTGATGTCCTGGGTGTCGATGCCGACCACGGTGAAGTGCTTGCCGCCGTGTTCTTCCTGGAACTTGGCGAGGGCCGGGGCCTCGTCGCGACAGGGGATGCACCAGGAGGCCCAGAAGTTCACCAGCACCCACTGGCCGCGGTATTCGTTCAGCGAGCCGTCGCCGGATCCGGTCAGCTTCGGCAGCTCCGGCGAGGGCGCCTTTGCGCCCATGGCGAGGCGGGAGTTGCCCTTGCTGACCAGGCCGTAGACGAGGAAGGCCACCACTGCCACGGCGATCAGGACGGCGATGACGGAGCGAACGCGCACGACGCCAAACACTACGTAAAGCGCCTAACGGCTGGTTCAACGGCGCCCGGCGGCTAGGGGCGCAGCTCGGGGAACGGCTGGACGATCGCCCCGAAGGCCTCGTCGATCAACTCGATCAGGTCCTCGGCACCGTCGCTCGCGGCCCAGCGCGAGGAGGCCGCGTCGAGCGCCCCGAGCGCCGCGCCGACCAGCGCCTCGACCTTGATGTCGGAGTGGGGCAACCCCAGCCGCACCGCCAGCGCCGCGCCGATCAGCGTTTTCCACTTCGCCAGCCGCTCCAGCTGGTGGACGCGCAGGTTCGGCGTCTCGCGGATCAGCCGCAGGCGCCCCAGTGCCTCCTCGGAGCTGCGCTGATAGGTCTCGACCGCGGCGTCGAGAGCCCGGCGCAGCGCCGTCCAGGCGTCCTCGCCGCCGGGCCGCGCGGTCAGCGCCGCGGCCACGTTCGCTCCCATCTCCTCCTGGGCGACGAACACCGCGTCTTCCTTCGACTCGAAGTAGCGGAAGAAGCTCGCCCGCGAGATCCCCGCCGCCTCGGCGACCTCGGTCGCCGTCACCTCGTCGAAGCCCCGCTCGGCGAAGACGTCGAAGGCGACTTCGGCGATCTCGGCCCGCGCGCTCGCACGCGCTTTGCTGCGCAGGTCCAACCCCTTGTCCGAGGTCGTCTCCATGCGCGGGCATCTTAGGTCCCGCAGCGTTCTTCCGGCGGACTTTCTCGATAGGGTTCCCGACCGATGAAAGATTTGAGCTTCGAAGACAAGATCGGCATCGGCTTCTGGGTCTTTGTCGTCATCTTCATGCTTTCGCAGATCCTCCTGGTGGTCTTCGCGATCGCCTTCTTCCTCGGCCACTTCGTCTGGCCGCAGTGATGCGGGGCGCCCACCCGGCGCCGCACTTCCCCGCTCCTAACTAGAATCCCCCGCCTTGCGGCGGTAGCTCAGTTGGTAGAGCGCAAGCTTCCCAAGCTTGAGGTCGCGGGTTCGACCCCCGTCCGCCGCTTCGAATCCCCATTCCAGAGCCGTTTCCGAGGGCTGCGTTCTACGCCCGTCCGGTATTTGGCTCTGGAATGCGAACCGCGAGATCCGTTCCCGGTCCACGTTTCAGGGCCAAGGTAGCCGAGGTGGCGGCGCCCCGCGCTTTGGCCGGTTACTCGCGCGCCTACTCGACCTCTAGCGTTGTCTATGTCTTGAGGCTCGATCGGATCGCGACCCGGCGGAACCTTCTATCGGGGCTCGCCGCCATCGCGCTAGTCGTTGCCGCCGTGGTGGTGCTTGACCTCTGGGAGGCTCGGATGCCTTCGACTGGCTCCCCGAAGCCGGGAGTTGGGCGTATCTGGCCACCGCCGGGATGGTCTTCGGCGCTGCGGTCTTCCCGGTACTGCCTGGCGAGACGACTCTGAATGCAGCGTCGACGCTCGCCGCCTAGGGCTCGCTCCACCTTCCGCTGGTGATGATCGCGGGAGCCTGCGGCGCGATCGTCGGCGACTCGGCGCTTAACTGGATGGCCCGGGTGGCGAGGCGGCGTTTCGAGGCGCGGATCGAGAAAGCCGAGAAGGACGAACGAGTCGCCGCGGCGCTGGCCGGATTCCCGCTTGCCTCGGTGATGATCTCGGGGCTGACCACGACGGCGGCCGTCGCCGTGGTCGGCATCTACGTGGTCAAGGCCCGCCGACGTACGGCCTCACGGTCGGCCCGACCGAACATCCGCTTACTAATACCGAGTAAATCTGGATCAAAACGGCACGCGCGGGTAGCTTCTGAAGATCGTGCGTCGGAGGGCGAGAAGCGCGGTGATCCTCGGGATCCTGGCTATCCTCACGGTCCCGACGGCCGCCTCCGCCCGCCCGGCCGCGACCGGATCCGCATCGGGAACCGGCCTCCTCGTCACCGTCGCCGCGCGTGAATGCCCGACCTACCAGGACATCCGCGCCAACCTCGCCCGCAACAACATCCAGGAGAGCCTGCAGGACCTGGGTGAAGACACGCTCTACAGCAACGGCGAGCCGATCAACCCGAAGCTGGAGCTCGAAGGGCAGCCGAAATGCAAACCGATCACCGGCTGGCAATTCACCCTGGGCTCGGGGATCAAGGAAAAAGCGTCGACCGGACCGTGGGGCGCGCTCTCGATCGTGACCGGCGCCGAATCGCCGACCGTCACCACTGAGGCCTCGACGCCGTTGCTCGGCTGGAACGGGGAAACGATCCCTGGGGTCTCGATCAAAGGGGCGACGACCTTCGAACTGAACCAGGCCCAGGCAGAACGCTCGGCTGGCCATTACCTCTGGATCCAGGGCGGCACCACGAGCGACCCCGTGCTCTACACCTCGGGGAAATTCGCCGGTAAATATGGTTTCGGAGCACTGCGTTGCTCGATCGACAACCTGAACGGCGACAACGTCGAGACGATCGACTATCCCGTCGGTATCACCCACGCCTTCTGCTACGCCTACTACGTCACCCCGCCGCCGGCCTCGGGCACGATCGTGATCCGCAAGGAAGTCAAAGGCTCGGGCTCCGACGGCGCCGACTTCAGCTTCGGCGGCAACGTCTCCTACAACCAGGGCGGCACCTTCGACCTTTCGGCCTCGCCGGGCTCTCCCGGTGAACAGACCTTCTTCCGCGCCGAAACGAGGCCCGGCGACGAATCGTGGAAGGTGAACGAGGAAGTACCCGACGGCTGGACGCTCTCAGAACTCCGCTGCGAACACGGCGCCAGCCAGGTGACGACCGACCGATCGACCGCCGGCGTCAGCATCGACCTCGCGGCCGGCGACACCGTGACCTGTACCTATGTCGACCAGCTCCGGCCTCCTGCCGGCGCCCTCCTCCTCGGCAAGGTCACCGAGAACGGGGTCGGCACTTTCCGCTTCCGCGTCCGCGACTCCTCCGGCGACGTGGTTAGGCGAACTTCGATCACGACCGAGGAAGAAGGCGAACCGGAGTACGCCAAGCCGATGATCCTCGCCCCAGGTGACTATGAGGTCGAAGAGTCCTCGCCGCACACCGACCGCGGTGACTGGAAGCTGGTCGACGTGAATTGCAATGGCGACCACCACCGTGGCTCCCCGACGAAGGTCACGGTCGCCGACAAGGAAGGCGAGGTCTGCACGTTCACCAACCGCCTCAACTTCCACGCCCGACTCTCGATCATCAAGGAAGCGATCGGCAACGTCGGCACGGCCGCCTTCCAGATCACCACGCCGTCCGATCCCGAACTGCAGCTGCACCAGGCCGCCGTGGTGAAGGAGGAAAAGACGACGGTCCTTGCCGCAGGCGATTCGACCCATGGCCTTCCTTACGGCACCTATGTGATTCAGGAGTACGCGGGCAAAGGAACCGACCCGACCGACTGGTCGCTGATCGAGGTCGTCTGCGACGGCAAGGCGATCCCCTTCGGGCAGGGTCGGGCCGTGGTGCGGCTCTCGCGGAGCGACCCGTCGAAGCACTGCCGCTTCGTCGACCTCTTCTCGAAGGAACCCACGCCGCCTGCCCCTGGCCCGGGCCCGGAACCTAACCCCGGTCCGGGCCCGCAGCCCGGTGAGGACGCGGAAACCTCCGTGTCGAAGACGCTGGTCGATCCGGGGACGGGACCGACCCCGACCGAGACCTACCAGATCTCGGTGAAGAACGACTCCGGGGTGACCGCCTCCCACGTCGTCGTCACCGACCAGCCCGGGCCGGGGCTGGCGGTCACCTCGGCCGAACCGAGCGCGGGCGGCAGCTGCCTGAAGGCCGACCAGTACATCTGCACCTTCGACTCGATCCCCGCCCACGGAGAAGCGACGGTGATCGTCAAGGCCAAGAACTACGGTGGGGGCACCTACAACCGGGCCGTGGTCGGCTCGGCCTCTCCGGACGGGGACCCGGCCAACAACGTGGACGCGGCGAGGGCCGAAAGCCCGAAGCGCCACTTCAAAGCATGCGGCTCGAGCCTCTCGATCGCCTTCCGCTGCTGAGCTGGCTGTCCGTCGATCGCGGATAGCCTTGTCCCATGAGCCCGAGGCAGACGCACGAGGTGGGAGGTGCCGATGCCCGGCATCCGACCGGGCGGGGCATCGGCTTCAAGCAGGGCCTCCTCGTCGTCTGTGGCGTCCTCCTGGCCCTGTTCTTCGTCCTCAATTTCCAGAAGGTGAAGGTCCATCTTCTGGTCGCGACGGTCGAGATGCCTCTGATCATCGCCTTGGCGATCGCCGCCGTGCTCGGTTGGATCCTGGGTTGGGCGATACCTCGCCTGCGCCGCGGCGGACGCGACGCAGGATCCTGATCGCCGCCCTTCTCGCGCCCGTTAAGGGGTAACGATGTTGAACCAGAATTCGAACTCGTCGAGGAGGGCGAGGAAGTCGTGGAGAGCCTGCGCGTCTCCGTCGACCTTTGCCGTTCCGGCGGCGATCTGGGATTCGAGGTCCGCTTCTTTCAGGATGACGCGGTTCAGGTCGGTGCGGTGGATGGTCACCGTGACGTCGACATCGTCGGCCGCGCCGGCGCGGTGGTTGAGCGTGCCATGGCGAAGCATGAGCGTCCACTTCTCGTCGACGTCCGGCAGCTCGCAGGCGATCGCGAGGCGGCGGTCGCCGGCCTTCGCCCCGTTCAGCCGCATCCCCAGGTAGTCCCAGAACAGCTCGGTGGTCATCGCGGTGACGTTGTCGGGGCTCGAGGTGCTGGGCGTCGGCACGTCCAGGACGCCTTTGCGCAGCTCGGTGGCACCGCTCAGGTAGAAGTTCCGCCACGGTCCCGACTCCGACTGGTAGCCGAGCTGCTCGAGGGCGTCGGCCTGGAGCGAGCGCGCCGCCTCGTTGTCGGGCTCGGCGAACACGATGTGGTTCACGACCTCGGCAACCCAGCGATATTCGCCCGTCTCGAAGGCCGCCCGCGCCTTCTCCAGCGCGGTCGCGGCGCCGCCCATGAACTCGACGTAGCGCTTCGCCGCCTCCTCCGGCGGCAGGGTGTAGAGGGTCGCCGGATTGCCGTCGAACCACCCGAGGTAGTTCACGTAGGTCGCTTTGACGTTGTGGTTCAGCGAGCCGTAGTAGCCGCGCATCCCCCAGTGGCGGTCGAGTTCCGGGGTGAAGCTGACCTGCTCGGCGATCTCGCTCGCGTTGAAGCCGTGGTTGGCGAGGCGCAGGGTCTCGTCGTTGATGAAGCGGTAGCCGTCGCGGCCCATGCCGAGCATCTCGTTGACCCGGTCGTTGCCCCAGACCGGCCAGTGGTGCATCCCGTACATCACCTCGGCCCGCTCTCCCCACATCGCGATCGTGCGCTCGAGGTGCTTCGACCAGGAGAGCGGGTCGCGGATCTTGGCGCCGCGCAGGGTGTAGGTGTTGTGGAGGGTGTGGCAGCAGTTCTCGGCGGCGGAGACGGCCTTGTAGTCCTCGATGAACCAGTGCATCTCCGCCGGCGCCTCGGAGTCGGGCGCCATCATGAATTCGAAGTCGAGACCCGCGATCGTCCGGCGTTCGCCGGTCTCGGAGACGATGTCGGTCGGCGGGATCAGCCCGATCGTCCCCGAGGAGGTGGTGACCCCGAGGCCCGCACCGACCTGTCCGCGTGGATCGGCCGGCAGCAGGTTCCCGTACATGTAGCTGGACCGCCGGCTCATCACGTTGCCGGCGAGGACATTCTCGGCGATCGCAGCCTCGAGGAAGCCCTCGGGCGCATAGATCTTCACCTTGCCCGAGTCGACGTCGGCCTGGTCGACGATGCCGCGCACGCCGCCGAAGTGGTCGACGTGGCTGTGCGAGTAGACGACGGCGACGACCGGTTTGCGCGGACGGTGTTCGTGGTAGAGCTCGAGCGCGGCCTTCGCGGTCTCGGCCGAGATCAGCGGGTCGAAGGCGACGATCCCGTCGGAGCCCTCGACGAAGGTGATGTTGGACAGATCAAGGGTCCGGACCTGGTAGATCCCGTCCGGCACGACCTCGTAGAGGCCGCCCTGGACGGTCAGTCGCATCTGGCGCCAGAGGCTCGGGTTGACGGTGTCGGGCGCCTCGTCGCCGTGGGAGTGGAGGAACTCGAAGCGGGAGAGGTCCCAGAGCAGGCCGCCGTCGGCGCCCTTGACCCGGCCACCGTCAGGCAGCTCCGCGATCAGGCCTCGCGCGGCATCGTCGAAGTCGCGGGTGTCCTCGAAGGCAAGGCCCTCGGCCATCGCCGCGTTGGCGGCCCGCGTCGCCTCGCTCGCCTCCGCGCGTCCCAGGTCATCCCGTCCCGCCATGCGCTTCCTCCCGTCTTTCAGACCATCGACCGTCCGGTCAGGCTTCCTTTGACAACCCTACCCGTGGCTATGCTCGCGTTGTGAACGGGGAGGTACCCTTCGGCTCCCTGCGTGGCTATAGGGGCAGGTGGCTGCGCAGCGACTTGATCGCCGGGTTGACGGTCTGAGCGATCCTCGTCCCCGAGGCCCTCGCCTACGCCTCGATCGCCGGGGTGTCGCCGGTGGTCGGTCTGTACGCCGCCCCGGGGGCGCTGATCCTCTACGCCGCCTTCGGTAGCTCGCGGGCCTTGGTGGTCGGCCCGATGGCGGCGACGGCGGCCCTCTCGGCGGCGACGGTCGGAGACCTCGTCGCCCATTCGAGCGGCGACTTCCTCGCCTTCACCACCGGGCTCGCGATCACCACCGGGATCGCCGCCGCGGCTGCGGGGATCCTCCGGCTCGGCTTCTTGGCGAACTTCATCTCCGAGCCGGTGCTGAAGGGATTCATCGTCGGGCTGGCCCTGACGATCATCATCGGCCAGGTGCCGAAGCTCTTCGGAATCGACGGCGGCGAGGGCGACTTCTTCCGCAAGACCGTCGAAACCGTCGGCAACCTCGGTGAAACGAGCGGGATCACGATCCTCGTGGGAGGGCTCTCTCTTGCTCTCGTCCTCGCCCTGAAACGGATCAACACGGCGATCCCGGCGTCGTTGGTGGCCGTCGCGCTCGGGGTCGCCGCCGTGAAGATCTTCAGCCTCGATGACCACGGCCTGGCGATCGTCGGCCACGTCGACAGCGGCCTGCCTTCGCTGGGTGGACATGGACTCAGGCTGCACGACTACGGGACCCTCGCCGCCGGCGGGATCGGCGTGATGCTGGTGGGGTTCGCCGAGGGTCTGGGGGCGGCGAAGACCTACGCGGAGCGCGACCACTACGAGATCGATCCCAACCGCGAGTTGCTCGGCCTCGACGGTGCCAATCTAGCCTCGGGACTGTCGGGCGGCATGGTCGTCAACGGCTCGCTCTCGAAGACGGCCGTGAACGCTGGGGCGGGGGCAAAGACGCAGCTCGCCGGCCTTCTCGTCGCCGGCCTCACCGTCCTCACCCTGCTCTTCCTCACCGGCCTGTTCGAAGATCTGCCCGAGGCGACCCTGGCTGCGATCGTGATCGCCGCGGTGGTCGAGTTGGTCGACTTCCCGGCGCTCCGCGACCTCTGGCGCGTCTACACCCGGCAGCTCGGCTTCGATTACGGCTTCGCCTCCCGCCCCGACTTCATCGCCGCGGTCGCCGCGATGCTCGGGGTTCTCGTCTTCGACACCCTGCCGGGCCTCTTCATCGGGATCGGCGTGGCACTGCTCCTTCTGCTCTACCGTGCATCGCGACCGTACGTAGCCGAGCTGGGGAGGCTGCCGGGGGAGGCACGTGAGTTCGGCGACCTGCGGCGTCATCCCGAGGCGGTCAGCCCTGACGGCGTCGTCGCCCTGCGCATCGAGTCGGGTCTCTTCTTCGCCAACGCAGATCCCGTCAGGACCCAGATCACCCGTGCCGCCGACAAGGAGGGCACGCACGCAGTGGTTCTTGATCTCGAATCGGTGCCGTCGCTCGACGTCAGTTCGGCCCGCATGTTGGCGACGGTGACCGAAAACCTGGGGCGCTCCGGCGTAGAGCTGCGGCTCGCCAGAGCCGACGGGCAGGTGCGCGACGTCCTCGAAAAGGCGACCTCCAGTTCGACGCCGCTCTACCCGACCATCGTCGCGGCGGTCGCCCGTAAGAACGTCACCGTCTAGGGGATCCTCTGCGGAAGGTCGCGGGTTCGACCCCCGTCCGCCGCTTCGATCGATCGGCGGCCGGAGGCGCAGGCGCCGCCGACTGCCGTCGCTCAGTGTTTGACCACCGCCTGGATGAACCCTTCGCCGGGTGACCCGATGCCGGTCATCGAGTCGAAGCCGGGGGCTGCGGTCAGCGACTCGGGTGCTTCTTCGATCGGCACTTCGCATTCGCCGGTTTCTGGGTCTTCCTGGGGGCAGAAGTACTCGGTAGCCCCTTCCATGCCGAGGATCTTCGCCGTCGGGAGGACGCCCGCGGTCGCGTCTTCGCCGTTCAGGTAGTCGTTGCGGACCACCGCCTGCTTGCCGGCCGGCAGGACGTCGAAGAACGCCCCCGCGTTCCCGCCGAGATTTTTTTGCTGCTACCCGAGGCTGCCAGAAAGTGGACCAAGGGGCGATGCCGTCCGCCTGCCGGCGCGCGGGGTCGGTCATCATTCCCGGGATCGCCACCGAGGCCCTCCCCGAGATCGAGACCTACGCCGACTGCGAGCGGCTCGTGCGCGCGTTCTATGAAAAGGCGATGGCGGACGAGCTGATCGGGTGGATCTTCGTCGACATCGCCGAACTCGACCTCGAGGAGCACATCCCGGTGATCGCCTCGTTCTGGGCGACCAATCTGCTCGGCGCGATGTCCTACAAAGGGGGTGCGTTCGGGGTCCACGGGCGACTGCACCAGAAGGCGCCCGGGGGGCTGAAGAAGGAACACTTCGAGCGCTGGCTGGTGCTCTGGTGCCAGACCGTGGACGAGATGTTCGACGGGCCGGTCGCCGCTGCCGCCAAGGTGCACGGCCTGCGGGTGGCGAACGCCTTCTACGGTCGCCTGCAGATGCAGCCGGTCGGCGATCTGTGACGGACCGGCAAGCGGACATCGAGGTCGAGCAACGGCGGCTGGATGCCGCCGAAGCGGCGCTCGCCGAGGTGGTGGCGCGGTTCGAAGGAGCCGCCGGGGGCGAGACAGTCCGAGATGACCGCCGCCGACGTCGCTCTCTATGACGAGGCCCAGGCGCTGATCGCCCCGGAGCATCGAAGCTACGGACACGTGATCCTCGACGAGGCCCAGAACCTCAGCCCGATGGAGCTGCGAATGCTCGCTCGTCGCGCCCGCGGCCGCTCGATGACGATCCTCGGTGACATCACCCAGCGCAACACGACCGGGGTCACCGACTGGGGCGCCTTCCTGGCGGGCTCGGCCGGCGAGCGGGTGGAGGTGCGGCGCCTCGGCGTCAGTTACCGCGTGCCGGAGGACTCCCTCCGCCTCGCCGCCCGGATCGCGGGGGACGGGAGCGAGATCCCGACCGGCGTCCGCGCCGCGTCGATGCGGCCGTTCGCCGTCGCCGCGGTCGACGGGGAGCTCGGATCGACCGTCGCCGCGGTCACCGAGCGACTGGTCGCCGAAGGTCACAGCGTCGGGGTGGTCGCGCGACCGGCGGGCGG
>MKSH01000082.1:27315-29099 GCA_001898095.1 Solirubrobacterales bacterium 70-9 | reverse complement strand
CGGCGCCTTCTCCTCGGGCGCGTTCGAAAACTTCGCCACCCGGGGGATGAAGTGGCGCCGCGCCTGTAACCCGCTTGGCCCGGGCCTTCGTGGTCTCGTCACCGCGAACGTCGCCAGGGAAGGCCATGTCGCCGTCGGCTCGCAGTCCGCCTTCGTCCTCGAAGCGCCGCCGCAGACGACGATGACGAACCTGCGCTGGTCGGGCGAGGCCCACCGGCGCGACTGCCGCTACTCGCTGCAGCTCTACGCGGTGAATGCCGACGGCACCTCCACGGTGATCCGCAACGTCAAGGCGGGGCACGGGGGTCCGAAACCGCGGTCGGCGCAGGGCTCGAGCTGGCCGCGCCCGACGAGCTATCAGCTCGGTGGGGCCACGAAGCTGGTGCAGAGGGTCGTCTGCATGGGTGCGCCGGGGGCCGAATTCTGCTCGTCGAAGGGCCAGAACTATCTGGAGACGCTGACCGCCGAAGCGACCGTCGTCGACGAAACGCCGCCGTCCGTTTCGGTCTCGTCCGGCGGTCCGTTCGTTGGCGGGGAATGGGTGTCGGGAAGCCAGACCCTCGGCTACGAAGCTATCGACAACACGGGCGTGAAAACCGTGCAGGGATTGATAGCGCAGGTCGCGACGGAACCGGTTGACCGCACCTGCGACTACACCCAGCGGATTCCCTGTCCCAGCGGCCCTGGTCAGCTTCACGTGGAAGCCGATCACATGCCTGAAGGCACGCAGCAGTTTCACCTGCAGGCAACGGATGCTGCGGGCAACTCGGCCGAATCGGCTCCCGTAACGGTTCGTATCGACAACACCCCGCCGGGCGCCGTCCCCGTCGCCGTCGAAGGCGGTGAAGCCTGGCGTAACCACGACGCCTTCGCCCTCGACTGGACCAACGCCTCCGAAGGCGACCGCGCCCCGATCGTCGCCGCGCACTGGCGGATCTGCCGGGTGGGGACGCAGGAATGCCACGAAGGCACCGCCAGCGGACCCTCGATCGCGGCGGTCGGTGGGCTCTCCGTCCCCGGCCCAGGTGAATGGGAAGCCCAGGTCTGGCGCCAGGATGCGGCGGGCAACTCCCAGCCGCAGAACGCTTCCGTGCCGGTCCGGCTGCGCTTCGACCCTGAACCGCCCGAACTCGGCTTCGAGCCGATCTCGGCGCAGGACCCGACCCGGATCGGAGTCCACGTCGGCGACAAGGTCTCGGGCGTGGCGGGCGGTGAAGTCGAGCTCAGCCGCGTGGGCTCGGGCGTATGGCAGCCACTGACGACGAGTCTCGAAGGCGAAGAACTCGTCACCCGTATCGAAGACGCGACGCTGCCCGCCGGCGAATACCAATTGCGTGCCATCGCCACCGACAAGGCGGGGAATCAGGCGGCCTCCGAAAGCCGCCTCGACGGGCAGCCGATGAAGGTGACGCTGCCGTTGCGGGTGTCGACCTCGATCGAAGCCGGTGTCCTCGACCGTCATGTCGAGAAGAAGGTCATCCACCGTCACGGCCACCGCCATGTGGTCCGCCACAAAGTGAGCGAAGTCGTCGGCAAGTCGACCGTGGCGTTCGGGACGAAGACCGCCTTCTCCGGCCGCCTCCTCGACAAGTCGGGGAACCCGGTCGCGGGCGCCCAGGTCGCCGTCTACCAGGACGTGCCCGAAGAGGCCGAGGGCCAGGTCGCCACCCTCACGACCGGCAGCGATGGCTCCTTCTCCTATGAAGTCACGCCCGATTCCTCGCGGCGGCTGCGCTTCGTTTACTCCGGCACCGCCACCACGTTGCCGACGGAAGGCGCCGCCG
>MKSH01000082.1:26183-27274 GCA_001898095.1 Solirubrobacterales bacterium 70-9 | reverse complement strand
CGAAGGCCGGCCCCTGCCGCAGGCCGGGAAGCTGGTCGAGCTGCAGGTGCGCCTCAGTCACGAATGGTCGACGTTTCGGACGATCCGCACCGACCCGCAGGGGCAGTGGAGCATCGAATATCCGTTCAAGCGGACCTGCGGAGTTGAGGAATACAAGTTCCGCGCCGACCTGCCTGGGGAGGCCGGGTATCCACTCGAGCCGGGCCACAGTCACACCGTGACCGTCACCGTGAGAGGTAGACCATGCCCGACGGCCTAGACATCCCGACGAAGGAGACCTCGATGATCGACCGGATCCGACGACACATCACCTACGCCAACGTGACCGCGACGCTGGCGCTCTTCGTTGCGCTGGGCGGCACTGCGTTCGCCGCGACGAAGCTCACGGGGCGCGACCTCAAGGGGCACTCCCTGACGGCGCGTAACTACCACCGCGATTCCGTCACCGGCGCGGCGGTGAAGGAGAAGACGCTCGGGGTCGTGCCCAAAGCTCGCGAAGCCGCCCGGCTCGACGGGCTTACGGCCGAACGGCTCCTGGTCTCCTGCCCGGAAGGCACCCTGCCCGTTGCCGACACCTGCATCGAAACGGTGGCTCGAGCTCCTCAATATTTCAGCGCTGCGCTGCACGAATGCGCCAGCATCGAAAGCCAGACGGGTCCAGGTCGGCGCTTGCCCACCTACGACGAGCTCGCGGCCGCGCTTACCCATGAACAAATCGTCCTGGGGGCTGGCGGCGAGTTCACGAGCCAGGTCTATCCCTCTTCCTCCAAGCCTGGCTTGGTCGAAGACCTATATGTCACCTCGGTGACGGCAAACGTCGCCCTGGTGCTCGACAACGCTGAATTCCCCAAATCCTTCCGCTGCGTGACCGACCCGAGGAACTGAACGAACAAGGAGCAACCGATGTCAAAGCCGACCAGGGCCGCCCGCGGCGGCCGCCACCGCGGACCGATGAGAGCGATCGCCAGCCTGCTCGGGGCCGCCCTCATCTTCGCCAGCATCGTTCCTCCCTTCGCCCTCGCCGAGGCTGAAAGCGAAGGCGAAGGGGGCGCACCGCCCGGCGGCATCCCGGGTCTCGAAATCACCATCGG
>MKSH01000082.1:21963-26171 GCA_001898095.1 Solirubrobacterales bacterium 70-9 | reverse complement strand
GGTGAGCGAAGGCGGCGCGCCGGAAGCGCCACCTCCGGCGCCGGTCGCCGCCCCTGAAGAAGAAGCGCCCGCCCCTACGAGTGGAGAAGTTGCCGGGTCGCCTCAGACCGAAGCGCCCCCGGCGGCGCCCGCGGCAACCCCACCTCCGAGCTACACGCCCGAAGGAACCTCGCCGAGCTACGAAACCGCCCTTGAACCGGTCGGGGAAGCGGTGAGGAACGAAGCGATCGTCGCGCCCACCACCTCGGCGCCGGAACAGCACCCCGCGAAGCACGCCTCCTCGGGATCCGTGGCCGCCGCGCCCGAATCGAAGGCGCCGGCACCCGAACCGGCTCCGGTGGCACCCGAACCTCAACCCGCGCCGACGGCCGCTGCCCCGGCTGCCTCACCGCCGGTCGAGCGCGGCGGTCTCGCCGGGAGGAAGAGCCACACCGTCGCCGCCGGTGAGTGCCTCTGGACGATCGCCGAGGGCTACCTCCCGTCGGGCGCCTCGAACGCCGAGATCGCGGCCGAGGTCCATCGCCTGTGGGTCCTGAACGCCGGACGCATCGGCACCGGGGACCCGGACGTGCTGCCGGTCGGCACCGTCCTTCGCCTGCGCTGATCGGGAACGGGAGGGTGGCGGCGCGTTCGTCGTCGCCCTTCCGTCGAAGGGTCCCCGCCGGCTCAGTCGGCGAGCAGCTGGTCGAGCTGGACGGCGGCGATCGTCGGGAAGATCAGCCCGTCGGCGACGTTGGCGAGGCCGGAGTCGCGCAGACCGCGCACGGCGACCTCGACCGCCCCGCCGATCTCGACGTCGTCTGTCCCGTCGTCCAGGGAGCGCACCAGGTCTGCCTCGGCGACCGGCGTCGGGTGCGCGTCGAGCAGCAGCTTCAGCACGATCCCTTCGAGCCTGCGCGGGTCGGCTGTCTGGCTCTCCGCCGCCATCGAATCGGATTGTAGGGGAACGTACGTTCGTAGCAGATAGCCCTGAGGCACGCGATCGCAGCTAACTTGAAGCACATTCAGACATATTCCGTCTGTTTTGGCATCGCTCTAGCTGCGGTGCAGCGTTACTAGTGTAAAAACAGACTAGTTACGTCTGATATTGCGCTAAGATAGCTGCATGGCGGAGATGCAGAAGACGGTCGGATCGAAGGGCGCCCTGATCCTCGACGAGGCGGCCCGCCGGGGGAGGCGGACGATCCGCTGGCCGGAGGACTCCGACTGGCTCGAGGAGATCACCCCGGCACCTCAGCGCCTGCTGAACCGGCTGAAGGACAACGGCCTCCTCTACGCCGCCGGCAGCAGCCGCTTCGTCATCGCCCCCGCGGGGACGCGCTCGATCCGCCAGGCGGCCTCGGCCGAGCTGCTCGCCGACCTCGCCCTTCGCCCCCACGGCGACTACTACGTGGGGTTCCTGAGCGCGCTGATCGCCCACCACCTGACCGACCTCCACTCCGGTGCCACCTACGTCGCGGTCCGGCAGGGCTCGAGGCCGCGCAGGTTGCCCGACGGCCTCATCGTCGCCGCGCTGCCGCAGGACTCGTGGCCGGCGCCTGCCGGCGAGGAGGTCGAAAGGGTTCGGGTCGGGGAGTCGAAGGAGTTCTTCGACCGGAGCACCCCCGAGCGCACCCTCGTCGACGGCCTCCTGCGGCCTGATCTCTGCGGCGGGATCGAGACCGTGGTGGGGGCATGGGCGCGGGCCAGGGAGCGGAGCGAGATCCGCTGGTCGCTGGTGGCCGAGATCGCGGCCAGGATCGGCGGCGCGACGCTGCGGCGCGTGGCCTTCCTCTTAGGCGAGCTCGGATTCGACCGGCTGGTCGAGACCCACCTGCCGCCGATCGCGGGGCGGGCGACGACCCCACTGTTCGACCGCTCGCGCGAGTACGACCTGCCGCGGAAGAAGATGAGGCGCGACCCGGCCACCGGGGTCATGGTCAACGTCCCGCGCGACTATCTGCGCGGCTGGATCGCGGGCGCCTCGGCCGGATGATCTCCTACCCCGACGACGAGGCCACCGAGAACGAGGCCGAGCGTCACGGCATCCCCGAGCCGGTCCTGATCAGGGATCTCGTGCGGATCGTCGAGGTGCTGAACCTCGCCGGCAAGGAGTTCTTCGGCGGCGAGCGGGTGCTGGCGGGATCGATGGCGCTGCGGTGCTTCCACTCGCCCCGCTTCACCGTCTACGACGCGGACTTCGCTACCTCGACCGAGGCCCAGCCGGCGCGAGGCGAGATGCTCGGGATGCTGAGCTACGCCGACGACGACCTGGAGATAACCCCGGCGGAGCTGACGCCCCACGACGCCAGGGGATCGGCGTGGAAGTCGGAGCCGATCTCCTACCTGCCGGCCTTCACCGCGCTCGCGCCGGAGGACTCCCGCAGCTTCAAGGCCGACATCTCGAGCCGGGGGCTGGTGCTGCCCGGGATCGAGACCGGGCTGGAGGTTCCCTATGACCTCGGGATCTGGTCGGAGGCGCCGGTGGTCTGGATCATGGACCCGCACGAGATAGGGGCCGAGAAGATCCTCGGCTGGGTCCTCCACCGGGAGGCCAAGCACTACGCCGACCTGGCCTTCATCGCGCTCGCCGCCCAGCCCGCCGCGGGGCCGCTGCTGGAGATCGTCCCCGCCAGGCTACGCGAGACCCTCGCCGCCAAGCTCGAGATCATGCGCGGGGTCCAGCCGACCAACTACGCGCCCTGGTCCTCGGTCGAGGACGTCGCCCGGACCCTCGCCGAGGACCCGGTCTTCGGATCGAGCGACTGGGGGAAGCTCGTCTACCTGCGCAGCAGGCGCGACATGTTCAGCCAGGCGATGCTGAAGAGCGCGGTGCAGAACCTGCTCGTCCCGATGCTGCGCTGAGCGGCCGGGCCGACCCGCCTGGCGGAGGGGGCCAGTTCCCGCATTCGTCGCCCTGTGGTCATGTGACGACGGCGACCGCGGAGACCACGACGACGGCGGGGAATCGGTTCTCCGAGCAGACGGTCGAGTCGCTGGCGGCCGTTCTCCATGTGCTCGCCGATCCCACGCGGATCAGGCTGATCGAGACGCTCGAGCGGCGCGGCAGCTCCACCGTCAGCGCGCTCACCGCGTGCCTGCCGATCAGCCAGCAGAGCGTCTCCCATCAGCTCGGCGTCCTGCGTGGCGCCGGGATGGTCACCCGCCGCCGTGAGGGGAGCTGGGTCCACTACGAGCTCGCCGACTGGACCGGGCCCTGGCTCCTCCATCAGCTCGCCGACGGCCTGGCGGGCGACACCGGCCCGACCTCCTGAGCCGCGGCCCCGGTCGGCCCTGCCGCGCCCTTCGCGCACAGACGTACCAACGCCCATGAGTACGTCTGTGACCGGTTCCTGACCCCGCGCCCCTGTCTCCCCGAAAGCCGCCGCCGAGGCGGACACGGAGAGGACGGGAGGTGTCGGTCAGGTGTCAGGAAGGGTCTTCAGATCAGGGCGAGGGAAGGAGGTGGAGGCCCGGCCGCTCGGCGCCGCGCTGCGCCCGGTCGGCCGGGTCGCCCTCTGGGCCGTCCTCGCCGTCCTGCTGGTCCGGGGCGGCGCCGCGATCCTCGGATCGCCGCAGGCGCAGACCGCGCCGGTCGGCCACCGGGTCCCGGCCGGGGCCGGTCAGGCCGCCGACGGGCTCGCCGTCGGCTTCGCCCGGGCCTTCCTCGAATCGTCCTCGACGGACGATCTTTCGGCCTACCTCGCCGAAGGCGCGCATCTCGCGCCCATGCGCCCCTCGGGCGCCGCCGGCCAGGTGGCCCAGGCGGAGGTGGTCAGGTCCGAGCCGCTCGGAGGCGGCCGCTGGGTCCTGACCGTCTCCTGTGATCTCCGCGACGCGCGCACCCTCGATCTGGCCGTCCCGATCGTCCGCAAGGGGGCGGGCGAGCCGGCGGTCATGGGCGCGCCCTCGATCGTCGCGGTGCCGGCGCCGGCCGGGGCCGACCCTGAGCGGCCCCGGCCTCTCGCCGGACCCGGCGCCGGTGCGATCGGCGAACTGGTCGGGAAGTTCCTGCCCGCCTACGTCAGCGCCGGGCGGAGCGCGGATCTCTCCTACCTGCTGGCGCCCGGGGCGACGGTGGTGCCGCTCGGCGGCGCGCTCGAACTCGTCGGCGCAGGTCACGCCCGGCAGCTCGGCGACTCCGAAGGGCCGGCCCGCGACCTCCTCGTCGCCGCCCGCCTGGGTGAGCCGGCCCGCGGTGCCGTCTACGCGCTCTCCTACCGCCTGCG
>MKSH01000082.1:12461-21951 GCA_001898095.1 Solirubrobacterales bacterium 70-9 | reverse complement strand
GGCCGGGCGCTGGTCCGTCGCCGCGGTCGAGGGGGCGGTCGCATGAGCCGCCGCTTCCTGATCGCCACGGTCGCCGCGGCGGTGCTCGCGCTGCTCGTCCCCGCCGCCGCGCTCGCCGCGGGCGGCAACTCGATCGGCTCGAACCTCGCCGGGATCCTGCGCGAATACGCGGGCGAGCTCTACACGGGCATCGTCGCGATCTTCGCGCTGGTCTTCCTGATCAACCGGCGCTTCACCGAGCTGGTGATGTTCTTCGTCGCGGCGATCGTCGTCGGCTGGCTCGTCTTCGCCCCCGGCCAGGTCGCCGAAGCGGCGAAGGCGATCGCCCATCAGGTGCTGCCGTGAGCGAGGGCCACGCCGGGGTCCGCTCCTACCAGCGGATCTTCTCTCCCGATCGCCGCATCCATCAGGTCGAGGGCCGGCCGCTGCCGGTCCCCGGCGGGGTGCCGCTGCGCTGGCTCGGCTGGATGGCGGGCTCGCTGGTGGCGGTGCTCGCGCTCGGCTCGGGCTCACTCATCGTCCCCGCGGTCGCGGCGGCGGCGGCCGGAGCAGGCGGCCTCGCCATCGGTGACAGGACCGCCGGGCTCCTCGCCGCCGCCGCGGCGACCGCGGGGACGATCGCCTGTGGCACCGTCCTCGGCGCGCTCGATTGGCCCCTGCGGCTGGTCGTCGTGCCGATGGCGGTTGCGACCGCGGCGACCCAGGCGACGCCCGACGGCCGCCGGCCGGAGCGCTTCGCCCTGTCCTGGGTGGCGCTACGCCTCGCGCCCGCCCGGCGCTCGCTGGGCCGCGGCCTCCCCGCGGCGGGGACGCGCCGCGGTCTCGACTCGCGCCTCTGGATCGCGCCCGACGCGGGCGGCCCCGCCCTGCGTCACGCCCGGATCACCGGGCCGGGAGCCGTCCACTTCGCCTCCCCGGTGACGGTGAGGCGGAGGTTGCGCGGCGGTCTCGTGGTCAGGGAGCCGGGCAGGCTGACCCGCCGGGCCCGCCTCCACCACCGGGTGGCGCTCCGGCCCGGCCAGACCCTCGAGGTCCGGCCGTGATCCGCTTTCCTCTGCGCTACGCGCGCTCGAACGTCCTGATCGGCCCGGGCGGGGAGGCGGCTGCCCTCTACCGGGTCGGGTCGCGCTCATACCCGTTCCTGCCGGTCGCCGAGAAGTGGGCCCTCCTCCACCGGCTCGAGCGCCTGATCGCGGTCGTCGGCGCCGACCTCTCGATCTGGCGGATCGCCCGCCCCTACCCGGCCGACGACTACGCGGCCGAGCTCGCCTGGATGGCGGACCCGGCCCATGCCGACGGCGGGCGCTGGCACTCCTACCTCGACGGCCACCGGCGGCGCCTCGCCTCGCTCGACTCCCACCTGCCCGAGGTCTACCTCGCGATCTCCCTCACCGAGGGCCGGCGGGGCGGCGGGGCCATGCGCTCGGTCGGCCGGGCCCGGCGCCGGCTGGAGGACCTCGCGGGCGTCGGCGCCGCGAGCCCGATCCCGGCGGCGGAGCTGCGCTCGCTGGCCGAGGCCGAGCGGCGCACCTTCGGGCGGGCGGCCTCGGTGGTCGAGCTGCGCCGCGCCGGTACCACCGAGCTCCAATGGCTGCTTCGCCGCGCCGCCTGTCGCGGGCTCGGCGAGCCGGCGCTCGACCGCAACTGGGAGCCCGACGCGCTGATCCTCGGCGGCGGCGAGGACGAAGCCCTCTACGAGCCGCTCGAATCCGACCTCTGGAGCCCGGCGGCCGCGCCGATGCGCGAGGAGCCGGGGCGGGCGCCATCGCTGGTGGTCGAATCCGAGGAGGGCGACTCCCACCAGGCGTTCCTCTGTCTCGGCTCATTGGCCGAGGAAGCGGAATTCCCGGGGGCCGCCGAGATCCTCTTCGCGCCGCTCGAAGGCGCCGGTCCCGTCGACGCGGTCCTCCACGCCGACCTGATCGGCAACCGCGACGCCCTCGCCCAGGTCCGCCGCCGGGTGCTCGACGTCGAGCACTCCTACAGGGAGCAGCTCGCGGGCTCGCCGACCGGGCCCGGCGCCCTCGCCGAGGAGGACCGCGAGCTGGCCCGCGAGTACGAGGCGATCCTCTCCTCGGTCGCGCGGCCGCCGATGCTCCGCGCCTCGGTCTCGTTGGCGGTGGCCGCCGCCGACGTCGAGACCCTCGAGGCGAGGGTGACGACGCTGCGCGAGCGCTACGGCGAGGTCACCCTGCACCGCCCGCGCGGCCTACAGCACGCGCTCTTCCTCGACCACCTGCCGCGACCCGACGGCGGCGCGGTCGGTGACTACCGCCAGCAGATGACCACCGAGCAGGTGGCCGCGAGCGTGCCCGTCGCCACCGCGGCGGTCGGCTCGCCGGGAGGCATCTACCTCGGCTATGACCCGGTCGCCGGGCGGCCGGTGCGCTTCGACCCGACCGAGGCGCCGCGTGACTCGCGCCCCTCGGCCGTCCTCTTCTCCGGCACGCCGGGTTCGGGGAAGACGATCGCCGCCCAGGTGATCGCCCACGCGGGGCTCCTTCGCGGCAGCCTCGTGATCGACTTCGACCCGAAGCCCGACCACCGGCTCGCCGAGCTGCCCGGGCTCGGCGAGGACGAGGTCGAGGTGCTGGAGCTCTCGGCCGACCCGGTCCACCGGGGCAAACTCGATCCGCTGCGGATCGGGCTGCCGGAGCTGCGCGAGGAACTCGCCTCCTCCTACCTGCTGGAGCTGCTGCGCGACCCACCGTCCTCATGGGAGGTGGCGGTCGACCGCGCGGTCCGCGACGCGGTCCGCGCCGACGAGCGGAGCCTCCACCACGTCGTCGATCGCCTCCGCGCCTCCGAGGCCGTCGGCGCCAGGGAGAGCGCCGAGGCGCTCGAGGTCGTCGCCGACTTCGGCCTGGCCCGTCTGGGCTTCTCGGACCCAGGCGACGAGGACGGCCGGCTCCTCGACGGGGAAGGGAGCCGGGAGCCGAGCCTGATCACGATCCGGATGCCGGGGCTGAACCTCCCCGAGCCCGGCACCGACCGCGCCGCCTACACGCGCTCGGAGCGGGTCTCGGTGGCGACGCTTGCGCTGGTCGCGGCGCTGACCCTGAAGCTGATCTCCGGCGACCGCACCCGCCACAAGATCGTCTTCCTCGACGAGGGCTGGGTCTTCTTCGCCTCCTCGCAGGGACGGGCGCTGCTGAACCGCCTGATCCGGCTCGGCCGCGCCTTCAACGCGACCGTGCTGTTGGCGACCCAGCAGGTCGAGGATCTCGGCGAGCTGGCTCAGCTGGTCGGGACGGTCTTCCTCTTCGGCCAGGACTCGCCGCGGGCCGCCGCCCGCGGGATCGAGGAGTTCGGCCTGGACCCCAAGGAGGGCGGCCTCGCCTCGCGCCTGACCGAATTCCGGCGCGGCCGCGGCCTCGAGCGCGACCTCGACGGGCGCTGGGGCGAGGTCCAGGTCGACCCCGACCCCGGCCTCCTCGCCGAGCTCGACACCACCCCGGGACGACGTTCTCCGGCAGCGGCCGAGGTGCCGGCATGAGGGCGCTCGCCGGTCGGCTGCTGCGACGGCGCCGGAGGATCTGCCTCTGCCTCGGTCTGACCGCGGTGCTGGTCGCGCTCGGCTCGCCGCCCGCCCACGCAGACATCTGGGCGAACGTCGGGCCGGGGTCCTCGCTCTCGGGCCTGAAGGGCGGGCCGCCGCTCGGCAACTACGAACTCGACGAGCACTTCACCGCGATCTCGGCGGGCGTCTTCAGCGGCGTCGACGTCTCGGGGCTCCTGCCGATGATCGCCTTCGCCCTCGCGAACTGGCTCTGGCTCGGCACCTCCTGGCTCGCCAACATCCTGATCGAACTCTTCGGCTTCGCCTTCTCGCTCGACCTCGTCAACGGCTCGGCGGCGACGAACGGCGCCGGCGCGCTCGGCCCGGTCTCGCGGGCGATCCAGACGATCTACGAAACCGCCTTCGGCGGCCCGTGGATGGTGCTCGCGGTCTCGGTCGCCGCCCTCTGGGCGATGTGGAAGGCGCTGGTGCAGAGGCGTTACGCGGAGACGGCCTCGCAGCTCGCGATGTCGCTCATATATGTCTGCCTGGCCTTCCTCTTCGTGCTGGAGCCGGGGCAGACGATCGGCACCGCCTCGCACTGGACGAACCAGATGTCGGGGGCGTTCCTCTCGATCGCCAAGGACGGTGAGCCGCAGAGCCAGGGCGAAGCCAAGGAAGCGGGCGCCGACCAGCTCTTCGGACTGCTGGTCGCCCAGCCCTGGGCGGTGCTCGAGTTCGGCGGCCTCGATCACTGCGTGAAGGCGGGCGGCGGGGAAGAACCGGAATCGGTCGCCGTCGCCCCCCTCGAACCGTCGGCCGCGCGCCGACTGGAATCCGGGGAGACCGTCACGAGCGGCGGCAAGACCTGCATCAACAACCTGAAGCGCTACGGGCCGCACTTCCTGCGCATGCCCGCGGGCTCCAAGGAACGAGAAGAAGAGGAGGAAGCCCTCGCCGCGGGCGACAGCTCGAAGCTCCCCGACTCCGACCCGGGCAAGAAGAACGGCTCCTACGAACTGGGCCCGGCCGACACCCCGGCGGCGGCGTCGATGGAAAAGGGCGGCCAGTACCAGCGGCTGCCGGTCGCGCTCGTCATCTTCGTCGCCGAGCTCGGCGCCTTCTTCCTCCTCGGGGCGCTCTCGATCGGCATCATCGTCGCCCAGGTCCTGCTGCTCCTGCTGCTGGCCTTCAGCCCGGTGGCGCTGGTGGCCGCGGCCGTGCCCGGCAGGGGCCACCAGTTCTTCAAGGCGTGGCTGGCGAAGCTCGCCGGCTACCTGTTGCGGAAGGCCGCCTATTCGCTGATCCTGGCGATCCTGCTCGCGGTCTGCGCGGCGATCTCCGCCGCCACGTCGGAGCTCGGCTGGCTCTTCTCCTTCGGATTGCAATGCGCCTTCTTCTGGGCGGTCTTCCTGCAGCGCCGCTCGCTGACCGAAGGACTGGTCGGGGTGGTGACCGGCCCGGGTGCCCCGGGGCGCGACCGCACCCTGAGCCTCCTGGCCCTCTACGCAGGTGCGCGGGCCGGGAACCGGATCTTCGTCAGGCCCGCCGAGCGGGCGGGTCGGCGGGCCGGGCGCGGCGCCGCCTGGGCGGGCGGCCGGTTCCTCGGCCGTCGCCACCGGGAGGATCCGGTCGCGCCGGTGAGCGCGCCCGGTGTGCCGCTCGGCGGCAAGCGGGTGAGCATCGACCTCCGCGGAAGGAAGCCGCAGGGCGCTTCCGAAGCGCAGGGCGGCGGAGGCGCAGCGGGCACGAGCACCTCGTCGGCGGGCGGGACCAAGGCATCGGGCCCGGCCTCCGGATCGCCGACGCCACCACCGTCACCCGAAGCCGCCGGTCCGGCTTCGCGTCCCTCGGGCGGCCGCCGACAGGCGGCCCGCCGGTCCGGCGGCAAGGGAGGCTGGTGGCGCTCGTCGGGCCGCAGGCGCGGCCGCTCGGCAGCCGGACCCGCCGGTGGAGGCGCCGCGGCGTCGACGCCGAAGCCGGGGAGCGCCCCAGAGCCGATCCGCCGGTCCGCCCGAGCAGGCTCGTCGAGCGCCGCCGCCGTGAAGCCCCCCGCTCGGACCCCGCGCCGGGGAGAGGGATCTGAGCTCGCCGACGAGCTGCGCGAGGACGCCCGCCGGCATCGCCCGCCGAGGCCGGTGCCTCCGGGGCCGCCGCAGCCGCCGAAGGGCGAGCGTCCCGAGGCGCCCGAGCGTCCCCACGAGAAGAAGAGAGGCGGCGCTGGCGGGCACGGTGGCGCTGGTCGCCGCGATCCTCGTGGCGGCACTCGCGGCGGTCTTCGGTGCCTCGGTCTCCTGCCTCGGCGGCGCCACGGCCTCGGCCGCCGGCCCGCGGCCGACCGGTGCCGTCCGGCAGATCCCGCCCGCCCGCCTTCACATCTTCATGGCGGCGGGTCGGCGCTTCGACATCTCCTGGCCCTTCCTCGCCTCGATCGGGGTGCAGGAGTGCGGCTACGACGGCCACTGCGGGCTTGCCTCCTCGGGCTGCGCGGGGGTGATGGAGATCGCCTACGTACGGGGCTCGGAATGCAGCCCCGATCCCTCGGTCCCGACGATCTGGGAAACCTATGAAGTCGACGCCGACGGCGGCGGCGCAGACATCTTCGACCCCGCCGATGCGATCTTCACGGCGGCGCGGATCATGCGCGCGGAGATGGGCGCGCCGCCCGCGGGCGGCCCCTACCACGGCTACTACGAGACGGCCTGCCATTACTACGGCGCCTGCGCAGACGGGCTCGTCGACTACGCGCACGAGGTGATGGCGCGGGCCGTCGAATTCGGCTTCGGCCACGAAGGGAAGGTCCGCCCGTCCGGCGGCGCCGAAGCGGTGACCGTCTCACAAGGATCCGCATGCCAGGGGTTCGGTATCGGTGGGTCGGGCGGCGCGACGGGCGGCGCGATCGTGCGGGTCGCCCGCTCCCAGCTCGGTGTCGCCGAGGACCCGCCCGGTTCCAACTGCACGAAGTACGGCCCCTGCGAGCAGTGGTGTGCGCTCTTCGTCGCCTGGGTGTGGCAGCACGCCGGGATCGCGATGGCGGGAGGGACCCCGCCCTACGCCTACTCGGGCACCTTCTACGGCTGGGTGAAGGAACACGGCGGCCGGGTCCTGCCCGCCACCGCGACCCCATCGCCCGGCGACGCCGTCCTCTACGGCTGGGGCCCGAAGGAAACCGAACACATCGGCATCGTCGAGGAAGTCCTCGGCGGCCAGATCGTCACGATCGAGGGCAACTTCGCCGACCAGGTATCGCGGGTCGGGCCGTTCCTTCCCGCCCTCGCGGTCCTCCAGGGCGAGGCCGGTCCGATCTACGCCTACGCCGAGCCCCCCGGCGTCGGACATGAACCGACGGGGGTCGAACGTGGCTGAGCGTCTGCGAGCCCTGCTCGAGCGGCCGCTCGAGCCCGCCCTCGCCCGCGCGGTCGTGGCGCTGGCGCTCGCCGCGAGCACCGGCTTCGCGGTGCTCGTCCTCCTCGGCGCCGTCGGTCGCGACGCGCCGCCTCCCTCGACCCCGGCCGCTGCGAGGGTCGATCGGCCGTCATCACCGGCGGTCCCGGTCGGGCCTCGGTCCACCTCCGGCGGCCACGCCGCCGCCAAGGGGCGCGGGCATCGCGTGGCCGGACAGGACCGCCAGGACCACCCCGGGACCGAGGCCTACCGGAGGGCACTGCGCGAGTCGGCCCGCCACCGCGCACTCCAGCACGTCCCCTATCACCGGGGCGCCGTGACGATCACGCTCGTCGGTGCCCGCGGCCCTCGCGCGATCCTCTCGGTCGCCGCGCCCACCGTCGCACTCGCCCACCGGGGCTATCGCCGGTTCCTCCACCGCTTCCGTGATCCGGGGGTCGCCTACCTGCCGAGATTCCTTGCGCCATCGGGAAGCGAAGCCCCGGATTCGAGGCGGGCGCGATGAGCCCCGGTGAGATCCGGCAGGGGGTCCAGCAGGAGATCCGGCAGGGGGTCCAGCAGGAGATCCACCGGGATCGCCGCCGGAGGCGCCCGATCGCCCGGCGTGGCGCCGTTTCCGGGCGCCCGGAAAAGCTGAGATCCCCCCGTCACATCGAGGTCGACTCGTGAATCGTCGTCGTCGCGGTCCCGATGATCCGCGGCCGCTGCTCGCACTCCTCGCCTGCATGGCCGGCTATGCGACCCTGCGGTTCCTCGGTCGCCTCGAACCTGGCCGGCTGTCCGACCTCGCCCTTCGCACCTCGACGCTGACGATCGCACTCGGCGCGACCGTGATCGCCGCCGCGCTGGCGAGGCACCGCCAAGTCGCCACCCGCCGCACGCTCGCCTCGCGGCGTGCCCTGGCGGTGGTGCCTGCCGACGAATTCGACGCCTCGCCTGATCTCGTCGCCGCCTTCGCCGCCCAGCTCGCCCGCTCCGGCCGGCGGATCGGCGGCTTCTGGGACAGGAGGGCGTCGGCGCTCCGGGTCCGCCTCGTCAACGACGACGAGGGCCGCCTCGTCTACCTGCTCGACGTCCCCGAGCGCGACCTACCGACGCTTCGCGCCGCCCTTCGCGGTTACCGCGGCGTCGAGCTACGGGGTCCTGGCGATCTGCTGTCGGCCGAGTCCGAGGAGGCCGACGTCGGGGAGATCACCCTGCGGACCGAGCTCGTCCTGGCGCAGCCGGTGGTCGAGCCGTTGGCCCGACTCCCGCTCGACCCCGATCCGCTGTCTCCCTTCGTCGCCGCGGTCGCCGGGCTCAAGGCCCGCCGCGGCGAGCACGCCGAGGTCTGCCTCGACCTTCTGCCGATCGGCGGGTTCCGGGTCCTTTGGCGGCGCTGGTGGATGCGACGGCAGGCGACCCGACGCGGCGAGCGGGTCGAGCTCGACGGCGGCCTCGGTGGGGAGCGCCAGGGTCGTCGCGACCCCGGCGAGCAGGCCGAGCGCCGCGACCTGAATCGTGGGCTCGACGTGAAGCTGCGGGGCGGGGCGCCTCTCTTCGAGGCGCAGGTGCTCCTCTCCGCACGGGCACCCGCGCGGCCACGGGCGGAAGGGATCATGCGGGGGCTCGTCGCCGCCTTCGCTCCCTTCTCGGACCGCAACTGGTTCCGTGCCTCGGGGGTCCATCTGGCGGGGCTCGCCTTCCTCGGCTCCGACCTACCGACCCGGCGCCGCGGCTTCGACCGCCGCCTCCGGTCGGGGCTCTTCCGGCCCGCCCGACGGAGCGTGGTGACCACCGTCGAGGTCGCCGGTTTCCTGAAGCCGCCGACGGTTAACTGCGGGCCCGAAAACGCCCTGCGCTCGGGTGCCCTGCTGGCGGAGCCGCCGGATCTGCCCGAGTTCACCTCCGACCGAGGAGACCTGATCCCCGTCGGCACGGTCTCCGGCGAGCGCGGCGACCGGATCGTCGGGGTCCGCGCCGAGGACACCGTCTTCGCCTACGTCGCCGGCCGCTCGCGGTGGGGGAAGACCGAGGCGGCGATCACGATGTTCACCCACCTGGTGCGCTCGGGTCAGGGCGGCCTCTTCCTCGACCCCCACGGCGACGCCCTCGACCGGATCCGTCCCTACCTCGGCGAGCCGGGTGTCGCCGAGCGGGTCGTCGAGATCGACCTCGGGCCCGGCGGCGGCGACGACCAGCCCTGCTGGAACCTCTTCGAGCTGCGCGGCGTCGACGCCGAGGATCGGGTCGAGGCGGTGGTCGACGCCTTCTCGACGGCGATGGGCTGGGGGGAGAAGTCGACCCGGGCGATCAACCTGATCACGCAGACCGCCACGGCGCTGGCGTCGATCTCCCAGGCGCTTCCGCCCGAGCTCGCGCCGACCGTCTTCCAGATCCCGACGCTCCTCACCGACGCCGCCTGGCGCGAGGCGGTGCTGCCCTTCCTGCCGGGCTCGGCGCAGAGCTTCTGGCGCGAGCGATTCCCGCGGCTCAGCGAGGAGGCGGTGACGCCGTTGACCAACCTCGTCGACCGGCTCGGTGCCTCGCGCAAGACCGTCGCCCTACTCGGCGCGAGCCGCAGCACCCTCAGCCTGCGCGAGGCGA
>MKSH01000082.1:8762-12435 GCA_001898095.1 Solirubrobacterales bacterium 70-9 | reverse complement strand
TGCCCGGGGCACGGAGGGACCCGGGAGCGCCTGATCGCGAACCTCGCCGCCTTCGACGTCTTCTACAGCAGCCGCTCACGCGGCGAGCTCGCGGCGGGAGATCGACGGCTCTTCTGGCTCGGCCTCGACGAGGCCCAGACCTACGACTCCGACACCCTGGCGGCCATCGAGGAGCAGGGGGCCAAGTTCGGCCTGCGCGCGATCGTGATGAACCAGAACCCCGAGCGCCTGCGCCCGGCGACGCTCAACTCGCTCACCACCAACCGCTCCCACATGATGGTCTCCGCGCTGAACGCCCGGGCCGCCGCGCTGGTGACGAAGGAGTGGGCCGGCGAACCGAGGCCCGAGGCGATCACCCGCCTCCCGCGCTACCACTTCGTCGCCCAGGTCACCCACCGCGGCGAGCTGTCGCGACCCTTCGCCCTGCGCGGCGTCAGGGTCGAGGATGCGCTCGGACCGCCGCGGCCGGGCGGGCTCGATCGTCTCGGGGCGGCGATGGAGTGCTCGGGCCGGCGCCGTCGCGGGGCCGACGTCCTCGCCGAGGCGGCGACCCTCGACGAGAGGATCGTGGCCGGGTTGAAGTCGAGGCGCCGGGGATCGGCCCGTCGCAGGCCTGTGTCGCGACGCCGCGGCGAGGATCACCGGCCGTCGTCGGCGCCGGGCGGTTTCGAGGTCGAGGTGGAGTCCTCGTGACGAGCGCAGGCGGAGGACTGCCCACGCAGACGATCGAGATCGTCACGTCGCTCGCCGCCCACCGGGCGCTCTCGACCGAGCAGGTCCGGGTCATGCACCTGCCCGCCGCCGGCTCGCGTCGATGCCGCACGATCCTCGCGCGGATCGCCGCGGCCGGGCTGATCGACCACGCGAGGACGGCGAGCGGATCGCCGCGGCGACTCTGGTTCGCGACCGAGGCCGGGGCCCGTGCCGTCGTCGAGGTCGGCGCGCTCCCGCGGGCGCCGCGCGTCTTCGACGCGGCCGAGGTGGTCGGCCCGCTGCAGGCCCACACGTTCGCCGTCAACGAGGCGGCGATCTCCTTCATGGTCGCCGCCCGGGAGCGGGGTGACGATTTCGGGCCCCTCGCCTGGCGAAACGAGATCTCACACCCCTTGGTCCGGCCTGCCCGACGCGGGCGCTCGGTCATCGCCGACGCCCTCCTCACCTACCTGCGGACGAACGCCGGGAAGGTCTTCGTCGAGCACCGCTTCCTCGAGCTCGATCGGGCGACCCTGGCGGTCGACGCGATGGCCGCCGAGCTCGCCAGATACGCCGACCTCTTCCGCGCCGCAGACGCCGAGGGCGAGCCGCTCTGGCGCTCCCGCTACCCGGCCTTCCCGGGCGTCGTCTGCGTCCTCGCCGGTGCCGGGCGCGAGGTGCTCGCCAGGAGGCGCGACACCGCCCTGGCGCTGCTGCGCGCCGAACCCCAGCTGACCCGGACCCCCGAGGTCGAGATCCGCGTCTGCCTTCTGGCCGACCTGGTCGAGCGGGGCCCCTTCTCACCGATCTTCCGCGCGCTCCGCGACCCGGGGCGCGCCGTCGACTGGCTCGGACAACGACACGAGGAGGGCGGAAGGTGACGGGCACGAGGAAGGACGGCCGCCCGCGGGCGCGGCGTCGCGGGGACTCCTGCAAGGCGGGAACGGGGCAGACGGCGCCGCGGCTCCTGCAGGGCGACTGCGTCGAGGTGATGGCGGGGCTCGAGGGGGCGAGCGTCGACGCCGTCGTCTGCGACCCGCCCTACGGGATCGGCTGGCAGGACGAGCACTGGGACTCGGGCGCGATCCGCGCGGCGGCACGCGGCCGGGCGGGGCGGCGTCTCTCCCCGAACGAGTCCTTCCAGGTCTGGTGCGGGATGTGGGGGGCGGAGTGCGCGCGGGTGATGAAGCCCGGCGCCCACCTCCTCGCCTTCGGCTCGCCGCGCACCTACCACCGGCTCGCCTGCGGCCTGGAGGAGGCGGGCCTCGAGATCCGCGACACGTTGATGTGGCTCTACTCGTCGGGGATGTCAAAGTCGCGGCGCTACGAGGGCGGGCGCCGCACCACCCTGAAGCCGGTACTCGAGCCGGTGGTGCTGGCCCGCCGGCCGCTCGACGGGACGACCGAGGAGACGATCGCGCGCCACGGCACCGGCGCGCTCCTCACCGATGCCTGCCTCGCCGACGGCAGGCAGCCCGCCAACGCCCTCGCCTCCCACGACCCCGACTGCGGGGAGGGTGTCTGTTCGCCGGGTTGCGCCGTCGCGCTGCTCGACGCCGCCGCCGAGGGCGGCGAGGACGGATGCCGCCGCCAGCTCGCGCCGTCGCGCTTCCTCTACTGCCCGAAGCCCTCGCGCGCCGAGCGCGACGCCGGCTGCGAGGAGCTGCCCGAGCAGGTCTTCAACCTGCTGCCGAACGCCAGCAAGGCCGGCCTCGTCCGCAACCCGCATCCGACCCTGAAGCCGATCGACCTGATGCGGTGGCTGGTGCGACTGATCTGCCCGCCCGGGGGCCTCGTCCTCGATCCGTTCATGGGCAGTGGGACGACCGGCGCCGCGGCGGCGATCGAGGGCCGCCGCTTCTGCGGCATCGAGCGCGAGGAGGCCTACCTCGAGATCGCGGCGGCGCGGATCGCCCACTGGGGCGGGCGGCCCTGCGGCCCGGAGCAACGGCGGAGGAGCGAGGAGGAGGGACGCCCGCGCCCTCCTTCGCGGGCCCGGCGGCGGCGATGAGCCCCGTCGCCGAGGACGGCCTGCTGCGCCTCGCCCCCGAGTCGATCGAGGCGCTGGCCGCCCGCCTGGCCGAGCTCCTCACGACCGGCCCCGAGCCGCCCCCCGACACCGACGAGGACGGGATGATCTCGGCCGCCAGGGTCGCAGAGCTCTGGGAAGTGGCTCGGCGCTGGATCTATGAGCACCGCGACGAGCTCGGTGCCGTCGAGCTCGGCAAGGGGCCGCGCCCGCGCCTCCGCTTCGACCCCGAGGTGGTCGCCGAGCGCCTCGGCGCGCCCCGCTCCGGTCGCGCCGAGAGCCCGGATAGGCGGCGATCTACGTGGACCGGGGCTTCACGCAGATCCGACTCGCTTTCGTCGCGAACCAGAGCTAACGTCGTCGCACACCCGATAAATACGTCGGGGCGGGCGCAGCAACGCCCCCCCGACACGGCGCCAACTAGGTGGCGCGGGAATTGAGGCTACTCGCCGAGAGCCTCGATGTTTGCTGCCACCTGCCCGGACGCCGGGACCACAGGAGGTGGCACAGATGAAGGGCCAGGCGCAGGTAGACGCCGACCGGGCGGGCGAGAGGGAAGGCGCGGGCGTCCTCGCCTTCTCCGATCAGCATCGGCAGATCTATTCGTGGAAGGTGCCCCCGCCGGGCGGGGGCGAGTTCTTCGTCGGCGGGTACGCGACGGAGGGCCCGGTCATCGGGGAGTTCAGGATCGTCCTCCACGAACTCGGCGACCCCAGTGGGCGCCTCGATCCCCAACTCTGCGTCTTCGGCACCGGAGCAGGCGCCCTGGCCGCCCTCCTCTCCGACGCTGGCCCCGACCTGGCCGCCCTGCTCGCCCCGGTCGCAGACCACGTCGAGTTCTCGCGGCGCCTCCTCGCTCTCGGGATCACCGACCATTCTGACCGGCCGCTGGAGGACCCGGCCGCCTGAGCGGCGGCCGGGAAGAGGAAGGCGGCGCGGTCGTGGCGAGGA
>MKSH01000082.1:7321-8741 GCA_001898095.1 Solirubrobacterales bacterium 70-9 | reverse complement strand
TCCGGGCCTACGGCGAGCGCCGCTACCTGACCCTCGGCTACGAGGGCGAAGGCGACCCGCCGCTCGACTTCGACCGCGCCGACGAAGAACTCGACAACATCCTCGCCGACGTGCGGCGCGGCCTCTGGGTGCCGCCGTCGAAGGCGAAGGGCATGGCCTCCCCATCGGGCGGCGACGACGACCAGGGCGAGCTGGTCTTCTTCGGCCCCTTCGCGGGCGAGCTCGTCGCCTCCCGCGAGGGCCAGGTCTCCGACAACCACCTGGCCTACCTCGAATGGGGCCTGCGCCATCTCAGCCCCTACTTCGCCGAGCGCGCGCTGATCGAGTTCGACGCCGAACTCGTCGACGCCTACCGCCTCCACAAGGTCAAGGAGGCGGCCGCCCTGGCGGAGGCGATCGACCGGGGCCGACCTCGTCGCGACGCCGAGGGCCGGATCCGCAGACCCCTCTCGGCGGTCTCGATCAACAAGACGATCGACGTCCTGCAGTGGGTGCTCGGGGTCGCCGTCGAATACAAGAAACGCACGGGCCTGACCGAGAATCCGGCGGTCGGGACCAAACGCCGCCTCGTCGAGCCCGATCGGCGGCCGGTCCACCTCGACTCCGCCGAGCAGATCGAGGCGCTCCTCCTCGCCGGGGCCGAACTCGACCGCGACCCGCGCTGCCACTGCGACGAACGCGAGGCGATCGTCGCGACGCTGGTCTTCGCCGGACCGCGGGCGCACGAGCTGGGCTACCTCCTCTGGCGCGACGTCGACCTCGCCAACGGGCGCATCTTCGTCGGGCGCTCGAAGACCAGGGCCGGGCTGCGCGAGATCCCGCTGCAGCCGATCCTCCGCGACATCCTCGCCGCCCACAAGGCCCGCGCCTACCGCGCCGGCCCCGACGACCTCGTCTTCCCCACCGGCACCGGGGGCAGGCGCGACAAGGACAACCTCCGTGAGCGGGTGCTCGAGCTCCTCTTCGAGCGCGCCGACAAGCTGCTGATCGACCGGGGCCGGGTGCCGCTGCCGATCGGCCTCACCGCCCACAAACTCCGCCACACCTTCGCCTCGGTGCTGATCGCGATCGGCGAGGACCCGGTCTCGGTCAAGGAAGCGCTCGGCCACACCACGCCCGGGTTCACGCTCTCCGTCTACACGCACATGATGAAGCGCGACAAGGCCGAGCGCGCCCGCCTGAAGGCGCTCGTCGCCGGCGAACGGGTGCTCGCCACCGACGCGCCGCCCCCGGAAATCATCGCCCTCGACGCCTACGAGCCTGCGATCCTCCGCGGCTTCGCCGAGCGCGGCGGTCGCGCCCGGCGGCGCGACGTCGTCGAAGCCGTCGGCGAGGCGCTCGCGGCCCGCCACAGCACCACCGACCTGGAGCGCCTGCCGAGCGGGCAGCCGCGCTGGAAGCCGCGGGTGGCGAAGGTCTG
>MKSH01000082.1:6695-7246 GCA_001898095.1 Solirubrobacterales bacterium 70-9 | reverse complement strand
GTCGAGCCCGACCGCCGGCTGAGGCTCGTCGCATGACGCCGCGGCCCCGACACGACTTCCTCGACGAATCGACCACGACCGGAAGGAGCGTGATGTCCATGAGCGACGTCGCGGCAGGTGACCCGAATACCGACTATGCGCTGACCATCCTCCGACACGGGGCGGTGGCGCCGAGGCTCGAGGAGCTCGTCGCCGGCCTCCGGCGCCGGGGTCTGCTCGACCCGGTGAACCTCGGCGGCGGGCTGCGGCCGCTGATCGAGGAGATGCTCGACGACACCTCCGAGGAGGACTGGCAGATCGCGGCGCTCTGCCTGATCGAGGAGGAGGAAGAGGCCGCCGCCGCAGATGGCCCCCCGGCGCTGCGGGTCCTGCCGGGCGACGCCGAGCCGAGGCGGGCGGCATGAGCGCCGCGGTCGGGCTGGCGTTCCTGGTCGGCCTCGTGATCGCCGTGATGGGCGGCTTCGTCCTGCGGGCGGCCGGCTGGATCGCGGTCCTCGCGGGCCTCCTCACCGCATGTCTCGGCGGGGGCGTCGGCGGCCTCCTGGCCGCCG
>MKSH01000082.1:592-6634 GCA_001898095.1 Solirubrobacterales bacterium 70-9 | reverse complement strand
CGGGTGATCGGCCGCGGTCGGCGGCCACCCGGGCGCCCGTCCTCGTCGGGTGTCCGAGGGGCGACTTGACTGGTCGGCCGACCCAGAGCTAACACATGGGGCAGGAGCTGATTACGAGATGCAGAGCCAAAAAAACGACCAGATCGGATGCGGCGGAAGGCCGACCGGCCCGACGCCGCCGTCGAAGGGAGACACGGGAGGAACGACCATGAACACGATCACCGCAGACCATGCAGGGCCGACCGCGCCGGGCGCGGTGGACCCGACCGCCGATGAAGGGAGACGCCGGTTCCTGATGGCGGCGCTCCAGCACGACGCCGCCGACGACGCGGTGACCGGGCTGCTCTTCGAGCACGTCGTCCTCGGCCGCTACCACTGGACCGTCGTCGCCAACTCGCTGGCGCCGATCCTGAGCGAGGTGACCGCGGTCGCCGAGGAGGCCGACTGGATCGCCGTCGCCGATCACGTCCTCGATCCCGAGGCGCCGGTCGCCGACCCGCAGGGGTCACGGCGCTCCGAGCAGGGCACCGACTTCACCGTCGCCCTGATCCGCGGGTTCCTCCGCTCCGCCTGCGAGGACCCGCTGGTCGGCGAACGCCTCGCGCGGCGGCCCGAGATAGGGAGGCGGGGCTTCGACCCGGCCTTCCGGGCCGGTGCGCTGAAGGAGGAGGTGCTGGACGCATTCCGCACGGGCACCGAGGAGGACTGGAACCTGATCGCGGGGCAGCTCATCGCCGAGGCGCGCGACGTCACCGGCCCGGCCGCCGAGGGGGCGAGGGACTGATGGCCGCCGCCCGCATCCGGATCGACGAGCGCATACGGGCCGAGGCGCGCCGCGCCCGGAGAGAGTGGGACTGGGGTGCCGAGCAGCGCGCCGCGGCGTTCCTCCTCCCCTCGCTCGCCCAACGGGCGCTGCGGGCTGCGGGGTACCGACCGGCTCCGCAAGGCGCCTGGATCGGCCCCGACGGCGAGCACTTCGAGGATCTCGAGTTCGCCGTCCTGACGGAGTTCACCGCCGCGGCCCTGGCGGAGGCCGAACCATCCCCCGACCCGATCGAGGAGGCGCTGCGGCAGATCCGCGAGGTGGCGATGGTCCCGGTCGGCCAGGTCCTCCTGAGCCCCGAGGACCGCATCCGGGCGCTCACCGCGAAGCTCGAACGCATCGCCAACATCGCCGCCGACGGGGAGCCCGACGAGGACTGGCGACCCTCCCTGATCGACGAGGCGGGCTCGTGAGCACCGCCGTCGCGTACGAGGCGCAGAGGCGGGTCGAGGGACCCACCCCGATCACCCGCATGCGGTTCGGCGAGAACTTCGAACGGATCCGGCGCGAGCGCGGCTTCTCGTTCGACACCCTCGCGGCGCGCTCGCGGATCGAGCGCTCCCACATCGAAGAGATGGTGCGGGGTGAGCGGAAGGCGCGCACGGAAGAACTCGTCCGGCTGGCCGGCGCGCTCGACGTGACCGCGGACGACTTCTTGGACGGGATCGTCTTCGTCCCGGTCGCCGAAGGCGGGCCGCGCGGGGAAATCACGTCGGGGGCGGGTGGTCGGCGATGACCTCCGCCGAGGAGATGGACGCCCGGAGGCACTTCGCCGGCACCGTCGAACGGCTGCGCCGCGAGCGCGGCTACTCACTGGACACGCTGGCGGCCCGTTCGATGATCGGCCGGGACGGCCTCGACCGCATCCTGAGCTGTGAGGTCGAAGCTGATTTCTCCGACTTCTATCTGCTCTCCGGGGCGCTTGGTGTGGACCCTGGCCGCCTCTTCGAGGGCATCAGATGGACCCCGCCCGCCGCCGGTGGGTCGGGCCACGAGATCACGGGAGGTGGTCAGGATGGATGAGAAGTCCGAGGGCGTCGCGAAGCGCGCCCGCAAGGTCGGCGACCCTGAGCTGCTCGTGGCGCTGCGCCACGATCTGCGCCGGAGGATCCTCCGCGCGATGGCCGAGGAGGACCCGGTCAGCCCACGCCGGCTGGCCGAGGTACTCCACGAGCCGCTGTCGAACGTCAGCTACCACGTCCGGGTGCTGGCCGACGACTGTGGCGCGATCGAGCTGGTCGACACCAGACCGGTGCGGGGCTCGATGCAGCACTTCTATTCCTCGCTGGTCGAGGAGCCCTGGGCCCTGGCGGCCCTCGGCCTCGACGGATCCGGCGGACAGGAGGACGGCGAGGGACATGACGCGGGAAGGGCGGCGGCATGACGGCGCCCCGGCCCGACTCCCCCGAGATCCGGCGGATCGGCGGTGCGGGCGACGCGATCCCGGTGGACATCCTGCGGGACTTTCTCCTCGCGTGCTTCCGGCACGACGCTCTGCGTGACGCGGTGATGGAGCAGATGGCCGTCGATCAGGCGCGCGACGAGCTCGACCCGATCGGGGTCGCGCTCGGTCTGCCGGCGATGATCGACGAGCTCGTCGCCACCGCGCTACCCGAGGACTGGCGCTCGATCGCCGTGGCCCTGATCGAGGCCTACCGCGATGCGCGCGGGGAGGAAGTATGAGCCCGCGCAGGACCGACAAGGTCGATCCCGGCCCGCCGGACCGGGTCCGGAGGTGATCGCCGGTGGCCCGCGGTAGGAGGAGGCGGCGCGAGGGGCGGGCGATGGCACGGCGGCTCACCCCGGCGACGCTGCGCGAGTTCTGGGAGAGGTTGCCGGAGGAGGAGAGGCCGATCACCCTCCGCGGCCAGGAGGTCGCCACCCTCGATGAGCTGCTCGCCCTCCACGCCCGCGACCCGCGGCCGTTCGAGCGCGAGCTGGCCGCGATCGCCCGTGGCGCCCGCCGCCGGGACGAGAGGCGCGCGAAGGAGATCGACGCCGAACTGGAGGTCAAGGAGCGCGAGTCACGCGAACTGAAGGCGGCACGCGGGTTCGCCGAACGACTGCAGGGGCTCGGCGTGAGCGACCTGGACGGCGAGACGGTGGAGGCGCTGAAGGATCTGCCGCAGAGCACCCTCGACGTTCTCTACACGATCGCCCGACTGCAGCGCCGGCGCGAGGCGCGGGGCGCGGGTCCCTTCAGGATCGACGAGCTCGGCGGCGCCCTCGGCATGAACCGCGCCGAGGTGGCGCGCCTGGTCGACTTCGCCGAGGGCGCCGGGCTCGCCAGCGTCGACCGGGCCACCGAGACGCTCAGGATGAGCATCACCTCGCGGAGCGAGGAACCCTCCTTCGACCTTCGCGAGCCGGACCCGGAGAACCTCGGTCTGGAGAACCAGGGCGTCTGCACCCTGCCGACGGCCACGCTACGGCACTTCTCGCGGATCGCCCGTGAGGAAGGACTGCCGAAGGCGCTCGGCGAGGAGGAACTCGCCCAGTTCGCGGTCCTCGCCCGCCACATCGTCGCCGGCACCCAGGTGCTCGCCACCGACGAGGGCCGTCACTTCATCCGGGCCCACCTGATCTGCGCGGCGCGCAAGCGCATGGTCGAATCGCCCGACTCGGGCGAGTACGCCGGTGCGCCGCTCGCCGACGCCGTCAAGGATCTGCTGCGCCCTGAGCTGCCCCCGGGCCTCGAGGTGATCCGCGAGGACTGGCTCGCCGCCGGATGGGTCCGCAGGGAGGCCGACGGCACCTGGCACTGGAACCTCGCCGCGGAGGAGATCGAGGACTCGCTCGACGAATGGGAAATGCGCGAGATGGGCGAGCCGGTCCAGCTGGAGGCCGACCTGCCGCTGCGCCAGCTCGGCCTGCTGATCGAAGCCGGGCACTGGAAACCGCTCCCCGACGACGGCGCCCGTATGCCGATCCACGCGGGCGCACGCAGCTTCGAGGCGATCTGGCGCCGCCAGACGCTGCTCGCCGACGCTGTGCGGAAGACCGGCGAGGTCGTGTCGAGGCGCGGGACCGACCGCGACGGCACCTTCGAGGAGCTGATGCGTCCCCAGATCGCCTGGAGCGCGCGGGGGATGATGGCCGCGGCGCTGATCGGGGAGATGCGGGTGTGCCGGACGGTCGCCGTCGACCTCGACGTCGCCGAGGGGCTCCCCGACTGGGAGACCCCCGAGGAGGCCTGGGCCTACGCCCAGGACGCCGAGCTGCCCTTCCCGGTGACCTACTTCGACTTCACCACGCCCGGCGGCTACCGGCCGAAGGTGGTCCTGCAGACCAAACACGGCGAACAGACGCTCACCCTCCGCGCCGCGCTCTGCCGCAAGGAAGGAGGCTTCCTGCGGATCGCGCCGTTCGTCTGGTTCGAGGGCTCCGGACACCCGCCCGAGGAGCTGCGCGCGAGGACCGACTACGACGTCCCCGGCTCGGTCCACTTCGGCCTGGCGCCGAGGCTCGGCGACGCCGAGGATCTCGAGGACGTCACCCACCTGCGCCTGATGAGCGAGGAGGGACTGAGCGCCCCGAGCCAGCTGGTCCTGACCCGGCCGCTCATCGACCAGCCCGGCTGGGTCGACCTCTACTCAGACCTCACCTCCCGTGCCGATGAAGGCGCCGTGCTGCAGGCCGAAACGATGATCGCCGTCACCGGCGCCTGCCGGGTGCTGAGCGTGATCTACGCGCTCGACAGCACGGTGAACATCGAACTCGCAGACGCCGAGCCGGGTCGCCCCGAACGGCGCGCGGTCGAGCGCGCGCTGCGACGCGGCGGCGACGCCCTGATCTCCAAGACCGTGCGGATCCACCCGACCCGGCAGACCGAGAAGACCAGAGGCGCGGGCGGATCGAGACGCGAGTACAGCCACGCGCACTGGCGCCGGGGGCACTTCGCCCATTACCCGCTCGGCACCCGGATGGCCGACCGGCTCGCCGAAGCCAATCCGACCAAACTCGTCGATCACCCGGTGAAGGGGCTCTGCCGCAAGGTCTACCGGCCGCCGACGATCGTCGGCGCCACCGGCCCCGAAGGCGAGGAGCGCGAGCCGGTCGCCAAGAGCTACGTGTGGGGGAGCCCGGCCGACCGGAAGGCGGCGGCGGCGCGGCGCAGGGCGAGCGCCCGACTCGATCCCGAGGCGTTGTTCGCCTCGGTGCGCGAGAAAGGGCGGGCGGGGGTGCCGAGCCTCGCCGAGGACCTGGACACCTCCAAACAGGAGGTGCGGAAGGTCGGCGACGAACTGGTCGAGGACGGCAGGCTCCGGGTGGAGCCCGGCGAGCGCGGGCACGGCGGGCGTCCTCGCGAGTACATCTACGTGGAGCCCGCCGCATGAACCCGACCGCGCCGACGCCGGATGCCCGCCAGGGTGAGGAGATCCGCCGCTGGTCCCGCGACCTCGGGGCCATGCCCGGGGTGGCGGAGGTGCTCGGCTGGGAGGCGGTCGAGCCCGAATCGTTCCCCGACGAGGGAAGGCGGCCCGAGGGGATCTACGTCGAGATCCGGTTCCGGCGCCGCGACGAGGACGCGGAGATCTGGCACCGGCTTCAGGTCGGCCCGATCGCGCCGGGCACGGAGGTCGCGGCCGACTTGACTTCTCCCGGCCGTCAGAGCTACCACGTCGTCGACCCGACGACCGAGGAGGCAGGAAAGCAGATGACCACGACCAGGAACGAGTTCGACAGGGAGAGGGCCGCCGAGGCGATCCGCCTCCTACGGATCCTCCGGAACCGAGAAGACGAACCAGGCGGGAAGGGGTACATAACCGGGACGATCGAACGGATCCAGGCCGGTGGGCCGGTGAAGGAGAAATGGGTGGAGGGTCTGCGGCGGGCGGTCGCGAAAGGAGACGCCTCGTGACCGTCGACCCGGTGCCGGCCACGGAGCCGGTCGTCTATGTGCCGACGGGCGAGCATCCGGCGACGGCGATGATCGCGTCGGGCTCGGGCATCGTCGGGCGCCCGGACGGCGGCTCCTTGACGGAGATCTGGTTCGAGGGGGCGATCTACGAGCAGGTGAACATGACGAGCTTCGCCGATCGCGTCGCCAACGCCCATGACCGGATGGCGACCGCCTACCCGACCAGCGCGAAGATGGTGGTGCCGAGGGACGCCCTGGTGGTGGTCGGGATCTTCGTGCCGCGCGACGGCCGTATCGAGCTGACGGGCCCGACCTCCGAGGCGCAGGTCGCCCGTTGGCTCGCCGACGGCGACGACCT
>MKSH01000082.1:0-572 GCA_001898095.1 Solirubrobacterales bacterium 70-9 | reverse complement strand
CGGTGAAGGTCGACGACTACGCGGCCGCGACGGTGGCGATCGACGTGGTGCTGATCATCGCCGGAGCCGCCGCGGGGAGCTATGCGTGGTCGCCCTATCTGGCCGGCGCCCTCGTCGGCGCGGCGATCGGCTTCGGGGTCTCCTACATCCTCGTCGAGATCCTCGACCGCCTCTACGTCACCTACAGCGACTGGGACAGGGTCAGCCGGGAACTGGACGAACGGCGCCGGAGGAGCGACGAGAAGCGGTGGCCCTGGAAGAGGTAGGCGGCCCCGGATCAGGGGGCCGGATCGGGCCGCCGTCAGGCCGGATCGCCCTGTAGGGCGTGTGGCGGCTCCTGTCGCGATCGATCCGTATCCGCGGCTCCTTGGTCGGAGAGCTGCGCCGGATGCCCACAGGACGTGGGACACAGGGCCGCCACCCTCCGCGACCCGGCCGAATTCCTGCTGAACCGCCGCCGACGGCGTAGACGGACCGCGAGCTCGGCCGGGCTCCGTGGAGGGTTCCGATAGGGCACGTCGATGCCGACGGAGCGCATCTCGGCGATCAGGCCGGCGACCCTGGAGGCGGTG
>MKSH01000081.1:4706-14430 GCA_001898095.1 Solirubrobacterales bacterium 70-9 | reverse complement strand
GAAGGGCAGCAGGGCAGCAGCAGGGCGCCGAGCACGATCAGGGCGATCCCGACGCCGACCAGCCAGCGCACCTTGAAGACATGCCCGACGATGCCCACGCCGAAGCCGACGCCGACGAGCGCGAGATACGGGCCAGGGGTCTGCGGCAGCGCCGCCGACGGCAGGAACAGGTCAGCCACTGGCGCGGATTATCATCGCCGCCATGTCCGACGAGTCCGTAGACAGCGTTAAGGCGTCGCTGGCCGCGGTCGGCTACCTCGCCGACGAGCCGGCCGCCCTGGTGTCATTCCTCGCCCAGCAACTGGGGAAGCCGATCCTGGTCGAGGGTCCGGCGGGGGTCGGCAAGACCGAGCTGGCGAAGGCGCTCTCACGCTCGACCGGCCGGCCCTTGGTGCGCCTGCAGTGCTACGAGGGCCTCGACGAGGCGAAGGCGATGTACGAGTGGAACTACCGCAAGCAGCTGCTGCGGATCCAGGCGGGCGGCGAGGCGGGTTGGTCCGACGTCCAGGAGGACATCTTCGGCCCCGAATTCCTGCTCGCCCGGCCGCTGATGAAAGCGATCTCCAGCGACGAGCCGGTGGTCCTGCTGATCGACGAGATCGACAAGACCGACCAGGAGTTCGAGGCGATGCTGCTCGAGCTCCTCTCCGACTTCCAGATCACGATCCCCGAGCTCGGCCAGATCAGCGCCACGACGATGCCGATCGTCGTCCTCACCTCGAACGACTCGCGCGAGTTGACCGAGGCGCTGAAGCGCCGCTGCCTCTACCTCTGGCTCGACTACCCGGGGGTCGAGCGGGAGATGGACATCGTCCTCCTCCACGCGCCGGAGATGCCGCGCGAGTTGGCCCGTCGCCTGGTCGAGGTGATCGAGATGGTCCGCGACCTCGACCTGAAGAAGCCCCCCTCGATCGCCGAGTCGATCGACTGGGCCCGCACCCTGCTGCTGATGGGCGTCGACGACATCGACCGCGAGACCTTCAACCAGTCGATGTCGATCATCGTCAAGCACCGCACCGACATCGACCTGGTGGCGGAGCGGGTCGGGCTGAAACTGCCCGAGCGGGCGTAGGGCGCTCGGGGAGCTCCGGCGGGACGGGAAGGGACCCGGCCATCCCGGAGGCGACCCGGGCAGGCTGAGGCCGCCTCCGGGATGGCCGGGTCCGCGGGGGAGGCCGAGGGTGCGGGCGAGCCCCGGGGGACCGGGGGCGCCGGGAACGCGACGCCTCTTCAGCAGAGACGTCGCCTCCGTCGCGGGTCCCCTCCCTCCGGTCGTCGCTTGTACCGCTATGCGCGACAAGCGACGACCGGAGCCCGGCCTGCGCCGCAGGATGTGTCCGAATTCGCAGGCCGGGGTGACGTTCCCGCCGTCTCCCGCAAGGAAGCCCCCGCTTCCCGGCGGGACCCCCGCATCTCCCCCCACCCGGCAAGGCTCCCCCCGGTGCGTTCGCAGTTACCCGTACCGGCTACGGGAAAGTGCGAACGCCGGCCGCCGGGGCCCCGAAGCACGCCGTCCCCGCCGCCCGGGACGTGAATCGAGCCCTCCCTGATCGCCCCGGCACGAGCCCTCCCCGGGCGCCGGCTTCCACAGCACGGACCCGCGCTAGCTGCCGCCCTCGAGCTCGGAGCGGTCGAAGATCTGCTCCAGCACCGCCGGGTCCGGGGCGCCGTCGTAGGCGAGGCGCCCATCGCGGATCGCGACGCAGCGGCCGGCGGCGGCGATCACGTCGGGGCGGTGGGTGGAGACGACGATCGCAGCGCCCGCGGCGCGGATCTCAGCAAGCAGCTCGAAGAGGACTTCGCGACTGGGCGGGTCGAGGCCGTCGAGCGGCTCGTCAGCGAGCAGGACCTTGAACGGGCGGACGAGGGCGAGGGCGATCGAGGCCTTCTGTTTCATCCCCTTCGAGAGTTCGGCGGCCAGGGCGTCCTCCCAGCCCTCGAGGCCGAGGCGCTCCAGCAGTTCGTCGATCCGCGGGCCCGCGTCCTTCAGGCCGTGCAGGGCGGCGACGTATTCGAGGTGCTCGGCGACGCTCAGGTCTTCGTAGAAGACGGGCGAGTCGGGCAGGTAGGAGAGCGCCGCGCGGGCGTCGAGCGAGCCGGGCACCTCCCCCGCCACCTCGACCCCGCCCGAGGTCGGGTCGAGCAGCCCGGCGGCGAGGTTCAGGAAGGTCGTCTTGCCCGCCCCGTTGGGGCCGATCAGGGCGACGAACTCGCCCGCCTCGATCTCGACCGTGAAGGACCCGAGGGCGATGTAGCCGTCGTAGGTGCGGCCGAGGCCCTGGGCGCTGAGGACCGGCACGCCACCGCCGCCGCTGGTCGCCGCGATCGCACCGCCGCCGTTGCCGCCGCCGCTCATGAGGCCTCCTTTTCACGTTTGTCGAAGCGCCAGGCCAGGACCCCGAGCCCGACCATGGCGAGGATCAAGAGGACGATGTCGGTGCCGAAGGCGCCGCTCACCCGTGCTCCATTCCCGCCTTCCACCTTCCAGGCAACGAACAGCGGCACGAAGGCGGCGATCAGCGCGACCACGATCGGCCCGAGGCTCGCGAACAGGGCGAGCTGCTGGTTGAGGGCGAACTCGTAGGGGTCGTTGGTGGCGCTGACCGCGGCCGCGCCGATCAGCGCCGCGGCCATCGGCACGAGGACGACGGCACCGACGCCGAGCGCCAGGCCGGGGTTGCCGCTCGCCACCGCCGCCGTCGCCGCGGCGATCGCCAGGACGAAGGCCATCGCCGCGATCGGCGCCCAGAGGTGGCGGCGGATCAAGCCGGCGGAGGCGAAGGGAAGGAGGAGCCGCCGGGTCGGATGATCCGACTCCTGGGCGAGCGGCTCGATCAGGTCGAGGGCGGCGACGAAGAGGAGGGGCCCGGGCAGGGCGAAGAGGACCGGCGTGAGGTCGAAGCCGGCGACGGCGAGGCCGCCGGCGGCGACCGCGATGAGGACGACGCGGACGATCCGCACGACCGGCCAGCGCAGGTAGCTCTGCCAGTCCCGCCGCCAGACCGCGTTGTGGGCGGCGCCGCGGAGGCGGAGCCAAGGCTTGCGGCGCGGCAGCTCCGAGGCCAGCTGGCGACGCAGCAGGATCACCGTGCGCAGGTCCTGGACCGAGGCCGAGAAGCGCATCTCGGCGACCAGCTCGGCGCGGCGGCGGGCCGCCTCCAGCCGCAGGCTGCCGATCCCGAGCAGGCCGGCGGCGAGCACCGCGAGGGCGATCGCCGCCCCGACCGCCGCCAGCGCCGCGTCGACGCCGTGCTGGAGCGGGAGCGTCGCCAGGTCCCCCATCATCGTCGCCGGCGAGCTGTCCCAGCCGAGCGCCAGGTCGAGGACCGACCAGGCGACCAGGAGCACGCCGATCGCGCTGGCGACGCCGATGTGCAGGCGGCGCCCGCAGGCGAGGAGCGCCGCGCCGAGCACCGCGATCGGGACGATCGCGCCGAAGGCCGCCAACGCCCCGATCCACTCGACCGCAGTGCCGGGGAAGCGACGGAAGACGAAGTTGCCGACAACGGCGCCGAAGATCGCCCCGGCGAAGATCCCGACGCGCAACTGCGCCAGGGCCGCGGGCCGCAGCGCGATGCGCCGCGAGACCGGCGCCAACAGCGTGTAGCGGACCTCGGCCGCCTCGATCGCCAGCGGGCCGCCGCGGGCCCCGGAGCGGAGCCCGGCAAGCACCAGCAGCGCCACGGCGAGACCGAGCACGGCGGGAGTGTGGGCGCGGATGTCGGCGATCGAGCCGGGGTCGGCGGGCACTTCGTGCAGCGCCCCGGCGAGGAAGGCGAAGGCGAAGATCGCCGCCAGACCGCCGAGGTAGACCCGGTAGAGCACCTCCATCACGTCGGCCCGCTGGACGTAGCGCCGCCGCCGCGCCGCCCGCATCGCCTTCATCGCGGCCACCGGGTCGGGTGCCGCGAGCAGCGTCCCCACCGACCGATCCACCGCGCTCACCCACCTATTATCGAGGCGATGAGCCCTTCATCGCCCTACGGTCCCAAAGCCGATCCCGGCCCGCCCGGATTCGGGCCGAAGCTGCTCGGCTTCTGCGAGGAGCTGCGCGGCGAGGGAGTCGCGGTCGGGACCTCGGAGATCCTCGACGCGTTCGCGGCGCTCGAACACGTGCCCTGGACCTCGCAGACCGACTTCCGCGAGGCGCTCGCCTCGACGATCGCCAAGTCCCAGGACGATCGCCGCGTCTTCGACCTGATCTTCGACCGCCACTTCTTCCGCGCCGCCGAGGCGAGCGCGATCGAGCAGGGGATCGGCGAGCGCGACGCGGACGAGATCAACCAAGGTGCCCAACCCGACGGCAGCGAGGGCGAACGGCTCGACAGCGAGCAGCTCTCGGAGCTGATCCGCGACGCGATGGAACGCGGCGACGAGGACGCGCTGCGCGACCTGGCGCGGCTGGCGATCGCCGCCTTCGGTCGCGAGGAGGGCTCCGGCGTGGTCGGCGTCGACGTGCAGCGGATCCGCCGCTCGCTGGGGCTCAGCGCGGGCGCCCAGCCGCCGACCGCGTCGGGTGAGAACCGGCCGCCGATCGACCGCGACCAGCTGACCGGCTTCGAGCGCCACCTGCGGCGCGAACTGGAACGCGACCTGATCGAGCGGACCGAGACGCTGCCCGCCTCGCGCCCGCTGGCCGAGCTCGACCGCGCCCTCCCCACCAGCCCGACCCAGGACCTCGCCGCCGTCCACCGCGCGGTCTCGCAGATGAAGCGCCGGCTGGCGACGCTCGGCCACGAGCAGCGCGGTCGCAAGAAGGGTCAGATGGTCGACGTGCGGCGGACGATGCGCGCCTCGCTGGAGACCGGCGGCGTACCGATGCACCTGCGCTACCGGCCGAAGCGACCGCGCCGGCCGGAGATCTACGTCCTCTGCGACGTCTCCACCTCGGTCACCTCGGCGAGCGTCTTCTTCCTCTCGGTCCTCCATGCCCTCCACGACTCGTTCCGCAAGCTGCGCAGCTTCGTCTTCATCGAGCGGATCTCCGAGGTCACCGACGTCTTCGAGCACGAGCGCGACTTCGCCGCCGTCGCCCGGAAGATCTCAAGCGAGGGCGGCGTCGCCGACATCTCCGGCTACACCGACTACGGCCGCGTCTGGCTCGAGTTCCTGACCGAGATCTCCGAAGACCTCGACCCGCGCTCGACCGTGATCGTGCTCGGCGACGCCCGCACCAACGGCCGCGAGCCGCACGCCGACGTCTTCGCCCGGATCAGCGAGCGGGCCGGGCGGCTCTTCTGGCTGAATCCCGAGCCGAAGCTCTACTGGAACTACGGCGACTCGGTGATGTCCTCCTACGAACGCTTCTGCGACGGCACCTTCGAGTGCTGGACCACCCGCCACCTGGAGAACTTCGTCGACGTGGTGGCCGGGGGCACGCCCGCCGCCGAATGAGGGTCCTCTTCCTGCGCCACGGCGAGTCGGCGCACAACGCACATACCGGCGACGAGCCGCTGGGCGCGGAGGCGGGCGACCTGCTGACCGAGCGGGGACGGGCGCAGGCCGCGGCGGCGGGCGCGGCGCTGCGCGACTGGGGGGTCACCCGCCTGCTGACGAGCCCGATGCGGCGCGCCACCGAAACCGCCGAGGCGGTCGGCGCGGCGCTCGACCTCGCCCCCGAGCCGGTCCCCTACGCCTTCGAGCTGCACGACGGCGAGACCTTCGCGCAGGCCTACGAGCGCGTCCAGCTGCTGAAGGAGCAGTTCGAGGCCGACGCCGCGGAGGCGGGCCCGGAGGAGCTGCCGCTGCTGGTCACCCACGGCATCCTCACCCGCTTCTTCCTCCTCGACGCCGTGCTCGGCGGGCGCTTCACGGTCGAGACGATCGAGCGGATGTGGCACCTCGGCTCCGCCAACTGCGCGGTCAGCACGTTCGAGTACGGCGCGGTGCCCGAGCCCGGCGGCGCCCCTGCCGCGATCGGCTGGACCTGCGTCAGCTGGATGGCGCGGCCGTGGGATCCGCAGTGACCGTGCGGGTCGGCTCGTCGGGGGAGATCTGCCACTGCTCGTTCACCTCGGCGCCGACCGGGGGCTCGACCGGACCCTCGAGCAGCGGGTCGTCGGTGGCGCGCATCCACTCCTCGAGGCGGCGGCGCATCTCGTCCAGATGCCTGCCGCAGGACGGGTCGGCGGCGAGATTGTCCATCTCGGCCGGGTCCAGCACCAGGTCGTAGAGGCGCTCGCGGGGGACGGTGCGCTCCCCCCACCCCGCCTCCAGCCAGATCTCCTTCGAGGCCGAGTCGTCGCAGTTGGCGAGCACCGGGCCGGGGAAGTCGTCGAAGCGGCGGATGTACTTCCAGCGCTCGGTGCGGACCGAGCGCTGGGGCTCGTAGGCGGCGTGGTAGGTCATCTCGGCGAAGGTCGCCTCGTGGAGGGCGTCGACCTCGCCGGTCAGCAGCGGAATCAGGGACTCGCCCTGGAGCCAGTCGGGCGGCTCGACCGCGGCGACCTCGCAGAGGGTCGGGTAGACGTCGAGATGGGTGACCGGCTGGTCGATCACCTTGCCGCCCGCGAACGGGCCGGGGCCGCGGACGATCAGCATCACGCCGGTGCCGCGGTCGGTCAGCGTCGCCTTCGAGCCGGGGAAGGCGACGCCGTGGTCGGTGGTGCAGATGACCAGGGTGTCGTCGACCAGGCCGAGGTCGTGGAGGGCATGGAGGACGGCGCCGATCCCCTGGTCGAGCGAGCGCACGCTGGCCTTGAACTCGGCCATGTCGCGGCGCGTCGCGGGCTGATCGGGGAGGTTGCCCGGGGGCAGCGAGTAGAGCGTGTCGCGGACCGAGGTCGGCGCCGAGAAGTCCCGGTGGGTCTCGAAGAAGCCGACCGACATGAACCACGGTTTGCCGGTCTTCTTCGCTCCGCGCAGCGCCTCGATCGTCAGCGGCGCCACGTCCTCGGCCTTGTTCGAGCCGACCTTGATCACCTCGTCGTAGCCGATCACCGCCGGGTCCCTGGAGATGTGCTGCTCGCCGACCAGGATCGAGTGGTAGCCGCCGGCGCGCAGCGAGTGGACCCAGTGCTGCCCGTAGTCGCGCAGCTCCCAGCCCCGGTGGGCGAGCCCCTCCATCCCGTTGTTGTGGCAGTAGAGGCCGGTCAGCAGGCTGGCGCGGCTGCCGGAGCAGGTTGGCGCGGCGCAGAAGGCCTGGCGGAAGAGCACCCCCTGGTCGGCCAGCATCTGGATGTTCGGGGTGGGTACCTGGAAGCCGTAAGGCTGGACCACCCGTCCGGTGTCATGCGAGTGGATGTAGAGGATGTTGGGTGTCTGGTCCACAATTTCGATGATATGACCACCTTCTCATCTTTTGTTGATTAACTTAGTCGGCAATGCAGCCTGATCGCTCCTACCTCGTCTGCGCCACGCCCCGCAGCGGCTCCACGCTCGTCTGCCACGCGCTCGGTGAAACCGGCGTCGCCGGGCGGCCGGAGGAGTACTTCGAGGCGCTCCGCCACTCGGGCCGGCCGCGCCGCCCGGAGGAGTACTTCCTCGGCGTCGAGGACCAGTCGATCCGCGACCACCTCGGCGAGCGCGGGGTCGGCGCCGAGCAGACGCCCCGCTCCCCGCTCTGGAGCCGCGCCGCCTACGACCGCTACCTCGAATGGGCCTTCGAGGCGGGGACGACCCCGAACGGGGTCTTCGGCGCGAAGCTGATGTGGGGGTACTTCGGCGACTTCGTCAGCCTCGTCCGCAACGTCCCCGCCTACCGCGACGTGCCGCTGGCCGAGCTCCTCCCCGCCGTCTTCCCGAACCTCACCTTCGTCCGCGTCGTCCGCGCCAACAAGGTGCGCCAGGCGGTCAGCCTCTGGAAGGCGGTGCAGACGGCGACCTGGCGCGAGGACCAGGCGTCGAGCTCCAGCGCGATCTCGGTCGAGGACGACGGCTCTCCCCCCTACCGCACCTTCATCGAGGAGCACCGGCCGCAGCTGCGCTTCCACTACCGGGCGATCGACCACCTCCTGCGGGAACTCCTGATCGAGGAGGCCTCCTGGGACGCCTTCTTCGAGCACGCCGGGATCAAGCCGATCCTCGTCCTCTACGAGAACTTCGCCGGTGACTACGAGACCTCGACCCTGAACCTGCTCGACCGCCTCGACCTCTCCCCTCCCGACGATTTCACCTTCCAGCCGCGGATGAAGAAACAGTCCGACAGCTTCAACGACGACTGGACGAAGCGCTACTCGGAGCTGCGCCTGGGCACCGAGTTCGACCTCGTTCCCGTGCCGACCGTGAAGAAGTAGAAGCGCCTTTCAAAATCTTGTGTGACAGCGCTTGTTATCTGAGTAAACGGGTGCTTCCATCGGTCCATGAGGATCTTTTGGGACGAGCGCCGCGTAAGCGCACTGGAGAAGAAAGTCGATGATGGCTTCGCAGAGATGAGCAGGGAATTCGCGGCCGTCCGGGGCGAGGCCCGCGCCGACTTTCGCACTCTCGTCGGCATCATCTTCTCGATGTTCCTGACGATGATCCTCGGCTTCGCCGGGATCATGATCACGATCCTGCTACACGGCGCCTGAGGCGCGGCGGCGGGCTAACGGGCGGCCCAGGCGTCGGGCTCGGCCGTCAGGGCCTCGACCGGCTTCGGCAGTTCGCCGCTGACGAGGTCGGCCAGGGTGACCTCCTCGAGGACCGAGCGGATGTTCGCGCGGACGGCGATCCAGACGTCGCGGAGGGCTTCCGCGTTGCCGGCGTATTCGATCGTCTCCGGCGGCATCGACTGGACGTTCGCGATCGGGCCCTCGACCGCGCGGACGACGTCGGCGACGGTCACCTCGTCGGCGGGGCGGGCGAGCCAGTAGCCGCCCTTGGCACCGCGGCGGGCGCGGACCAGCCCCTGGTGCTTCAGCTCCAGGAGGATGTGCTCGAGGAACTGGAGGGGGATGTCCTGGGAGGTGGCAAGCCGCTCTCCCTTGACCGGCTCGCCCTCGCCGGCGGCGGCCAGCTCGACGGCGGCGCGGACGGCGTAATCGGCCTTGGCTGAGACACGCATGTGACGAATTAAAACAACCGGCCCGGCCCTGGGCCCGATCAGGCGGCCGGCTGGGAGGGCCGACCCGCCCCCGCGGCGCTCTCCAATTGGCGCCGGTAGCGTTTGTTCATGTAGTGCGGCGCGTAGAGGACGGCGCCCAGGAGGACGGCCGCGACGGCCGCCGCGATCGGCCATACGGTCGAGTCGCCCTTCTGGATCGTGACGATGCCGGAGGCCATCAGGACGATCCCGAGAGCGATCCGGATGAAGCCCTGCGGGGCCTTGTCGGACAGCGCCGCTCCGATGATCACGCCCGGGATCGAGCCGACCAGGATGTTCCCGGCGAGGCCGAAGTCGACGTTGCCGGCGACGATGTGAGCAAGTCCCGCTGCGGTCAGGAGCACCGCCGCGTGGACGATGTCGGTGCCCACGACCCGCTTCGGGGCGAGCCGGTAGACGGCGATCAGGAGGATCGCGATCACCGTGCCCGAGCCCGCCGAGGTGATCCCGATGACGAAGCCGGTGGTGGCGCCGATCACGATCGCGGCGACCTTGTGGCGTTTCTCGACCTCGAAGCGCTCGCGCTCGTCGATCAGGCCTTTCAGGATCAGCGCCCGGGTCAGCGTCACCACGCCGACCATCAGCAGGGTGCCGCCCAGCACCGCGTAGACGAGCGAGTTCAGCCGATCCTCGGAGATGTGCTGCTCGAGGATCGAGACGAGGACGACGCCCGCCACCGCGGCCGGGACGCTGCCGAAGCTG
>MKSH01000081.1:0-4675 GCA_001898095.1 Solirubrobacterales bacterium 70-9 | reverse complement strand
TGTCGGTGCCGATCGCGGTCGTCGGCGAGGTGTTGAAGATCAGGATCAGCAGCGGCGTCATCAAGGAACCACCGCCCATGCCCGTCATCCCGACGAGCACACCGATGCAGAATCCGAAAAGGACGATTGCCGGGTCCATAAGTGCCTGTTTGCCGCTGTTTTCTCCGCACCGGTACTACTTCTCGACTTTCTCGACTTTTTAGGTCGAGTGTGCGGAGTGCGCCAGGATAACAGCGTGAGCGTCGTCGCGCGAGGCCTCTCCCACGCCTACGGCGAGCTCCGCTCGTTGGAATCGATCGAGCTCGAGGCCCAGCCGGGCGAGGTCGTCGCCCTGGTCGGGCCCTCCGGCTGCGGCAAGTCGACCCTGCTGGAACTGGCCTGCGGGCTGCGCGAGCCGACCGCCGGGACGATCGCGGTCGAAGGCTCCGCCGACGCCGCCGGCCGGCTCTCCCACTGCGCCTACATGCCCCAGCGCGACCTCCTCCTCCCCTGGTTCTCGGCCCTCGACAACGCCGCGCTGGCACTGCGCAACCGCGGCGCCGGCAGGGCCGAGGCGCGCTCCCGGGCGGGTGAGCTGTTCGAGCGCTTCGGCCTCGCCGGCTTCGAGGGCGCGCGGCCACAGGAGCTCTCCGGCGGGATGCGCCAGCGGGTCGCCTTCCTCCGCACCCTGGTCGCGGGCAAGCCGGTGCTGGCACTGGACGAGCCGTTCGCCTCGCTCGACGCGATCAGCCGCGCCGAGATGCAGGAGTGGCTGGCCGGGGCGCTACGCGCCGACGGCCGCACCGTCCTCCTGGTCAGCCACGACCTCGAGGAGGCGCTCTACCTCGCCGACCGGGTGCTGGTGCTCTCGGCGCGGCCGGGCCGGCTGGTGAAGGAGGTGCGGGCGCCCGACCCGCGCGCCGCCGACCGCGACGGCGCCGTCACCGATCCCGCCTTCGTCGCCGCCCGCGAGGAAGCGCTGCGGGCGCTCCGCGAGGGCGCCCACCGCGGCGCGGCCGCTCCAGCTGTTCCTTATGACTCATATATGGGGATAAGGAACAGCTCGGAGGGGGAGGAGGGTTGAATCGGCGGATGATTCTCGGCTGGATCCTGCCCGTGCTGGTGATCGCCGCCCTGATCGGGCTCTGGCAGATCGCCGCCGCCGACGGGGCGATCGCCGAAGCGCTGAACATCGAACCTTTCCTCGTCCCCTCCCCCGCCGAAGTCGGCGACGCGCTCTGGAACAGCCGCTCGCTGCTGCTGGAAAACGCCTGGGTGACGCTGCGCGAGATCCTCGTCGGGCTCGGCTTCGGCGTCCTGCTCGGGATCGCGCTCTCGGTGGTGATGCGCTTCTCCTGGCTCGTCCGCGACGCCTTCTACCCGCTCGCCGTCGCCCTGCAGGCGGTCCCGGTCGTCGTCATCGCCCCGATCCTGGTGATCTGGTTCGGCTACGGGATCTGGCCGAAGGTGATCATCGTCGCCCTCGCCTGCTTCTTCCCGGTGCTGGTCGCGACGCTCGACGGGTTCCGCTCGGTCGACCCCGAGGCGGTGAAGATGATGCGCACGCTGGACGCCTCCCGCTGGGCGACCTTCCGCCGGGTCGAAGCCCCGACCGCGCTGCCGTCCTTCTTCAGCGGCGCCAAGATCGCCGTCGCCGTCGCCCCGATCGTCGCCCTCTTCGCCGAGCTCGCCGGATCCAATTCGGGGCTTATGCGACTGATCGTCGAAGACAACAACAACTTCCACGAGGCGCGGGTCTTCGCCGCGGCCGTCGTCCTGGCCGTGATCGGCGTCCTCCTGGTCGGGCTGACCGCCCTCGCACAGCGGCTCGTCGTCACTTGGCGGTAAAACCTGGGGCATGAAGCCCCATGCCGCCAGGGCCACGATCCTGGTCATCGCCCTGCTCGCCATCGGCCTCGGCCTCGCCGCCTGCGGCGCCAAGTCGGAGACCGGCAAGGGCGAACCGGAAAAGCTGACGCTCGATCTCGACTTCTACCCGAACCCCGACCACGCCGGGATCTACATGGCGCAGGAAGAAGGGTTCTTCTCCGAAGCGGGTCTGGAAGTGGCGATCGACTCGCCCACCGACCCCTCGGCGCCGCTCAAGGACGTCGCCTCCGGGCGGGCCGACCTGGCGATCACCTACGAGCCCGAGGTCGCCCTGGCGCGCGAACAGGGCCTCGACGTGGTCGCCGTCGCGGCGCTCGTGAACCAGCCGCTCACCTCGCTGATCTGGCTGAAGAAATCGGGCATCAAAAGCGTCGCCGACCTGAAAGGCAAAACGGTCTCCTACGCCGGGATCCCCTACCAGGAAGCCTTCCTGAAAACGATCCTCGAACGGGCGAACGTCCCCGCCTCGACCGTAAAAACGGCGAACGTCGGCTTCGGCCTGATCCCCTCGCTGGTCTCCGGCTCGGCTCAGGCGATGCTCGGCGGGTACTCCAACGTCGAGGGCGTCGACCTGCGCGAACGGGGCAAAGAACCGGTGATCACGACCGTCGACAAACTCGGCGTGCCGACCTACGACGAGCTCGTCTTCGTCGCCCGCCGCGCGAGCCTGGAAGAAGAGGGCCAGAAGATCCGGCTCTTCATCGCCGCCTTGAAGCGGGGCACCGAAGCGGCGGTGAAAGCGCCGAAAGCGGCGACCGAAGCGATCCTCGCCGCCAACACCGACCTCGAACCGAAACTGGTCGAAGCGGAGATGACGGCGACGCTGCCGCTGCTCGGCGCCCGCACCGAAGGGCAGCCCTACGGCTACATGGACCCGAAAAAGTGGGAAGCCTTCGCCGCCTGGATGCACGACGAAGAACTGATCGCGGCGCTGCCGAAAGCCGCCGAACTGATGACCAACGCCTACCTGGTCGACGAGATCCCGGAATAGTCGAGCGTGCCGGCCTCGATCAGCCGGCTGATCTCCTCCGCCCGCAGCGCCTCGTGGAAGAGGTGGCCCTGGCCGTAGTCGCACTCGAGCCGGCGCAGCTCGTCCAGCTGCACGTCTTTCTCGACCCCCTCGGCGATCACGTCGAGCGACATCGCCCGGGCCATCCCGATCACCGCCTCGACGATCGCCGTTCCCTCCTGTTCGACGCCCAGCGTCTCGACGAAGGAGCGGTCGATCTTCAGCGCGTGGAAGGGGAAGCGGTTGAGGTAGGCGAGCGAGGAGTAGCCGGTGCCGAAGTCGTCGAGGACGAGGCGGACGCCGAGCTCGTTCAGCGCCTCCAGCGAGGCGATCGCGGCGGCCGACTCCTCGACCAGCACGGTCTCGGTGATCTCCAGTCGCAGGTGGACCGGGTCGAGCCCGGTGCGGGCGATCACCTCGGCGACGTTGGCGGCGAGGCCGCGGTGGGCGACCTGGCGGGCCGAGAGGTTGACGGCGACGTCGAGCGGCCGGGCGTCGGGGCGGAGCTCGTGCCATTCGAGGATCTGGCGGGCGGCGCGGTCCTGGACCCAGCGGCCGATCGGCTCGATCAGGCCGGAGTCCTCGGCGATCGGCACGAACTCGCGCGGCTCGAGCAGGCCGCGGGTGCGGTGGCGCCAGCGCACCAGGGCCTCGAGCCCGGTCACCTCGCCGGTCCGCAGGCTGACGATCGGCTGGTAGCGCAGTTCCAGCTCCTCGCGCTCGACCGCGCCGCGCAGCTCGCGTTCGGTCTCCAGCCGGCGCGCCGCGGTGGCCCGCATCTCGGCGTCGAAGAGGACGGAGCGGTTACGGCCGCCTTCCTTGGCCCGGTACATCGCCGCGTCGGCGTCGCGGATCAAGAGCTCGGCGTTGGTCGTGTGGCCGTCGGAGAGGCGCGCCACGGCGATCCCGATCGAGGCGTTGACGAAGTGGTCGACGCCCTGCATCGAGAACGGCTGGGCGAAGGCGGAGGCGACCCGCTCGGCGATCGCGACGGCCTCGGCGTCGTCGGCGAGGCGGTCGATCAGGATCCCGAACTCGTCGCCGCCGAAGCGGGCGACGATGTCCCCGGGGCGCAGGTGGGAGCGCAGCCGCGGGGCGACCGCGCGCAGCAGGGCGTCGCCGGCGTGGTGGCCGAGGCTGTCGTTGATGAGCTTGAAATGGTCGAGGTCGAGGAAGAGGATCCCGACCGGGGAGCCGGAGACGGTGGCGCGGCCGAGCGCGTCGTCGACCGAGTCGACGAAGCTGAGCCGGTTCGGCAGGCCGGTGAGGGCGTCGTGGAGGACGCGGTGGCGGAGGGCCTGGTCGGCGGCGTGGCGCTCGAAGGCGTCGGCGAGGACGTTGGCCGAGGCTTCGAGGAAGGGCACGTCCTTGGGGCCGAAGCGGTTCGGTTCGGCGGAGTGGACGTCGAGGACGCCGAAGGGTCGGTCCTTGCCGTCGATCAGCACGGCCAGCGAGCTGGCGGCGCCGAGCGCCCGCACCGCGGGCGGCATCGTGAAGCGGTCCTCCTGCTTCCAGTCGGGGACGATCACCGGCACCCCGGCGTCGAGCGCGGTGCCGGCGTGGGATTCGCGCCCCGCCGAGATCCGCCGACCGGAGCCGAGCATGGTGTCGCCGAGCCCCGCCCGCAGGTTCAGCCGGCGGCCGTCGCGGGCGACCTCCCAGATGCAGGCCCGCTCGACCCCGTCGAGTTCGTTGATCAGCGCCACCGCGTCGCGCATCAGCGCCTCGGGGTCGCCGTTTTTCAGCGCCCGCTCGCCGAGTCGCGCGACCACCGCCTGCTGGGCGAGGCTGCGCTGC
>MKSH01000080.1:26505-26983 GCA_001898095.1 Solirubrobacterales bacterium 70-9 | reverse complement strand
TCGCTGGCGAGCGTCCGCGCGCGCGGCATCGGGTGGATGCTCGGCCTCGCGGGCACCCCCGGCAACGACTGAATTCGGCTACACGATGACGTGCGAGCAGTAGGCGCGGGCTGGTCCGCGGTCGGCATCCGCCACTCGGGGCCGGCGCGCAGGCGTTTCGAGCGTCTGCGTAAGCGATGTGACATCGGCATGAGCCGAAGCGAACCTGGCCGGCGTAGGCTCCGCAACATGTTCGCCCGTCGTCGCTCCCGTGCGGCGCTCGCCGCCCTGGCGGGCTTGATCGGATACGACCTCGCGCAGAGACGCCGCGCCGTGCTGCGGAACTTCCCCGTGGTCGGCCACCTCCGGTATCTGCTGGAGGCCTTCGGCCCGGAGCTGCGCCAGTACATCGTCACCTCGAACAACGAGGAGCGGCCGTTCTCGCGCGACCAGCGGCGGTGGATCGAGGCCTCCTCGGAAGCCCGGCTGAACCTCTTCG
>MKSH01000080.1:24343-26497 GCA_001898095.1 Solirubrobacterales bacterium 70-9 | reverse complement strand
GTCGGTCGACAGCCTGGTCATCATCAAGCGCTCCCCTTTCCCCGCCGCGGAGCCTCCCCCCGGGGACCCCGCCGGGGCGCCGGGCTACGAGATCCCTGCGGCGAAGACGATCGGCGCCGACCACGGTCGCCTCCATGCCTTTCGGCCCGCCTCCGTGGTCAACGTCTCCGGGATGAGCTTCGGCTCGCTCTCCCCAAATGCTGTCGAGGCTCTCAACCGCGGCGTCGCCCTGGCGGGCTGCATGCAGAACACCGGAGAGGGGGGGCTCGCCGATGCCCACCGGCACGGCGGCGAGTTGATCTTCCAGATCGGCACCGGCTACTTCGGCTGCCGCGACGAGGTCGGGCGGTTCAGTCTCGATCGCCTCGTCGACCAGGTGCAGAGAGCGCCGGTGAGGGCGATCGAGGTCAAGCTCTCGCAGGGCGCCAAGCCGGGCCTCGGCGGGATGCTCCCCGGCGTCAAGGTGACGCCCGAGATCGCCCGATGCCGAGGGATCCCGGTCGGCGAGGACTGCATCAGCCCGCCTGCCCATTCGGCCTTCGCCGACGTCGACGGGCTGATCGAGTTCCTCGAGCGGATCGCGGCCGCGACCGGCCTGCCGGTCGGGATCAAGTCGGCGGTCGGCGAGGAGGAGTTCTGGGTCTCGCTCGCCGAGCGGATGGTCAGCACCGGAGGCGGGCCCGACTTCATCACCGTCGACGGCGGTGAGGGCGGCACCGGCGCCGCCCCCCTTGCGTTCGAGGACCATGTCGCCCTGCCGTTCAAACTCGCCTTCGCCCAGGTCTACTCGACCTTCGCCCGCGCCGGCCTCGCCGAACGGGTGACCTTCATCGGCGCCGGGCGCCTCGGCTTTCCGGACGCGTCCCTGTTCGCCTTCGCACTCGGCTGCGACATGGTCAACGTCGGCCGGGAGGCGATGATGTCAGTCGGCTGCATCCAGGCCCAGCGCTGCCACACCGGTCGTTGCCCGAGCGGAGTCGCGACCCAGTCGCGCTGGCTGATGCACGGCCTCGACCCCGAGCTGAAGTCGGTGCGGGCCGCGAACTACATCGTCGCACTGCGCTCCGAGCTTCTCGCCCTCTCGCGCACCTGCGGCGTCCGTCACCCCGCCCTGGTGACCGCCGACCACCTGCAGATCGTCTCCGAGCGCTACGGGCTGACTCCCCTGCGCGAGGTCTTCGGCTACGAATCCGACTGGCCGCTGCTCTCGCCGGCCATCCGCGAGGCGGTCGGTGGCTGACGGACCTTCCGCCGGCGCGATCATCGGGCGATGAGGCAGACGATCAAGGTCGGCCGGCGGCGGGTCGAGGTGACTCGGCTCGACAAACCGATGTTCCCGTCCGGCGAGACCAAGGGCGATCTCGTCCACTACTACGCCGATGTCGCCGAGGCGCTGGTCCGGCACGCGAAAGGGCGGCCGATCGCCATGCAGCGCTTCCCCGAGGGCGTCGGTCACGAGGGCTTCTTCCAGAAGCAGGCCGCCGATTACTACCCGGACTGGGTCCGTACCGTGACCGTGCCGAAGAGAGGCGGTGAGCTGGAGGAGGTGGTGCTGTGCGACGCACCGACGCTGGTCTACCTGGCGAACCAGGCGGTCGTCACGCCGCACCTCTGGCTCAGTCGCGCCGACCATCTCGACCGGCCCGACCGTCTGATCTTCGACTTCGACCCCTCCGGCGGCACCTTCGCCGAGATCCGCCGTGCCGCCCAGGACTGCGGGGAGCTGCTGCGGGAGGAGGGCCTCGAGCCGTTCGCCATGGTCACCGGCTCGCGCGGTATCCACGTCACGGTGCCGTTGCGGCGACGCGCTGCCACCGGCTTCGATCGCGTCCGCGCGTTCGCCCGCCAAGTCGCGGAGGAGATGGTGGCCCGCGATCCGCGGCGGCTCACCCTGGAGGCGCGCAAGGCGAAACGGGGCGACCGGATCCTGATCGACATCATGCGCAACGGCTACGCGCAGACAGCCGTGGCTCCCTACGCCCTCCGGGCCCGCGACCGCGCCCCCGTCGCGATGCCGCTGCGCTGGGAGGAACTCGAAGATTCTCGGCTGAGGCCTGACCGGTGGAGGATGAAGAGTGCCCTGGAGCGCCTGGAACAGGACGGCGATGCCTGGAGCGACATCCGTTCCCACGCGCGACCGCTGCCCTGATCGAT
>MKSH01000080.1:18283-24315 GCA_001898095.1 Solirubrobacterales bacterium 70-9 | reverse complement strand
CTGCCGATGCGGCGGCGCGCGGCGCAGCCGAGGATGTCCGCATGGCAGACCGCCTCGCACTCTTCGCCGATCGCGACGAAGCCGGCCGCCGACTGGCGGCGGCGCTCGAGTGCTTCCGCGGCCGCGAGCCCGTCGTAGTCGCCTTGCCTCGCGGCGGTGTGCCCGTCGGCTTCGAGATCGCACGCCTCCTCGAGGCGCCCTTGGACGTGCTGGTCGTCCGCAAGCTGGGCGCGCCGCACCGACCCGAGTACGGGATCGGGGCGATCGCCGAGGGCGGCTCGTGCTTCATCCGCCGCGAGGACATCGAGGGGATCGGAATCTCTCAGTCCCAGCTCGAGGACACGGTGGCGGTCGAGAAGGAGGAGCTGGAGCGCCGCCGCGAGGCCTATCGCGGCGACCGCGAGCCGTTGTCGGTCGCGGGCCGGACGGTGCTCCTGGTCGACGACGGGATCGCGACCGGCGGCAGCGCGAGGGTCGCGGCACGCGCGCTGCGGGCCCGCGGCGCCGCCGAGATCGTCCTCGCCGTGCCGGTGGGTCCACCCGGCACCGCGCGCCGCCTGGTCCACGACTTCGACGAGGTGGTCTGCCTCGAGGAACCGCACGGATTCCACAGCGTCGGCCAGTTCTACGTCGACTTCTCCCCGGTCGCCGACGAGGTGGTCTGCCATCTGCTCGAGCTGGGCCGCGAGGTCCCGCCGATGCGGGTCGCGGCCGATCCCCCGCCCGACCCGGTCGCCGGCCACCGTGCGATCGAGATCGAACCCGAGCCGCGGGTTCTGCTCGAGGGCGACCTGCAGGTCCCCGAGGACGCGCGGGGCCTGGTGCTGTTCGCCCACGGCGGAGGCTCCTCCCGCAAGAGCCCGCGCAACAAGAAGGTGGCGGACATGCTCAACCGCAGCGGCCTCGCGACGCTCCTCTTCGACCTGCTCACCCCGGTCGAGGCGGGCGACCGCGCCAAAGTCTTCGACATCGGCCTGCTGGCACAGCGCCTGATGGCGGTCACGCGTTGGGTCCAGGACGACGAGGAACTGCGGACCATGGCGATCTTCTACTTCGGCGCCTCGACCGGCGCGGCCGCCGCGCTGCGGGCAGCCGCCCACATCGGCGCCGACATCCACGCGGTCGTCTCCCGGGGCGGCCGGCCGGACCTGGCGGCCAAGAGTCTCGAGCAGGTTCGCTCGCCTACCCTCCTGATCGTCGGTGGCGCGGACTGGCAGGTCGTGGCCCTGAACGAGGAGGCGGCCGAGAATCTGGTGAACTGTCGCCACCAGGTGGCGATCGTCCCGGGCGCCACCCACCTGTTCGAAGAGCCCGGGGCGCTCGAGCTGGTCGCGCAGCTCGCCGCCGAGTGGTTCTCGCGGTTTCTGACCGTCCAATCGTAGGACGGCACCCCGACTTCCCAGGCTCTCTCCTGTCGGCGGGATGGCGCCGGCCGTGCTCCATCCGGGGTTTGCCCACTCCTGGGGGTCGCCGTCACACGGATGGCGCGGCGCCGGTGCGTTGGTGGAATCCGGTCCTGACCTTCAACCGAGAGGAGACCGTCCGATGAAAGCCGCCGTGGTCCACGACTTCGCCGAGCCGCTGCGCGTCGAGGAGGTACCCGACCCGACCCCGGGCGACGAGCAGGTGCTCGTCCGCGTCGAAGCCTGCGGGCTCTGCCACACCGACATCCACGCCGCCCACGGCGAGTGGCCGGTCAAACCGGAACCGCCCTTCATCCCCGGCCACGAGGGGGTCGGGATCGTCGAGGGGGTCGGCCCGGGCAACCCGCACGGGCTCGAGGTCGGGATGCGCGTCGCGCTGCCCTGGCTCGGCTACGCCTGCGGCGACTGCCGCTACTGCAACAGCGGCCGCGAGACCCTCTGCGAAAAACAGATCAACACCGGCTACGGGATGGACGGCGGCTTCGCCGAGCTCGCCGTCGGCTACGCCCGTCACGTCGTCCGCGTCCCCGACGAGGTCGACCCGCTCGACGCGGCGCCGCTGACCTGCGCCGGCGTCACGACCTACAAGGCGGTCAAAGAGTCTGGCGCCCGGGCGGCCGACCGGGTCGCTGTCTTCGGCGCCGGGGGCCTCGGCCATCTGGCGATCCAGTACGCACGGGTGACCGGCGCCGAGGTCGTCGCCGTCGACGTCAACGACGAGCGGCTCGCGACCGCGACCGAGCTCGGCGCGGCCCGGGTGGTCAACGCGAAGGCCGAAGATCCCGTCGCCGCGATCCAGGCGATGGGCGGGGCCGACGTGGCGATCTCCACCGCCGTCTCCCCGGTCGCCTTCGAACAGGCGATCGGCGCGCTGGCGCGCGGCGGGCGCCTGATCTGCGTCGGGCTGCCGGCTGAAAACGACATCACCGTGCCGATCTTCCAGACGGTGCTCGGCGGGCTCAGCCTGAAGGGCTCGATCGTCGGCACCCACCATGACCTGGAGGAGGTCTTCGAGCTGCACCGCCGCGGCGAGACGCGGGTGCTGCGCGCGGAGCGCCGGCTCGAGGACGTCAACGAGGCGATCGCCGAAGTCCTCGACGGCTCGGCGCCCGAGCCGCGCCTGGTCTTCGACCTGCAGGCGGTCGGCCCGGAGACGACCAGCGGCGACCGGGCCGGCGCGGTCGCGTGAGCAGATGTGCGGCGAACCCACACCGAGGCTGCTCCGGACTACGGATGGAGAGCGATTGTCGCAGTGATGCGATGAGGGCGTCGACTTGATCCACCGCGAATGAACCAGGAGAAAAGCAATGGCGACTATCGAGAAAGCGCAGGTCTTCGAGGCGCCCGGCCGGGAGGGGAGCCCGGTCGAAGTCAAAGACCGCTACGAGAACTTCATCGGCGGAGGCTGGGTGCCCCCGGCCAAAGGCGAGTACAGGGAGAACCTCAGCCCGGTGACCGGCGAGCCGTTCAGCACGGTCGCCGACTCGACCCCCGAGGACATCGAGCTGGCGCTGGATGCCGCCCATGCGGCGAAGGCGACCTGGTCGAAGAGCTCGCTCGAGGAACGCGAGAAGGTGCTGCTGGCGATGGCCGACGCGGTCGAGGAGAACCTGCAGATGCTTGCCGTGGCCGAGAGCTACGACAACGGCAAGCCGGTCCGCGAGACGCTCGCCGCCGACATCCCGCTGGTCGCCGACCACCTGCGTTACTTCGCCGGCGCGGCGCGGGCGGAGGAGGGGCGGATCTCCGAGATCGACGAGAAGACCGTCGCCTACCACTTCCAGGAGCCGCTCGGCGTGGTCGGCCAGATCATCCCGTTCAACTTCCCGCTGCTGATGGCGGCCTGGAAGATCGCCCCGGCGCTGGCGGCCGGCAACTGCACCGTGGTGAAGCCGGCCAGCCCGACCCCGTGGTCGATCCTGAAGCTGATGGAGGTGCTTGCCGACGTGGTCCCGCCCGGCGTGATCAACGTGGTCAACGGGCCCGGTGCGGAGATCGGCCGCGCTCTGGCGACCAACAAGCGGATCGCCAAGATCGCCTTCACCGGTGAGACCGTGACCGGACGGCTGATCATGCGCTACGCGGCCGACAGCATCATCCCCTCGACCGTCGAGCTCGGCGGCAAGTCGCCGAACGTCTTCTTCGCCGACGTGATGGACGCCGACGACGACTTCCTCGACAAGGCGGTCGAGGGCTTCGTCCTCTACGCCTTCAACAAGGGCGAGGTCTGCACCTGTCCGTCACGCGCCTTGGTCGACGAGTCCATCTACGACGAGTTCATGGAGCGCGTACTGGCCCGGATCGCCGCGATCCGCCAGGGCGACCCGCTCGATCCGTCGACGATGATGGGACCGCAGGTCTCGAAATCCCAGATCGAGAAGGTCGAGGGCTACGTCGAGATCGGCAAGGAAGAGGGGGCGAAGGTGCTGATCGGCGGCCACCGCACCCAGGGCCTGGCCGACGAGCTGTCCGGCGGCTACTACTTCGAGCCGACCGTGCTCGAGGGGACCAACGACATGCGGGTCTTCCAGGAGGAGATCTTCGGGCCGGTCGTCTCGGTGACCAAGTTCGCCGACGAGGCAGAGGCGCTGAAGATCGCCAACGACACCCTCTACGGCCTCGGGGCCGGGGTCTGGACCCGCGACGGCGCCCGTGCCTTCCGCATGGGCCGCGGCATCGAAGCCGGCCGTGTGTGGACCAACTGCTACCACCAGTACCCGGCCCACGCGGCGTTCGGCGGCTACAAGATCTCCGGCGTCGGCCGCGAGAACCACCGGATGATGCTCGACCATTACTCGCAGACCAAGTGCCTGCTGGTCAGCTACGACGAGAAGGCGATGGGGCTCTTCTAGGAGGCCGTCGCCGAGGAGAGGCAGGAGCAGGATGGCATCCGTCCGGGCCACCCCGGCCGCGGTAGGGGCGCTCGAACGCCTGCGCGAGCGCCACGGCGAGATCGTCCTCCACCAGTCCGGCGGCTGCTGCGCGGGATCTGCGGCGATGTGCCTGCGGGCCGACGAGCTGCCGCCTGGTCCGCACGACGTCGAGCTCGGCAAGGTCGGCGGCGTCCCGTTCCTGATCGACGCCGACCTTCACCGGCGCCTCGGCAGCCCGGACTTCGTCCTCGACCTGGCGGCGGGCCGCGAGGACACGTTCTCGCTCGAGGGCGCCGATGGCGTCCACTTCACCTCCCGGGTGCGGCCGGCGAAGGTCCCTGGGTCGAGATGAGCCTAGGAGCGCCCGCGCAACGCCGTTGCCGCCGCGGCGCTCTCATCGCCGCGTTCTCGCCGTGAAGGATGCGATTTCAGCCCAGCAGGGCGCGGGCCTGACGGGCCAGCTCGAGGTCCTCCCGGGCGGCGACGAGGACGACCGCGACGGCGGCGTCGGAGGGCGAGAGGACGGTGTCGGGCGCGCCGCGCGCGTTCCGCGCCCGGTCCAGCCCGACCCCGAGGAAGGCGGTGGACGCGCAGGCCCGTTCGCGCACCGCGGGCGCGTTCTCGCCGACGCCGCCGGTGAAGACCAGCGCGTCGAGGCCGCCCATCGCCGCCGCCATCGCGGCGATCGCCGCGGCGAGCCGGTGGACGTAGGCGTCGAGGGCCAGGGTGGCGCGCTCCTCGCCCTGGCCGGCGGCCGCCACGATCGCGCGCATGTCGCCGGTGCCCGCCAGCGCCAGCAGTCCCGATTCGCGGTCGAGCGCCCGCTCCATCTCCTCCGGGCCGACGCCGAGCCGGCGCTGCACCCAGAGCAGCAGGCCGGGATCCACGGACCCGGCCCGGGTCGCCATCACCAACCCCTCGAGCGGCGTGAAGCCCATCGTCGTGTCGACCGAGCGGCCACCGGCGACGGCGGCCAGCGAGGCGCCGGCGCCGAGGTGCGCGGTCACCAGGCGCAGGTCCGCCGGGCTCGCGCCGAGTAGCTCGGCGGCCCGCCGGCCGGCGTAGGCGTGGGAGAGGCCGTGGAAGCCATAGCGGCGCAGCGGCACCCCGCCGGCGGCCCAGCCGGCGGGGACGGCGTAGGTCCGCGCCGCCGCCGGCAGCCCGGCGTGGAAGGCGGTGTCGAAGCAGGCGACGTTCGGCAGGTCGGGCGCGACCGCGACCAGCGCGCGCATCCCCCGGATCGCCTGCGGGTTGTGCAGTGGCGCCAGGTCGGCGAGCCGTTCGAGCTCCTCCTCGACGCCCGCGTCGACGAGCGTCGCGCGGTCGAGCTCGGCGCCGCCGTGGACCACGCGGTGGGCGGCGGCGTCGGGCTCGGGGCCCGCGGCGAGGATCGTCCGCAGCTCCGCGCGCAGCGCCTCCGGGTCGTCGCCGGGCGCGCTGTCGCGGGTCGCCAGCACCTCGTCGCCCGGCCCCAGCAGTCGCAGCTTCAGGCTCGAGGAGCCGGCGTTGACGGTGAGGATCCGATCCGCGGACGTCACTCGGCCTTCGCCAGGGACCAGTCGCGGACCTCGGGCATGTCCTCGAGGTGCTCGCACACGTAGGCGTGGTGGCGGGTGAGCATCGCGTGGCAGCGCTCCTCGAGCGCGCTGGCGCCGGCCGGCCGTCGCGGGGCCCGTCGGAGTGCCTCGAGCGCCAGGTGATAGCGGCTCATCTCGTTGAGCACGACCATGTCGAA
>MKSH01000080.1:17658-18247 GCA_001898095.1 Solirubrobacterales bacterium 70-9 | reverse complement strand
AAGGCGAAGACGACCTCGAGGTCGGTGCCGAAGAGCCGTTCGAAGGCGTCCTCGGCGAGACCGTGCGGGTGGGCCTCGCGCGGGAAGAGGGTCATCAGGTCGACCACGTTGACGACCCGTACGGCGAGCTCGGGGGTGTGGCGGCGCAGCAGCTCGGCCGCGGCGACGATCTCCATCGTCGGGATGTCGCCGGCCGCGGCGAGCACGACGTCGGGCTCCGCCGGTCGGTTCCCCGCCCAATCCCAGCGCGAGGCTCCCCGCCGCGCGTGCTCGACCGCCTCCGCGTATCCCAGGTACTGCAGCTGCGGCTGCTTGTCGATCACGATCAGGTTCACGTAGTCGCGGCTGCGCAGGCAGTGGTCGGCGACCGTGAGCAGGGTGTTCGCGTCGGGCGGGAAGTAGACGCGGACGACCTCGCCGCGCAGGCTGATCATCGTGTCGATCAGCCCCGGGCCCTGGTGGCTGAAGCCGTTGTGGTCGTTGCGCCAGCAGGTCGAGGTGAGGAGGACGTTCAGCGAGCCGACCTGCGCGCGCCAGTCGAGCCGCCGCATCTCCTCCAGCCACTTCGTGTGCTGGATCGCCATCGAGG
>MKSH01000080.1:15844-17484 GCA_001898095.1 Solirubrobacterales bacterium 70-9 | reverse complement strand
GGGCAGAAGAGGCGGAAGTTCGCCTCCGCGGCGTTGTCCGCGTAGACGTCGCGCAGGAGCTCGCCGAGCCGGCGCGTCGACTCCGCCCGCTCGATGCCCGGCTCCGCCACCGCGATCGCGTAGCCGGCCGGGTCGCGGATCGCCAGCGGCACCAGCCGGCGGCCGCCGTTCGCGTAGCTCGTCGCCCCCATCCGCTTCTCGCCCGCCGGCGTCACCGTGGCCGCGGCACCGCGCAGCCGCCCGCCCGCGTCGAAGTGCTCCTGCGGGCGATAGGAGCGCATCCACGCCTCCAGCATCGCCAGGTGCTCTGGATTCTCCCGCACCCCGCCGAGCGGGACCTGGTGGGCGCGGAAGGTGCCCTCGATCTGGACGCCGTCGACCACCTTCGGCCCGGTCCAGCCCTTCGGCGTGCGCAGGACGATCGCGGGCCAGGGCCGGTCGGTGTCGGCACCGGCCCGCGCCGCGCCCTGGATCGCGGCGATCGCCGCGCGGCAGTCGGCGAGGGTCACGGCGAAGTCGCGGTGGACCTCGCGCGGGTCGGAGCCGCCGACGAAGCGCGCCTCGTAGCCGTGTCCCGCCAGCAGGGCGGCGATCCTCTCCTCGCTCGCGCGCCCGAGCACGGTCGGCCCGGAGATCTTGTATTCGTTGAGGTGGAGGATCGGCAGCACGGCGCCGTCGCGCGCCGGGTTGAGATAGGAGACCCCCTTCCAGGAGCCCTCCAGGGGAGCGGTCTCGGCCTCACCGTCGCCGATCACGCAGGCGACGAGCAGGTCCGGATGGTCGAAGGCGGCACCGAAGGCGTGGACCAGGGCGTAACCGAGCTCGCCGCCCTCGTGGATCGAGCCCGGAGTCGGCACGCTGACGTGGCTGGGGATCCCGCCCGGGGTCGAGAACTGGCGCACGAGGCGCAGCAGCCCGGCCTCGTCGGCGGAGACCTCCGGATAGATCTCGGAGTAGGTCCCCTCGAGGTAGACGTTGGCGACCACCGCCGGGCCGCCGTGGCCGGGACCGGCGACGAAGAGGACGTCGTCGCCGGTCGCCCCGATCATGCGGTCGAGCTGGGCGTAGATCAGGTTCAGGCCCGGCGAGGTCCCCCAGTGGCCGAGCAGGCGGGGCTTGATGTGCTCGGCCCGCAGCGGCTCGCGCAGCAGCGGGTTCGCCCGCAGGTAGATCTGGCCGACGGTGAGGAAGTTGGCCGCCTCCCAGTAGGCGAGCAGGGCGTCGAGCTCGGCGTCGTCAGGAGGGTGCATCACGATCGGGCGCGTCGCCTCCACGCTAAGAGGTTGCCACAAGCGGCGCCGCGATCGGCGTCGGGCAGATCAGGACCGGGCAGGGCGCCTCGAGCACGACTTCGCCCGCGACGCTCTTGTGAAGGAAGCGGCCGACGTGGCTCCGCACGTGCGTGCCGACCACCAACAGGTCGACGCCGAGGCTCGCCGCCTTGACCAGCTCCGGGACCGCGAAACCGCGTAGCAGCACCGGCTGGGCGCGAACCTCGTCGGGCAGGCCGGAAACCGTGTCGTGCAGCTCCGCCCGGCGGAGCTCCAGCTCGCTGGGTGCGGTCGGGGCGGGGGTCATCGGCGCGTTCGGGGCGATCGGGACGGCTTTGCGGACGACCGTGTAGACACGGAGGGCGGCCC
>MKSH01000080.1:10557-15815 GCA_001898095.1 Solirubrobacterales bacterium 70-9 | reverse complement strand
GCCAGTGCGGACCGCGATGCCGTCGAGCCGTCGTAGCCGACCCCGACGACCCGCATCCCGGTGTCCTCGCCGCTGCCGTCGAGCGGTTGCCAGACCGACTCGCCGTCGGCGCGGTCGGCGAAGCCGGGAGGCGCCACCGCGATCGAGCAGGGATCGCTGCCGAGGAGATGTTCCATCGTCGTCCCGGGCACGATCCGGCCCAGCGGGCCGCGATGCGTCGAGCCCAGGACGACCAGGTCCGCGCCCTGTTCGCGCGCCGTCGCGGCGAGCTCCTCGCCCTCCGGGACGGTGGCGATGCGGAGCTCGGCATCGCGCGCCTTGGCCAGGATGCGTCCGAGTGCCAGCGCGTCGCGGCCGCGCTCGGTGTCGAGGTAGCCGACCAGGACCTTGCCGGGCATCTCAGCCGCCTTCCTCGTGCGGGACGACCAGGACGGCGCAGGGTGCATGATCGATCAGGTGGCCGGTGACGGAGCCCATGAACAGCCGATCAAGGGGTTTGCGGGTGCCGGCGACGAGGATGTCGACATCGCGCTCGCAGGCGTCGGCGATCGCCTCCGCCACCGACTTGCTCGCTTGCCGCCATCCCGGTTTGAGGCTCTCGCCGTCGGCCTCGATCGAAGGGGCGACATCGGCCAGCGCCGCCTTGAGCACGGCGGGCGCGTTGGTCAGAGGGGTGAATTCCTCGCCGCCCTCGATCCCGGCGACGACCGGGTCTTCGGCGACGATCAGATGGAGCGAGGCACCGGTGTCGCGGGCGAGCGCTTCGGCGCGGTGGAGGGCCGTCCGCGATTCGGCGGTCCCGTCGTAGGCGACGCCGATCTTCTCGACGCCCTTCCTCTCACGATCCTTATATCCGCGCGGCGCGACGACGACCTCGCAGGGGGAGTGGTGGAGGACGTGGTGGGCGACGCTGCCGAGCAGGGCACGCCCGACCGGGCCGCGATGCGGCGACCCGACGACCAGGGTGCCGGCGTCTTCGCGCTCGGCGAGGCCCACCAGGCCAAGGCTCGGGGCGGCAACCCCCGGAATGTTCTCGATGACGAGCCGGCGGTCACTGGTGCCGACCAGCTCATGGGCGAGGGCGACCGCGTCGTCACCGCCCGGGCTGCCGTCCGAGCCGACCACGATCGGGCCGATCTCGTAATGGGGGGTGGTGGCCGTGGTCGGGTCCGTCGCCGCCTCGGCCTTCTCTTTCCTCGTCGTGGGCATCGTCTCGTCCTCTCGCCGGCTGGCTCGCTGAAGAAGTTCTGCGGCCGAATCTAGGCTGCGCGCCACGGTCCGCCATCCGCATTTCGCCGCAGGGTGACGACGGTGGGGCGCGGATACGGCGGACCTGCGACGCGCCGAGAATGCGGCGCATGGAAGCCGGCGACCCGCTCCGCGTCCCGATCGGAGCCACCGCCCTGGTCTTTTCCGTCGCCTACTTCGTCAGCGACGCGATCGAAGCGGCACAGGGCGGGTTCTCGACCGGCCAGCTGTGGCTGACCCTGATCGCCGAGGTGGCGATCCCGTTCTTCGTCATCGGGCTCTACATGGTGCAGCGGCCGCGGATCGGCACGCTCGGCGCCTGGGGCGCCGGCGGCTACGCGGCCGCCTACGTGTTCTTCGTCTGGACCGTGATCTACCCGCTGGTCCACCCGGTCGCCGACTTCGACGCGTTGAGCGAAATCTTCGGGATCTGGATGTTCCTCGGCGGCGCCCTGATGGTGCTCGCCGGGCTCACCTTCGGCTGGGCGACGATTCGGGCCGGGGTCCTGCCGCGTTGGTCGGCCGCATCGTTGATGGTCGGCGTCGTCCTCGTTGCGGCGACCCAGGGCGCGCCCGAGGGTGTCCAGCTCCTCGCCGCCGGCATCCGCGATCTCGGCTTCGCGGCAATGGGGGCGGCGCTCCTCACGGCGGGCGCCCGCGTTCGCATCCATCGCTACGGAGAGGGCGACGCGTGAGGCGCCGAATCACACCGGCAACGGGGTTTCCAGAGAGGGCGGTTCGAGACGCTCGTCGCTCCGCCGGCGCCGGGCGTAGCGCTCCGCCGGCGGCAGGCGCCGCAGGGCGGCGGCCCCGAGCAGCGCCGCCGCGAAGCAGGCCGCGGCGCCGACGCCGAGCGCCCAGCGGGGTCCTAGGGACTCGGCGACCGCGCCGACGATCGGGCCGCCGACCGGCGTGCTGCCGAGGAAGGTGACCGACCACAGCGCCATCACACGACCGCGGTGGCGGGGATCGCTGGTCAATTGGAGGGTGCTGTTGCCGCCCGCGAGGAAATAGGTGCTGGCGAACCCGGTCGCGACCAGCAGCATCATCGCCACGGCGAGGGTCGGCGCCAGCGCCGTCACGAGGATCGTGACCCCGAAAGCGGCGACGGCGACCGTCAACGGCAGCAGTCCGACCGAATCGCGCGAGGCGACGTAGAGGCCACCGCCCACCGCGCCGATCCCCATCGCCGCGGTCATCAGCCCGAAGGTCTCGGCCCCGCCGTGCAGCGTCTCGCGGGCAAACAGCGGGAGCACGACCTGGAACTCGTAGGCGAGGGTGCCGACCAGGGCCATCATCAGCAACGGCACGAACAGACCCGGCGTTAGACGGACGTAACGAAGCCCCTCCCGCAACTGCCCGGCCTCGCGCGGCACCGGCTCGCTCGGGCGGAGCTCGTCGACGCGCATGGCCCCGAGGGCGAGCAGCACGGCGAGGAAGGAGCCGGCGTTGATCAGAAAGCAGACGCCCACCCCGACGATGGCGATCAGGCCTCCGGCCACCGCCGGACCGACGGCCCGCGATGCGTTGACCATGGCGCTGTTGAGGCTGACCGCGTTCTGCAGGCGATCGTCGCCGACCATCTCGATCACGAACGCCTGTCGGGCCGGATTGTCGAACGCATTGACGAGGCCGAAGAGGACCGCGAACACGAAGACCAGGGACAGCGTCATCGCCCCGCTCACCGTCAGCAGGCCAAGAGCGAGCGCCAGAGCCGCCATCGCGCTCTGGGTGAGGAGCAGCAGCCGACGCTTGCCGACCCGGTCGACGACAAGCCCCGCGTAGGCGCCGAACACCAGGACGGGCAGGAACTGGACGGCGACGACCACGCCGAGCAGGGTTCCCGAGCCGGTCAGCTCGAGCACCAGCCAGACCAAGGCGACGGACTGCATCCAGGTTCCGACCAGGCTCACCGCCTGGCCGCCGAAGTAGAGGCGGAAGTTGCGCACCGAGAGCGCGGCGAAGATTCCGCCCTCGCCCATCACCGCTGGTGGCAGATCAGGACCGAGCGTCGGCTGTGCTGGGCGACCGCCGCCGCGACGCTGCCGAGCACGACGTGCTTGATGCCCGAGAGGCCCCGCGAGCCGATCACGAGGAGATCGGCGTCGTGCTCCTCCGCGGCGTTGACGATCCCCTCCCAGACGGGCGTCCCCTCGAGGACCGCGGGTTCCGCGTCGAGGCCGCCGTCGCGGGCCAATTCGCAGCCCTCCGCGGCCGTGCGCTCGGCGCCGGCGCGCAGGGCATGGAGCAGTTCCTCTGCCGTCTTCTGCTCGACCGGGAGGCCGGCGGCGCCGAAGAACGGGATCGAGGCGAAAGGCTCGAACACCGTCACCACCACCGCCTTACGGATTCCGCGGAAAAGGTCGGCGGCCTCCCGCACGGCGGCCTTGGCGAAGTCCGAGCCGTCGTAGGCGATCAAGATCGGCCTTGAGATCGAGGAGACGCTCTGTCGTTCGTTCATGACGCGGACTCTCGTCGGTCGGCGCTCTGCGCACATCAGTACGGCGCCGCACGCGGCTCGGGGGATGGCCCCGGATGGCTCCGCCGCGGCAGCCGCGGCACGCTCCAGCGCGCCGCGCGGCGGTGGATCCGCTGCTCGCGACCCGGGCGCGGGCGCGAAAGGGGTGGGCCGACCGCCGCGGTGCGCCAGAAACGGCGTACGCCGAGCTCGATCAGCAGCAGGTAGGCGACGATCATCAGGACCAGCGCGCCCATGAAGGCGGCGGGCGGCGCGGTGAAACCGAGGTCGGAGGCGACGGGCGAGTACGGCAGCCACACCCCGACGGCCACGCAGAGGAGCGTCGAGACGATCAACGGCGTGCTCGGCCGGCTGCGCCAGAACGGCACCCGCCTGGTGCGGATCGCGAAGATCACCAGGCTCTGGGTCGCCAGCGACTCGACGAACCAGCCGGAGCGGAAGAGCTCGGCGTGGGCGTCGAACCCCCAGATCATCACCGCGAAGGTGACGAAATCGAAGAGCGAGCTGATCGGTCCGAAGAAGGTCATGAAGCGGCGGATCAGCCCGATGTCCCAGTGGGACGGGCGGCGCAGCAGCTCCTGATCGACGTTGTCGGTCGGGATCGTCATCTCGCTGACGTCGTAGAGCAGGTTGTTGAGCAGGATCTGCGTCGGCAGCATCGGCAGGTAGCTGAGGAACAGCGACGCGCCGGCGGCGCTGAACATGTTCCCGAAGTTCGACGAGGTCCCCATCAAGACGTACTTGATCGTGTTGGCGAAGATCCGTCGTCCCTCCATCACGCCGCCGGCGAGGATCCCCAGGTCCTTCGCCAGCAGCACGATGTCGGCGGCATCGCGGGCCACGTCGGTCGCGGTCTCCACCGAGATGCCGACGTCGGCGTCGTGCAGCGCGACGGCATCGTTGACGCCGTCGCCGAGGAAGCCGACCGTCGATCCCAGGCCGCGCTGTGCGCGCAGGACGCGCGACTTCTGCTCCGGGGTGACGCGGGCGAAGATCGTCGTCGTCGGCAGCGCCGCGCTCAGCTGTTCGTCGGAGAGCTGATCGAGCTGGGCGCCGGTCAACGTCCCGCGAACGTTCAGCCCGAGATCGGCGCAGACCTTCTGGGCAACCCGGTCGTTGTCGCCGGTGATCAGCTTCACCTCGATCTCGAGTCGGGACAGCTGTCGCAGGGCGTCGGCGGCCTCGGCCTTGGGCGGGTCGAGGAAGGTGAGCAGCCCGAGCAGTTCGAGGTCATGCTCGTCGGCCGCGGCGATCCCGGTGGCGCCGGGCGCCGGGCGGGAGGCGATCGCGATCACCCGTGCGCCATCGGCAAACTGCCGTTCGAGGGCCTTCGCCCCGCGTTGCCGGTCGCGGCAGCGTTCGAGCACCAGCTCGGGGGCCCCCTTGACGATGATCCGGCGTTCGCCCTCCACGTCCACCAGGACCGAGGACATCCGCCGCTCGTAGTCGAAGGGCAGGGTCGCCATCCGGGTGCCGTCGGTGCCGAGGCGGGCCGCGTCCGGGGCTGCCCAGAGGGCACGGTCGAGCTGGT
>MKSH01000080.1:604-10502 GCA_001898095.1 Solirubrobacterales bacterium 70-9 | reverse complement strand
GGCGACGAAGTCGATCCGCCCCTCGGTCAGCGTCCCGGTCTTGTCGGTGAAGAGGACCTCGATGTTGCCGAGGTCCTCGATCGAGACCAGCCGCTTGACGATCACCGACCTGCGGGCGAGCCGGCGGGCCCCGGTCGAGAGGCTGACGGTGACGATCGCGGGCAGGAGCTGAGGCGTCAGTCCGACGGCGATCGCGAGGGCGAAGAGCACCGTCTCCAGAAACGGACGTCCGAGCGCCAGGTTGAGGACCAGGATCGCCCCGGCGAGCACCGCGGTGATCCGGACGAGCAGGAACGAGAAGCTGCGCAGGCCGAGCTGGAAGGCGGTCCGCTCCTGGTGCCCGCCGAGCTGCATCGCGATCTTCCCGAACTCGCTGGCGGCGCCCGTGGCGACGACCACACCCTGGCCCGAGCCGGCTCGCACCACCGTGCCCATGAACGCACAGCAGGGGAGATCAAGGCCCTGCGGCGGCGCCGTCAGGGCATCGACCGCCTTCTCGGCCGGCATCGACTCACCGGTCAGGACGGCCTCGTCGCACTCCAGGCCGGGGGCGTCCAGCAGGCGCAGGTCGGCGGGCACGACGTCGCCCACCGTCAGCTTGACTACGTCGCCGGGGACGAGCTCGGTGACGTCGACCGAGATCCCGTGACCGTCGCGGAACGCCAGCGCGTGGTGGCGCAGGCGCGAGTGGAGGGCCTCGACCGCCTGCTCGGAGCGGAACTCGTTGAAGAAGCCGAGCCCGACGCTGAGGCTGATGATCCCGAGGATGATCAGCGCGTCGGTGGCTTCGCCGACGAAGGCCGAGACCAGAGCCGCGCCGACCAGCAGGATCAGCAGCGGGTTGCGCAGCTGGCGCAGCAGGACGACGAAGGGCCGCGCCCCGTGACTGCGCAGGGCGTTCGGCCCGAAACGCGACAGCCGCGCCTTCGCCTCCTCGCTGGAGAGGCCGCTCGCGGTGCTTCCGAGTGACCCCAGGACCGCCTCCGGCGTCGCTTGGGCGGCGGCGGGCAGCCCGATCCCGGCCGCGTCCGCTGCGTGCGCTCGCGGAGACGGATCGACGACCGACATCGGCTCATCGTCGCAGCCGCGCCGCCCTCCGGAACCCCTTGCCTGCCGCCGTCTTCTTGCGGCGATCTACGGATCGCCTCGGCGCCTCCAAGCGCGGTGCAGCTCGTCCGAGCCCCAGACGACGAACGGAAAGCAGGCGAGGATCGCGAGTTGCCAGAGCTCGAGACCGGCGGTGTGGAAGACCGCCTGCACGGGCGGCAGGTAGATGATCGCGGCGGCGAAGCAGAGCTCGAAGGCGGCGCCGCGCAGCAGGTGGCGGTTGGAGAGGACGCCGATCTGCCGCAGCGAGGCCGTGGTCGTGCGACAGGCGAAGCCCGCGCCGATCTGGCCGGCGACGATCCCGGCCCAGGCCATCGTGGTCGCCTGCAGGTAGGCGTGATGGAGCGGCGTCCCGTCGCCGGTCGGAGCGCCCCAGCTCCATCCGGCCGCGAGGAGGACGACGAAGAAGCCGGCCATCGCCAGCACCGCCTCGATCACTCCCATCCGCAACCAGGCGCGGGCCAGCATCGAGCGCTGGATGATCCCCGACTTGCGCGGTCGCGGCGGCCGCTCCATGATCCCCGGCTCGCCCGGCTCACGCCCGAGGGCGAGCGCCGGGACGGTGTCGGTGCCGAGGTCGATCGCGAGGATCTGAAGCGGCAGCAGCGGCAGCGGGATGCTGCCGCCGGAGAGCACGAAGACCGCGAAGGGGATCGACTCGGCAGGCGCGTGGGTGAAGATGTAGGTGATGAACTTGCGCAGGTTGTCGTAGACGGTCCGTCCCTCTTCGACCGCCGCGACGATCGAGGCGAAATTGTCGTCGGTGAGGACCATCGTCGCCGCCTCGCGGGCCACGTCGGTCCCCGAGGCGCCCATCGCGACACCGATGTCGGCGCGCCGCAGGGCGGGTGCGTCGTTGACCCCGTCGCCGGTCATCGCCACCGTGTGGCCCTCGGCCCGCAGCGCGTCGACCAGGTGGAGCTTCGTCTCCGGGTTCGACCGGGCGACGATCAGCTCCTCGGTCGTATCCAGGAAGGCGTCGAGCGCGTCCTGCTGCTGTGCTTCGATCTCGGCGCCGGAGACGACGGTCGGGTGCGGGCCGACGATCCCGGCCTCTTGCGCGATCGCCTTCGCCGTCAGCCCGTCGTCGCCGGTGACGAGGACGATCCGGATCCTGGCCGCGCGGCATTGCGCGACGGCGTCGGCCACCTCCGGCCGGAGCGGATCCTCGAGGGCGGCGAGGCCGAGAAAGGTCAACCCCGACTCGGCGGTCTCGCGGCTCTCCTCGGCGGCGTCCGGTTCCGCCGCCCGTTGCGCAAAGGCGAACATCCGCAGCCCGCTCTTGGCGTATGCGCCGAACGCCGCCTCGATCTCCTCGCGATCGTGATCGCCGATCGGCCGGGTCCCTTCGGGCGTGGCGACCCTCGCACAGCGCTCGAGCAGCTCGAGCGGGGCGCCCTTGCTGTGCCACGTGAGGTTGCCGTCAGGGTCGGCATCGAGGGTGGTCATCCGCTTCACGTGCGGATCGAAGGGGAACACCTTGCGCCGGCCGCGTTCGCGCTGGGCGACGGCGTCCTCGACCTCGGCACCGAGGGCATGGGCAGCTTCCAGCAGGGCGCTCTCGCTGGGATCGCCGTGTCTCTGCGGACGGCCGTCGACGAACAGGAGCGTCGCGTTGTTGCAGAGGACCGCGCTCCGGGCGAGGGCCGCGAACGGTTCCGCTCCGGCGCTCGCCGTCCCGCCGGGCCCGACCATCACCTCCTGCCCCGCCGCCCAGACCAACCGCGCGGCCATCTTTCCCGCGGTCAGGGTGCCGGTCTTGTCGGTGCAGATCACGTCGGTGGAGCCGAGCGTCTCGACCGCGGTCAGCCGCTTCACCAGGGCGCGTCGCCTCGCCATCCGCCGCACCGCCCCCGCCAGGGACAGCGTGATGATCGGCAGCAGGCCCTCGGGCACGTTGCCGACCAGGAGGCCGATCGCGGCGGTCAGGGCGAAACTGATCGAGAGCCCGGCGAGGCCGATCCCGGCGAAGAAGAAGAGGATCCCCGAGGCGACTGCGATCGCCGCGATCAGCCAGGCGGCGCGGTTGACCTGTTCCTGCAGCGGGCTGACCTCGGCTTTGACCCGCTGGGTCAGCGCCGCGATGCGACCGAGCTGCGTGAGCATCGCGGTCGCCGTCACCTCCGCCTCGGCGTCCCCCTGGGTGCAGAGGCTGCCGGCGAAGACGAGGTCGCGCGCCTGCAACGGAGCGGCTTGCGATCCGCCTCCGACCCCTGCTTCGCGCGCAACCGGCTGCGGCTCGCCGGTGAGCGCCGACATGTCGACTTCGACGACTCCGTCGAGCAGGCGGGCGTCGGCGGCGATGCGGTCCCCCTCGCCGAGCAGGATCACGTCGCCGGGGACCAGCAGCGGTGCCTCCACCTCGCTTACCGCCCCGTCACGCCGCACCCGGACGAGCTGCGGCAAGAGCTGGCTCAAGGCCTCGGTCGCGCGCTCCGCCTGGGCCTCCTGCATGAAGGCCAGCAGCGCGTTCAGGACGATGACCGCGACGATCGCTGCGGCCAGCGTCACGTTTCCGGCAGGCACCGCCAGGGCGGCCGCGGCCCAGAGCAGCAGCGCCAGCGGGTGCAGGAACTGGCGCGCAAGCTGCTTTCCCCTGCCTTCGCCGCGCTCCCGGGTGACCTCGTTGCGGCCGTGTTGAACCAGGCGCCGTTCGGCCTCCCGCGTGCTGAGCCCGGGAGGGTGGGGGTGCGCCGGCGCGCCGAGTCGGCTCGCCGGCCCCGCCGAGGGGGCGGCGGGCATCTGGTCGCCGACCACCCCCATCGTCCCTCAGGTCCTTCGCGTCCTTCGTGATTCCACGTTGCGGCCCACCCCGGTCAGGGGACCTCGGCCGGGCGCGGCGCCTCCGCCGGGGTGAGGAGAGCGGCGCCGTTCGCGCCCTCCGGCGCCACCGGGAAGCCTTCCCGGTGGCGCTGCCAGCGCACGAAGACGTAGACCGGGATCCCCGCCAGGAGCAGCACGAACCCCTTGGCGATGATGTCCTTCCCCGAGCCGGTGATCGCCCAGACGGAGTAGGCGAAGGCGAGGGACGCGATCACCGTGTCGCGGACGAACTTCTTCTTCTCGAACAGTTCCGGCTCGGTGATGTAGAGGTAGGCCTGCGCCGCCGCCGAGTAGGCGTAGGGGATCAGCGTGGTCAGCGTCGCCAGCAGCAGCACGAAGGTGAAGGCGTCGACCAGGCCCTTGGTGTAGTTCATCAGCATCAGGCCGGAGACCAGCACCGAGGAGACGACCAGGCCGAAGACCGGCGTGCGCCGCTTGCCCTCGACGTGCGCGAACCACTTCGGGAAGATCCCGTCTTCGGCGGCCGCCAGCGGCACCCGCGCGGTCAGCATGGTCCAGCCGTTCAGGCAGCCGAAGGTGGCGACCAGGGCGACCAGCGCGATCACCTTGTCCCAGCTGCCGCCGAAGGCGGTGCCGGCGGCGAGTGCGAACGGGCTCGAGGAGGTGGCCAGCTCCCCGCGCGGGACGATCCCCATGATTGCGACCGTGCCGAGGATGTAGACGACCGTCGTCACCAGCGTCCCGTACATCGTCGCCCGCGGGATGTTGCGCTTCGGGTCCTTCACCTCCTCGGCCACGACCGTGGCGGACTCGAGGCCGATGAACGCCCACAGGGTCAGCGGCGCGGCGGCGGAGATCGCGCTCCAGGTCCCCTGCGGCGCAAACGGCGTGTAGTTCGACCCGTGGACGAAGAAGAGGCCGACGACGGCGATCGCCGCCAGCGGCACGAACTTCAGCACGGTGGTGATCCCCTGCAGCCAGGCGCCTTCGCGGACGCCGAGGATGTTGACCACGGTCAGCAGCCAGATCAGCGCGATGCCGACCAGCGCGGCGAGCAGGTTGTTCGTCCCCAACTGCGGCCAGAAGACGGCGAGGTAGCCGACGAAGGCGACGGCGATCGCCGCGTTGCCGGCCCAGGCCGCGATCCAGTATCCCCAGGCGGTCTGGAAGCCGACGAAGTCGCCGAAGGCCCGGCGCGCGTAGGCGTAGGGCCCGCCGGTGCGGGGGAACGCGCCGCCGAGCCGGGCGAAGACGAAGGCGAGCAACAGCGCGCCCACCCCGGTGAAGACCCAGGCGACGATCGAGACCGGACCCGCGGCGGCGGCGAGCGCGGAGGGCAGCAGGAAGATCCCCGAGCCGATCATGTTGCCGATCACGAGCGCCGTGGCCAGCCACAGCCCGATCTCTCGTTTCAGGCGGGGCTTCTCCACTCCTCCGTCGCCGCTCGACGAAAGGTGTCCATCGGTCATCGCGGTCGCGACCGGTGCGGTCTCAGGCATCAACTCCTCCAGTCAGGTCTCGAGCGCGGGCGCAGATCAGGTTCATGGGCGGATCCTCACGCCACCTGGCGCCGCGGCCATCCGCCATTGACCGCACCTCCTTGCGCGGCTCAGCCGCAGCCCGGCACCCGCTCCGCTGTCACGATTGGTCCACCCATGAGCCCACCGGCATGCCGTGAGTGATCTCCTTCGCATCCCTGCGCTGATCGCGCTGGTCGCCGCAAACGCCTTCTTCGTGATCGGCGAATACCGGTGATCACCGCGCGAGCTCGCCCCCAAGGAGCTGACGCTCGACCGGGCCGAGTCGCTCGCGGTCCGCGTCGCCCCGGCGAATCGCCTTCCAGGAGGAGCTCCTCCACAACGTCTTCGAGTTCTCCAACAAGGAGGCGGCAGACGCGATGGTCCCGGCCCCGTTGGTGATCTGGCTCGACGCCGACCTCGAGGCCGGCGCGGCGATCGACCGGATCCTCGAATCCGACGCATCGCGGTCGAGCTCCCCGTCGACCGCCGTTGAGCAGTCGGGACCAGCGGCAGCCACCGTCCCTTTCTCCCGCGGCTCGATGCGGAGGCGCGTGGTTGGGTTGAGGCGGACGCTCAGACCCGCAACGCGCGTAGGGCGTTGAGGATCACCGCCAGGTCGATCCCCTCCTGCAGCAGGGCGCCGGAGAGCGGCGGCAGGTAGCCGAACGCGGCCACACTCATCGCCGCCAGGCTGAGGCCCATCCCCACCACGACGCTCTGCCGGGCGATCCGCAGGGCGCCGCGACCGGCGTGGACCGCGTCGGCCACCCGGTCTACCCGGTCGACCGTGATCACCGCGTCGGCGGTCTCCGAGGACACCGTCGCCCCCGCTGCACCCATCGCCACGCCGACGTCGGCCAGCGCCAGGGCAGGAGCGTCGTTCACCCCGTCTCCGACCATCATCACCGGCCCCTGCCCGGCGCCCTCACGCAGTCGCCTGATCACTTCCAGCTTGTCCTGCGGCGACTGCTCGGCGTAGACGCGGTCGACACCCAGTTCGCGACCGATCCGCTCGGCCACCGAGCGACGGTCGCCGGAGACCATCGCCACCTGCCGTACCCCCTCCGCGCGCAGTCGTCCAACGATGCCGGCGGCGTCGGGGCGCAGGTCGTCGGCCATCACGATCACCCCGGCCAGCTCACCGTCCACCCCGACCATCACCCGCGCCTCGCCCGAGCCATGGCCGGCGATGATCGACGCGGCCTCCAACTGTGACCGGGGGATGCCCTGATCGACGAGGAAATCGCGGCTCCCGACCGCTACGCGGCGCCCGCCAACCGTCCCGGCGATGCCCTGGCCCGGATCCTCCGCCACCTCACGGGGCTCCGCGAGGGTCAGGTCGGCCTCCTGGGCGGCCTCGCCCAGCGCGGCGCCGAGGACGTGGGCCGACATGCTGTCGACCGACGCCGCGAGGGCGAGTATCTCGGCGCGACCGAGGCCGCCCCGGGGCACGACCTCGCGCACCTTCGGCGTCCCGACCGTCAACGTGCCGGTCTTGTCGAAGAGCACCGTGCGCACCTGACCGAGCGTCTCGATCGCGCCCGTGCCCTTGACGATCACCCCCGCCCGCGCCGCGCGCGAGAGCCCCGAGACGAGGGCGATCGGCGCCGCCAGGATCAGCGGGCAGGGCGTCGCCACGACGACGACCGCGAGGCCGCGCACCGCATCGCCGCTGATCGCCCAGGCGAGGCCCGCGATCAGGAGCGTCGCGGGCAGGAAGAAGCCGGCGTAGCGGTCGGCGGTTCGCACCAGCGGAGCGCGCTCGGCCTCGGCCTGGGAGACGAGGCGGACCAGCGCCGCGTAGGCGCTTTCCGCCGCCGGCCGAGAGGCACGCACCTCGAACGGCGCGCCGGCGTTCGCCGTCCCGCTGAGGACCGACATCCCGCTCGAGAGGTCCACCGGCAACGGCTCCCCGGTCAGCGTGCTGGTGTCGATGGACGCCTGGCCTGAGACCAGCGTCCCGTCGACCGGGACCACCTCGCCGGTGCGGACCACGGCGACGTCGCCGACCCCCACCTCCTCGATCGGGATGTCGCGAAGCTCGCCGTCGACCCGGATCCGCGCCCGCTTCGGCGCCCGTTCGACCAGTCCCGTCAGCTCCCGACGCGCCCGCGTCGAGGCGACTTCCTCGAGTGCCAGGCCGCCGGAGAACATCAGCCCGATCACCACCCCGGCGAGCAATTCGCCGAGCGCGAGCGAGCCGACCATCGCCACCAAGGCGATCGTGTCGACGCCCATGTGGTGTTTGACCAGCACGGTCCGCCCCACTTCGACCGCCAGCTCGGCGGCGAGGAAGACGAGGACGATCCGCCAGATCGCATCCGCGATGCCCGGCTCCCCGAGGAGATGGAACGCTCCCCCGGAGGCGATCGCGCCGAGGGCGACCGCGGCGAGGATGCGGGCGCGGTGTTCGAGGAGCCATCGCACGACTCGAATGGTCGCCGAGGAGGGGGCGGCGGAGATCCGTAATCCACCGCTCGATCCTCCCGGGCGAATGCGGGCCCGACTCGACTCGCCCATGGTGAGGAAGTCGGCCAGCTCTGGGTCGGGTGCCACTCGTCGGTGAGGCCGTTGTAGACGGGGACGCCGGCCTTCGCCGCGAGCTCCTCGACCGCGGGGTGGGCGGCACCGCGGAACTCGATCGCGTCGTACATCCGGCCCAGCACCTGCGCCGTGTCGGCGACCGACTCCTTGTGGCCGAGCTGAGAGCCGGACGGATCGAGGTAGGTGACGTGGGCGCCCTGGTCGTGGGCGGCGACCTCGAAGGCGGAGCGGGTCCGGGTCGAGGACTTCTCGAAGACCAGGGCGATCTCCTTGCCGCCCAGCCGCGGCACCTCGTTGCCCGCGTACTTGGCGGTCTTCAGGGCGGCGGCCAGGCGCAGGAGGAAGGCCAGATCGCCCGCCGAGAAGTCGAGCTCCTTGAGGAAGCTGCGGTTGCGGAGGCTGTATATCGCCGCGCCCTCAGTAGGCCGCGTCGCGCTCGACCGGGCAGCTCAGGCAGTGGGCGCCGCCGCGGCCACGGCTGAGCTCGAAGCCGGAGACCGTGATCACCTCGATGCCGGCCTTCCGCATGCGGGTGTTGGCGTCGACGTTGCGGTCGTAGCCGATCACCACGCCCGGCTCCAGGCAGAGGACGTTGGTGCCGTCGTCCCACTGCTCGCGTTCGCTCTCGAACGGGTCCTCGCCGGTGGTGATCACCTGCATGTCGCTCAGCTCAAGAGCGAACTTGAGCGCGTCGACGACGCCGCCGCCGAACGGCTCGACCAGCGGCAGCTCGGGGTCGTCGCCGGGGCGGATCGACCAGACCCGGGCGTCCTCGACGACGTCCGGGAACATCGTCACGGCTTCGTGGTCGATCATCGTCATCACCGTGTCGAGGTGCATGTAGGAGCGCCGCTGCGGCAGCCTCACGGCGAGCACCAGCCGCGCCGAACCCGCCTTGAAGAGCTCCCGCGCGATCAGCGTCACCGACTGCGGTGCGGTCCGCTCGCCCATCCCGATCATCACCGCGCCCTTGCCGAGCGGCATCACGTCGCCGCCCTCGACCGTCGCCCGTCCCCAGTCCTGCTCGACGTCGCCGTGCCAGATGTGGAAGTCCGACTCGGCGACGAAGGTCGGATGCCAGCGGTAGATCGCCTGCATGAAGGCGGTCTCGCCGCGGCGGGCCGGCTTCGCCATCGGGTTGAGCGTGACGCCGTCGTAGATCCAGGCCGAGCAGTCGCGCTGGAAGATGAAGTTCGGCAGCGGCGGCAACAGCATGTCGGTGGCCGAGTTGGAGTCGTACGTGAGTCCCTCGCCCTCGGTCACGTCCTCCTTGGTCAGCCCGCCGATCAGGTACTCGGCGACCTCCTTGGTCGGCGCGCTCTCGGCCCACTCGCGCCGCGTCCGCGCCAGGTAGACGCCGACCTGGCGCTCGGCGAGCACCCGGTCGAGCAGCCAGTTGCGCGCCTCGGGGACCTCGAGGGTCTCCGCGAGCAGGTCCTTCACCTCGAGTACCTCGACGCCGCGTTCGCGCATCGCGTCGCAGAACACCTGGTGCTCCTCGCGCGCCCGTTTGACCCAGATCACGTCGTCGAACAGGAGGTCGGCGGCGTTCGACGGGGTGAGGCGGTCGTGCTCGAGGCCCGGCCCGTGCACGAGCACGCGGCGCAGCTTCCCGACCTCCGAGTCGACGTGAAATGACATCAGGGTCTCCCTTCCTTCGGTGCGAGGTTCATTCGATCAGCGCCGCACCGGCCAGGAAGGCCGCGGTGACGACGAAGAGGATCCCCATCAGCGGCGCGATGAAGCGGATGTAGCGGTTGTAGCCGACCTTTGCCAAGGCGATGCCGCCCATGACGACGCCGCTGGTCGGGGTGATCAGGTTGATCCAGCCCGACGCCGCGTTCCAGCCGGTGATCACCAGCGAGCGGCTGACGTCGGCGAAGTCCCCGAGCGGCGCCAGGATCGGCATCGCCAGGGTCGCGTGGCCCGAGGTGGACGGGATC
>MKSH01000080.1:0-470 GCA_001898095.1 Solirubrobacterales bacterium 70-9 | reverse complement strand
CGGCACCGTGCGACATCGTGTCGGTGATCCGCTTCTCGCCGAGGCCGCCGAGGATCCCGAGCAGCACCGCGGCGACGATGAACAGGACCGTCAGTTGCGGGAACCACCAGTCGAGCTCCCACGAGTACGGTTCCGCGCCGCTGCCGGAGAAGATTTCCGCCCACGGGATGATCGAGAAGATCATGAAGGCGAAGGTGAGGACGACCCCCGCGATCACCAGCTTGTGGCGGCCGGTGAGGGCGGGCGGCTCGGACTCCGTCGCCGTGGCTTCCGCCCGCTCGCGGTCGCCCGGCTGGAAGCCGACCAGCGACCGCCCCGGCTCAGCCAGGACCCGGTGGGCGTAGCGGGCCACGTAGGCGATCGCGATCGCCGTCAGCACCGCCCACATCAGCACCCGCAGGCCGATCCCGTCGCCGATCGAGACGTCGGCGAAGCCGGAGGCGATCCCGATCGAGAAGGGGTTGACGGTC
>MKSH01000079.1:31284-40059 GCA_001898095.1 Solirubrobacterales bacterium 70-9 | reverse complement strand
GAGCATCATCTTGCCCGGGTTCATGATGTTCTCCGGGTCGACCAGGCGCTTGATCTTCTTCATCAGCGCCCACTGCTCGGGGCCGATCTCGGTCGGGATCAGCTCGCGGTCGCCGGCCCGCGTCGCGCCGTGGGCGGCGGAGATCGTGCCGCCGTGTTCGATCGCCACTTCGGCGACCTCGCGCTTGAAGCCGACGAAGGCGTTCCAGCCCTCGTCGTCGAGCGGCTGCTCCCACATGCCCATGTCGATCTCCATCAGCGCGTCGCCCCAGGTGGAGCGGCTGTTGCAGTAGCTGATGATTCCCCAGTTGTCGAAGATGTCGTACTTCTCGACGTAGCGGTTCGCGATCTCGTGCCACTTCTTGCGGATCGCGGGTAGCTGGTTGAACGGTGCGGCGGAGTCCTCGCAGTGCCAGGTCATCGGCACCACCTGCCCGTCCTTGGTCCGCCCGTGCAGCGGGTTGGCGTAGCGGTCGAAGCGGCAGGCCCAGTCGCCGGCGGAGATCTCGTCGCCGATGAACTTGCCGCCGAAGCTGCGGGCGATCTCCATCACCCGCTTGCTCGCCGGTTCGACCTCGCAGCGCGAGCCGAGCAGCGCCGCCGCCGCCACCGCCCGCACCCAATCTGGCTGGCCGATATAGGCCTCGTCGTCGCGGCGCAGGTATTCGACCTTCTCCTCGTCGAACAGCATCACCCCGGCGAGCGTGCTGAGCCCGGCGCGGGCTACGGCCTTCATCGTCTCGTAGGCGGCGTCGAAGTCGGGGTAGACGAAGAAGGCGGCGAACTCGGCCTCGGCTTTCGGGACCAGCTCCAGCGTCGCCTCGGTGACGATCCCGAGCGTCCCCTGGGCGCCGAAGAAGAGCGGCTTCAGCTGGTAGGAGGTGGACGACTTACGTACCTTCGGCGCGCCGCCCTCGCAGAGCCGCATCACCTCGCCGTTCGGGAGCACGATCGTGAACGAGACCACCAGGTCGCGGGTGTGCCCGTAGCGGGCGCCGATCTGGCTCCAGCCGTTGGTCCCGATCCGGCCGCCGATCAGCGCGCAGGGATAGGACGCCGGGGCGTCGGGATAGAGCACCCCGTACTGCGCCAGCTCCCGGTTCAGCGTCTGCATGTTGATCCCGGGGCCGACGGTGACGGTGTGGGTCTCGAGGTCGATCTCCTTGATCTGGTCCATCCGCTTCACGTCGACGCAGATGCCGCCGCGCATCGGCACCGCCCCGTCGGCGAGCCCGGTGGCGCCGGCGCGGGGGACGACCGGGATGCGCTCGCGACTCGCCAGCCTGAGGATCGCCGAAACCTGCTCGGTCGAGCGCGGCAGCACGATCACGTCGGGCAGGTACTCGTCCCAGCGGTGCACCGGGAAGGGCGCCGGCACGCGGGCGCGGTTGAAGCGGCTGGCGCGGTCGGTCAGCACCCCGTCCTCGCCGACGATGCGGCGCAGCTCGTCGGCGACGTCGGCCGAGGCAGCGGTGACGGTCATGCCGCCGCCCCCTCGGTCGCCGCCCCGTAGTCGATCCCGGCCGCCTCGGCGACCAGCTCGATGATGTCGCGGACCTCGATCCCGGCCTCGTCCCCGGCCGCGGTCAGCGGGCGCTCCGACCAGACGCAGGCTGAGACCAGCATGTCGACCTCCAGGTCGGACGCCTTCTCCAGCCGCCGGCGGCTGATCTCGGCAGTGATCTCGGGCTTCGCGATCGGCAGCCCGCCGCCCCCGCCGGAGCAGTAGGCCCACTGGGTGACGCGGTCGACGTCGCGGAACTCGAGCCCGGGGATCGCCCGCAGGATCTCCCGCGGCGCCTCGTGGATGCCCTTGCGCTTGTTCAGCCGGCAGGGGTCGTGGTAGGTGGCGACGTGCTCGATCGGCTCGGTCAGCTCCAGCCGCCCTTCGCGGATCAGCTCGGCGACGAGGTCGACGATCTGCACCACCTCGAAGTCGAACTCCTCGCCGAAGTAGGCCGGGTAGTCCTCGGTGAAGTGGACGTAGTCGTGCGGCTCGATCGCGATGATCCGCTTCGCCCCCATCGCCCGCCAGTCGGCGACGTTGTGCTCGGCGAAGCGGCGCGCCTGGTCGACGTAGCCCATCTCCGCCGCCGGGCCGCCGCAGCACCACTGCTCCCGCATCAGCCCGAACTCCACCCCGGCCCGCTGCAGGATCAGCGCCGTCGCCCGCGGGATCGAGGTGCGGTGGAAGGCCGCCTCGCAGTCGACGAACATGATCGTCTCGCCGCCGATCGGCAGGTCGAGCCCGTGGGCCCAGTCGCGCACGTGCCCCTGGCCGTTCGGCTGTTCCCCGTCGAGCCCGAGCACCGGCTCGTTTTTCAGTTCGTCGGTGAGCCGGTTCCAGATCTGCCACTGCTCCGGGGCGAGGCCCTCGGCGACCATCAGCCCGCGCATCGCCCGCACCACCTTCACCGTCTCGGTGCGGGCGCGGTAGAAGTCGCCGACCATCAGCGTGTTGGGACAGCGGAGCTCGCAGGCGCCGCACTGGGTGCAGTGGACGTAGTCGTCGGCGACGTCCTCGAGCTCGAGGTGCCCCCGTTCCATCGCCACGAGGTTGGCGTGGAAGGCGGTCGGGGTGTGGTTCTCGTTCCGCGTCACCGCGGTGACCGGGCACACCTCACGGCAGAACTTGTGCCCCGACGAGTAACAGTTCCAGGCGTTGTCGCGAAGGTCGTTGTCGCGGAGATCCATCGGGCTTTCCTCTCTGTCGCGGGTTCAACCGGCGGTGAGCGAGTAGCTCGTCACCCGTTGGTCGGCCAAATCGACGGTCACCCCGAGCAGCGCGCCTTCGCCGTAGACGCTGCCCGGGTTGATGCACGTGGTCCGGCCCAGTTTTTGGACGCCTTTGGACTCGTGGATGTGACCGTGAAGGCTGAGCAGCGGCTGGTGCTTGAGGATCGAGTCGCGGACGGCGGTGCTGCCGACCGCGGCCATCGAGCCCGCCGCCTCCATGCGCTGTTCGTGGTCGAGCTTCGGCGCCTCGTCGAGGCCGGTCCCGTACGGCGGCACATGGATGTTGAAGATCGCGTTCGGCATGTCCTCGATGCCGGCTGCGGCGGCGTCGATCTTCGCCGCCAGCTCCTCCTCCGAGCACTCCCGGGGCGTGTCCCAGGGAGTCGGGTTCGACCAACAGATGCTGATCATCTCGTGGTCGCCGATGCGGACGATGTGGTCCTCGCCCGGCTCGACGAAGCTCGCGTCGACGAGCACCTGGTCGACGTCGACCTCGTCGTCGTTGCCGGGACTGGCGATCATCCGCACGCCGCTGTCGCCGAGGCGTTCGGCGGCGAGACCGCACCAGCGCTCCAGCCGGCCGCACATCTCCTGCGTGAAGCGCGCGTGCATCACCTCGGGATCCGCGGACATCTGCGCGTACTCGTCCTGGGACAGTCGGGTCGCGTAGAAGCCGCTGTCGTTGATCTGTTTTTCGACTTCCGCCAGACCGGGATCGCCGTCGCCGAAGATCAGCTGCTCCCCCTGCCACATCACCCGGTGGCCCTCCGGGGAGGCGACGACCGGCACGAGCATCTTGCCCGTGCAGTCGCCGCCCATGATCACCGTGGTCGCCTTGTAGGCGGCCCCGGCGTGGAGGAACTTGCGGAAACAGACCTCGGAGCCGTGCAGGTCCGTCGCGAAGAACAGGCGCGACGGCGGCGGACCGTCCGATCCTTTGCGGAAAAGCCCCATCCCTACTCGACCGGGAGCTCTCGCATCGAGTCGCCGAGGCTGAGGCCGCTTCGTCGCTTGCGGGCGTACCAGGCGACCACGTAGATCGCGATCGAGACCACATAAAGGCCGGCCATCGCGAGCATGTTTTTGGTCGTGTTGATTTCGAGGCGTTCGTCCTCGAAGGAGCGGTAGATGAGCCAGGCGGCGAAGATCACGAACGGGATCGCCGCCAGGGTGATCGTCGGGATCCCGAGGATTCGCTTCTGCACCCCCGGCGGCGAGGCCGCGAACAGCTTCGGGCGCAGGTAGGGGAAGAGGCCGCCGGCGATCACGGTGACGGTGAACGTCACCAGGCTGAGGAAGATGAACGCCGAGGTGAAGGCGATGACGTTCTTGTACACCAGGTACAGCGCGCACATCAAGAGGTAGCCGACGAAGATCAGCAGGATCGCGTTGACCGGCGCGTGGGTGCGGCGGTCGACCTTCCCGACCTTCGCCGGCAGCACGCCGTCGAAGGACATCGCCAGGGCCACCCGCGTGCAGGCGACGGTGACGTTGGGGAACCACATCACCAGCCAGGAGAGCGAGACGACCAGCACCAGGATCGCCATCGCCGGGGAGCTGGCGACGAGGACGGCGAAGAAGGCGAAGTACGGCGGCACCGGCAGCAGGTTGTGGGAGGAGCCTTCGAAGAAGAGCTGCCCGGAGGAGGCGAAGAAGTCGTACCCGATCCGCGAGACGACGAGGGCGGCGGCGACGCCGGCGATGAAGATCGCGATCGTCTGGGCGCCGAGGATCGAGTAGGTGTTCATCTTCACGCTGCCCGCCTTCTTCAGCTCGCCCGCGTTCTGGGCGGCCCAGGCCGGGAAGATGAAGCTGAACACGGCCAGCGGCAGGGCGACCAGCGTGCCGCTGAGCGTGAACCCGTTCGACACTTCGCCGTGCGCGACGGTCTGCTGGTAGGCGTCGTTCACGTTGTAGTGCGACGACATGAACGAGTTGAAGTTGCCGATGAAGTCGGCCTTGCTCTGGAAGAGCAGGATGAGGAAGACGACGGCGAGGCCGGTCAGGCCGATGATCATCGACCAGCGCTGCAGCTGGGCGTAGCGGCGCAGGCCCCAGAGGTTCACGACGCTGGCCCAGACGGCGCAGCCGAGGGTGGCGAAGAAGACGCCGGTGGTGGTGCCGAACCATTCCCCGACGCTCATCAGCGCGCTCGAGTCGTAATAGGCGCCGAGCAGGGTGAGGCCCGGGGAGAGCACGATCTGCGAGGCGGTCACGCCGATGAAGAGGATCGCCAGGATCTCCGCCCCGATGATCCCGGCGAACCCGAACACCGTCGCCGGGAAGCCGCCGAGGATGCGGCTCTGGAAGGTGTAGTCGCCGCCCGAGCGCGGGATCGCGGAGACGAGGAGCGTGTAGACGTAGGCCAGCGGCATGCAGAGCACGCCGGCGAGGACCATCGTCAGCCAGGGGTTCGCGTGCGGGAACACCGCGACGATGGCGGTCAGCGTGAGCCCGGACATCAGCACCGGGTTCATCGCCAGCAGGTTGTAGAGCATGGTGTCCGTCGGGGAGAACGCGCGAACCAACCCAGACGATTTGCGGACGAAGCCGGGCGTTGAAATTTCCGGAGCCCCGGCTACGTCGATCGGCGTATCTGACATGCGTGAGACCTCTCTCTCCTCGGTTCCGATGACGAGTCGGCGTCCACCGATGTTTCCCTAGGCATCGATGAACGGTTGGACGATCCAATCAGAGGATCGAAACGCTGTCAAGCACCGTTAGGAGCTTGCAGAGGCCGATACCGCGCATACCGGGCGGGCAAGTGGGTGCGACCGGTCGAGCTAGCCGACGGTCGCGAGCCGACGGTAGGTGGTGTGGCCCACACCGCCGATCGTCGCGACCTCGCGGACCAGCACCCGGCGGGCGGCGAGGAGTCGCGCCGCGTACTTCGGCTTCGGCGTCAGGGTCAGCAGGGCCGAGCCACCGGGACCGAGCTTGACCCTGGCGACGGCGCTCTCCGGCTGCGGCGCCTCCGCGCGGGCGTGCCCGCCCTTCCCTTGCGGCCGCGGCTTCGCGCTCACCGCCTGGACGGCGAAATGGCAGCCGCCCGGCTTGGCGCTCTTCGGGCAGCTGACCCTCACCCGGGGCCCGATCGGCGAGGCCTTGGTCGGCGGCGGCGGAGTCGAGCTCCCGGGCCGGCTCGACTCACCGGCTGGAGGCGGCGGCGCCTGCAACTCGACCGCGCCGATGTCGGCGCCGTTCGCGCCGGGCGCGGCGGAGAGGGCGACGCCGGGGAAGACGACCGGGCGCGGGTCGCCGCGCTGGTCGGTGCCGAGCGTGCCGCCGCCCTTGTTCACCACCGGCGAGCCCGGCGACGGGGCCATCGTCGCCGTCGGCCCGCCGTTGGCGCCAAGCGGACCGAGCTGCGGGTCGACGCCGATCAGGTCGGAGCCGGGCACGGTTTCGGCTATCGTCGCGCCGGTCGGGTCGCCGATCAGGCTGAAGGCCGAGTTCCAGGCGCCGCCGATGTCGGGCGACGTCGTGTGCGGGCTCTTGTTGCCGGCGACGATCGTGTCGATCAGCTGCACCGGCGCGGGGCCGAACCCTTCCAGGCCGCCGGCGGCGTTGGAGTTCGCTTCCGCTTCGTTGCCGACGATCGTCGTGCCTTCGATCGTCGCCGGCCCGATCGAGGCGAGCGCGATGGCGCCGCCCCAGGTGCCGGTGCGATTGCCGACGAAGGTCGAGTTGGAGATCGCCAGGGTGGCGCCGCCGTAGATCGAGAGGTTCGCACCGCCGCCCGCCAGGAGGGCGTGGTTGCCGGAGACAGTCGAGTCGCTGATCACCGTGCTGGTCCCCGCTTCGCTGCCGCCGAAGAGGCCCGCGCCGCCGTAGGTGCTGATGTTGCCGGCGATGGTCGAGTCTTCGATCCGGATCGGCTGGTTGCCGCCCGCCCAGATGCCACCGCCGCTTTCACCGGTTTCGTTTTCTTCGATCGCGCTCGCGCGCACGGTCAGCGGCTGGTTGACGCTGTCGATGCCGCCGCCGTCTTCGGCCGCGTAGCCGTAGATGACCCTGCACCCGGAGACGGTGAGTGCCGCGACTGGTCCGAGCGTGTTCTCGATGTCGCCGCCGGGCCCTTCGCTGTCGCCGCCCCTGATCGTCATCCCGGCGAGCGTCACCGCCCCCGGTTCGCCCAGTTTGATCTGGAACACGCGGTGTTTGGAGGCGATCTGCTCGATCGTGAGCCCTTCCGCGCCGGGGCCCTCGATGTCGACCGAGTCGTCGATGACGAAGCCGGAGCCGTTGATCACGAGCAGACCCGACACCCCGGCCGCAAAGGCGATCGTGTCCGGCCCCGGATTGGCGTTCGCGGCGCGGATCTCGCCGCGCAGGCTGCCGTCGCCGGCGACGCCCGAGTCGCTGAGGTTGGTGACCGTGTAGGTCTGGGCATCCGCCTGGGCGACGAGGGCGAAGAAGGCGATCGCCGTCACCGACGCGACGAGCCAGGGGGCCATCCGGAGGCCGCTCATCCGAGCACCTTCAGTCGCCGGTAGGCGGTCCGGACGGTGCCGTTCACCGTCTCGACCTCGCGCACCAGGAGGGTCTTGGCGGCCTCGAGCTTGGCCGCGAACCTCGGCTTCGGCTTCAGCGCGACGGTGGCATGCTTGCCGGGCCTCAGCTTCAGGCGGGCGATCGCGCTCTCGGCGACGGGCGCCGCCGCGCGGCCACGCCTGCCTTTCCCCTTCCCCGGCCTGGGCCGGGACGAGAAGACCTGCAGCGCGAAGCGGCAGCCGCCCGGCGCGGCGCCCGACGGGCAGGCGACGCGGACGCGCGGCGGCCCCGCGACCGGGGGCGGGGACGGCGCCGGACCCGAGTTCGCGGGCGGCGTCGGCTGGACGGAAAGGGACGGCGCCTGCAACTCGACCGCACCGATGTCGGCGCCGTTCGCGCCGGCGGCGGCGGAGAGGGCGATCCTCGGATAGACGATCGGGCGTGGGTCGCCGCGCTGGTCGGTGCCGAGCGTGCCGCCGCCCTTGTTTACCACCGGCGAGCCCGGCGACGGGGCCATCGTCGCAGTCGGCCCGCCGTTGGCGCCAAGCGGACCGAGCTGCGGGTCGACCCCGATCAGGTCGGAGCCGGGCACGGTTTCGCTCAATTTGCCGCCGGTCGGGTCGCCGATCAGGCTGAAGGCCGTCGCCCAGGGGCCGTAGACGTCGGCGTCGCCGCCGGTGTTTCCGGCGACTATCGAGTCGAGCAGGATCTGAGGCACCGTGCCGAAGGTCTCCACCCCGCCCGCCTCGCCGAGCAGACCGCCGGCGTGGTTGCCGGCGATCGTCGAGTCCTCGATCGTCGCCACCGGGGCTTCTTCGAAAGTGTCGATCTCGAGGCCGCCACCGCCATCGTCGGCGACGTTTTCGGCGAAGGTCGAGTTGGCGATCGTGAGCGAGGTCCCGGTGCCGAGCGAGAAGGTCGCGCCGCCCCCCTCGTTGCCGCTGATGTTGCCGGCGACCGTCGAGTCGACGATCGTGTCGTGCCCGCCGCCTTCGACCTCGCCGTTCAAGCCACCCCCGGGGCCGGTGCTTTCGTTGCCGGAGATAGTCGAGCCTTCGATCGTGAACGGCGTTTTGTCGCCGCCGGCCCAGACCCCACCGCCGCTGTCGCCCTCGTTTTCGGTGACGACGCTGTCGCGCAGGGTGAGCGGGGCGCCGATGCTGGCGATGCCGCCGCCGTAGTCCTGGGTTTCGCCCCCGGCGATCAGGCAGTCGGTGACGGTGAGCGTCGCCGGTTCGCCTTCGGCGTCGTACTCGAGGTCGCCTCCCGGCCCGCTCGTTTCGCCGCCGGTCAGCGTCAGGCCGGAGATCGACACCGGCCCCGGCTCTTTCAGTTTCACCTGCAGGACCCGGTGGCCGCCGGAGATCTGGCGCACGACGATCGCGCCCGGCCCGGGGCCTTCGATCGCGATCGGGCCCTGGTCGACCAGGCCGGTGCCGCTGATCGTGATCGTCCCGCTCAGTCCCGGCGCGAAGACGACCGAGTCGGCGCCTGCTTGGGCGTTCGCGGCGCGGATCTCGCCGCGCAGGCTGCCGTCGCCGGCGAC
>MKSH01000079.1:27396-31272 GCA_001898095.1 Solirubrobacterales bacterium 70-9 | reverse complement strand
CCAGCGCCGCCGCGGCGAGCAGGCCGAAGGGGTTTCGGACGAGTGGTCGAGACGTCTTTCGCATCGGCCTTGCCAGGCTAGGCTTGGACGACGCTCCTCTCCAGGAAGTTGAGACAGAGGTGAGACACGGATGAAATCCGCGGGCAGACCTTCGCTGGGAGAAGGGCTGGAGCGGCTCGAGAGCGAGCGCTTCGTCGGCCGCCGCGACGAGCTGAGGGCGCTCGCCGACCTGTTGTCGGAGGCCGCGGGCGGGATCGCCTTTGTATGTGGACCGGCCGGGGTGGGCAAGAGCGCCCTGATCGAGGCCGCGGCGCAGGACGATCCGGCCGGGCGACGGTTGCTGCGGCTGCGGGTGGGCGAGCCGCAGGCGTTGATCGAGCTGGAACGGCTCGACGGCACGGCTCCGCCGCTGGTCAAGCTCGAGGGCTTCGACCCCGACCCGCCCGCGGCGGCATTTCTGCGCTCGACCCTGCTGGGCTCGCTGCCCGCGGGGGCGGTGGTGCTGGTCGAGAGCCGCCGGCTGCCGCCCGCCGACCTGCTCGCCGGTCGCCTCGGCTCGGCAGTGCGGATGATCGCGCCGGCGCCCCTCGACACCCCCGCCTCGCTGGCGCTGCTCGCCGGGCACGGGGTCGTCGGTGCCGACGCCGAGGCGGTTGCCGCCTGGGCCGCGGGCTGGCCGGCGGCGCTCGTCCTCGCCGCCACGGACGGCACCGTGCCCGCGCCGGCGGCGCTGATCGCCCGGCTGGCGGGCGACGAGCTCGACGGCGTCGGCTCCGCCGAGCTGACGGTCGCGGCGTTGAAGCGGACCGTCGACCTCGGCTCGCTGGCGGCCGCCGGCGTCGAGGACCCGGCGGCGGCGCTGCGCCGACTGCGCCGGCTGAGCGTCTGCGAGCCACGGCCCTACGGGGTCGAGCTCCATCCGCTGCTGCGCTGGGCGCTTCGCGATCAGGCCCGTGCCGACTCGCCGGACCGCGAGCGTGAGATCCGGCGGCGCCTCGCCGACCACCTGCACCTGCGCAGCAGGTCCGGGGAGACCTGGCAGATGGTCGAGCTCGCCGCCCTGATCGAGGAGCCGACGGTGCGCTGGGGGTTCGGTGGCGGCGATGACCCCGACGTCCGCGCCGGGCACCCGGAGGCCGCCGATCTTCCCGGCATCGAGCGCGCCGTCATCGCCCGCCACGGAAGCGACTGGTGGGACTGGACCAGGCGCTGGCTGACCGAGCGGCCCGAGAGCGCCGTCGTCGTCCGCGGCGGCGACGGGGTGCTGCGGGCCTTCTGCATCGCAACCTCGCTGCGGCGGCTGCCCGACTGGGGGCGGGAGGATCCCCTGATCGGCCGCTGGGTGGAGCACGCCGAGGTGACGGCGCCGCTCGGCGAGGCGGTCATCTGGCGCGAGGCGCTGACCCTCGAGGGCGGCGACGAGGAGCGCGAGCGGGCACTCCTGAACGCGACCGCGACCCTGCGCAGCGGGGCGGTGAACCCGCGCTGGTTCTACGGTCCGCTCGACCCGACCAACGAGCGGGAGGTCAGCTTCTCGCGGGCGATGGGCGCCGAGCACCTCGCCTCCCTCGACGTCGAGGTCGGGGGGCGGCGGATCGAGTGCCACCGGATCGACCACGGCCCCGGCGGGGTGATCGGCCTGGCCCGCGACATCGTCTACCGCGAGCTCGGCATCGCGCCGCGCCGCGCGCCCACTCCCGAGCAGGTCCGCAGCGCCCTGCAGGCCCTGCGCCGGGGCGGCGACCTTTCCGCCTCGCCGCTCACCTCGCCGGACCTCGCCCCCGCCGAGCAGCGGCGCGAGGCGCGTGCCCGGCTCAGCTCGGCCGCCGAAGACGCTTTCGGGCAGGGCCCGGACGGCCGGCTCATGCAGGCGGCGATCGACCTCGCCTACCTCGACGAGGAGGCAGATCCGGCGACCGCGCCGCAGGCGCTGAACGTGTCCCGGGCCACCTTCTACCGGCGGCTTACGGTGGCCACCGAGCTGCTCGCCGTCGCCCTCGCGGCGACGAGCTGAGCGGCGCCGGGGCGGCTACTTCTTCGCCGGCTTGAAGGTGACCTTCACGGTCTTCAGGGACTTCGGCTTGGCGCCCTTGCGCTTCTGCGAGACGTGCAGGGTCGTGTGGAGGACGCCGTCGCGTTTGAGGATCGCCCGGCCCTTCGCGTTCAGCGTGATCGTCACCTTTTTCGAGGTGCCGCCGGGGATCGACAGCGATTTCGTCCCGACCACCACCTGCTTCGTCTTGCGGCCGGCCGAGGCGGTGGCGACGCGCGGTTTGGTGCCGGGAAAGCCGGTCACGTATTCGCCCGCGTCGAGCAGGTAGACGACCGCGCAGGGCTCCTGCGGCGGGCCGATGCAGAGCTGGTTGACGGTGATCGATTCGCCCTTGACGACGGGCGTGCCGACCTTGGCGACGCCGACGCTGCCCGGCTTCACGACGACGGCGCCGGGGGTGGGCTTCGCGGCCGAGTCGCCGTCGCCAGCCGAGCCGCCGGCCGATCCACCGCCGCCGCCGTTCGCGGGCGGTCCGACGACCCCGGCGAGCCGGCCGATCGCGCTGCTCGAGTCGGAGACGCCGAACCAGACGTTGCCGTGTTCGTCGGTGGCCAGCGAGAGCGGCCCTTTGCCCGAGCCGAGCGGATAGACCGTCGCGGTCGGCGGGTCGGTGGGGACGATCCGCACCAGCGCGTTGGCGGCGGGGTGCGAGAACCCGCCCCGCTCGGCCAGCCACAGGGTCCCGTCGGGGGCCGCCCGGATCACCCGCGGTTCGCCTTCGTTCAAGTTCGGATCGACCGCGGTGAGGCCGTACTGAACGATCGTCCCGGTTTCCAGGTCGAGCTTGCCGAAGGTGTTCTTCAGCAGGTTCGTGAACCAGATCGACCCGTCGGGCGCGGCGGCGATGCTGACCGGGCCCTGGCCGGTGTTGGAACCCGAGCAGGGCGGGCTCGGCTGACACGGCGTCAGCAGGTACTCGTGGTATTCGTCCGTCCCTCAGGGCCGCGCGATCCGGTACCCGGGCAGGCCCGCGGTCGCCTCGGTGAACCAGGGCACGTCTTCTTTGCCGATCGCGATCCCGGTCGGCTTCGCGTCGTAGCGCGACGAATCGGTGCTCCCTACCTGGTGCCAGAGATCGGGAAGCTCGTGCACGCCGAGCGTCCGGTTGATCGAGGCGATCCGATTGCCGGGATAAGGCGGCAGGTTGTAGGCGCTCGTCTCGGCGAACCAGGCGAGCCCTTTCGAGTCGATCGCGATCCCACCCAGATCGGGGAAGCCGGTGAGCGTCGTCACCTGCATCCCGCCCGAGCCCCCGGCGCTCATCAGTCCCGGCACCCCGAACCCGACGACGCCGGTGCTCCGCGTGAACCAGACCCGCCCCCCATCGGTCGGATCCCAGGCGACGTCCCTGATCAACCGCGCGCAACAAGGTTCTTCCGCCACCCCCGGCGTCGGGTAATAGGAGATGCCCCCGCTGCTCCCGTTGCTCGCCAGCGCCGGCACCAACCGCCCGAGCGGCGGCACGTCCGCAAACGTCGCCCCGTTGGCCCCGAACCACACGTCCCCGGCGCCATCGACGGTCATCCCCCCGCCCAACGAGCGCCCTTCGGGAAGCGGAAAGTATTCCGGCGTCGAGTCGGCAGCCGCCGCCGCCGGAACCATCAGCGCCAGCGCGATCAAGACAGCGGTAAGTCTCCCCAGACCTTTCATCGGGCGATGACCATACGTATGGGCGAACGCCACCGCGAGGGGCGCGCGAGGGGACTGGGTGGTTTCCCCCCAGGTGCGGCGGGTGACCCTGGCGGGCGTCGTTCGCGAGGGCGGACGGGGTGAAAGGGACGGTAAGGGACGGTAAGGGACGCGGCCCTCTCGTAGGCGGCCCG
>MKSH01000079.1:18177-27276 GCA_001898095.1 Solirubrobacterales bacterium 70-9 | reverse complement strand
ACGCCATACGGTGGAAAACTCACTCAGGGGCCGATCGCGGGGGCGCTGAGTGAGTTGACCACACCAGGGTGTGGTCAACTCATGCAGACCGACTTTCTGGCCCCCATGGGGGCCAGAAAGTCGACCGCGTCCCTCTACCTGCGCCCGGACCCGCGCACTTCCCCCCGAAAGCCTCGCGTCCTGGGCGTCTCGCGGCGGCCACAGCCTGCCCGGGCCGCCGCGAGACGCCCAGGACGGGACCGTCCCCGGCCGCCCGGGCCGCGAAGCGCGCCGTCCCTCGACGCGATCGAGCATGCGGCTGAAGACCACCTTCGGCAGCGCCGTCCCGGCGGCCCAACAGGTATCCGTCGAGCGATCGAGACGCTCATCGAGAAGATCGGCGCGGCCTCAGACTAATCCCGCGGGAAGGCCTCGAAGCCGACCTCGGCCATGTCGCCGACGCCGGAGAAGATGTTGAAGACGACGCAGTCGGCGCCGCTTTCGTTGCGGACCTCGTGCCAGCGGTAGCGGGGGACGAGCATCGCTTCGCCGGCGCGCAGCTCGCGCGGGGTGCGGGCCTCGTCGAGCATCACCACCGCGCCCTGCAGCGGCAGCATCAGCTGGTCGGCGTTGAAGTGGCGGTGCATGTGGTGGACGAAGCCGGGCGTGAAGGTGAACACGTCGGCGATCAGGTGGGGGGTGCCGCTGGTCGCCAGGTCGAAGAGCCGGCGATTGAACTGGACGCCGTCGAAGCCCGGCGGTTCGCCGACCACCTCCTCGACCTCCTCGAAGGCGAGGAACTGGATCTGCGGGTGGTCCTCGGGGATCATCGAGGGCGATTCTCCCTAACCGCGCGGCTCGGCGCCTGCGCGCTTGAGGATGTCGCGGAGCTGGCGCTGGTCGGCGGCCGAGAGGCCCTTGATCCAGGGCGGCGGCTTGTACATCTCCTTGGCGGCGCGGGCGCGCATCTTCTTGCCCGCGGCGGTGAGCTCGACCACCTTCACGCGACGGTCCTCGGCCGAGGGCTTGCGCTCGGCGAGGTCGCGGTCTTCGAGCGCGTCGACGATGCCGGTGACGTTGGAGGGGTCGCAGCGGAGGAGCTCGGCCATCCGCCCCATCGTCTGCGGCTGCTCGAGGAAGCGGAGGGCGCCGAGGAGGGGCGGCGTCACCCCCAGCTTGTGGGCGATCTCGATGAAGCGCGGCGGGTAGACGAGCGGGACGAGCAGCCCCCAGGCCTCGGTGGCGAGCTCGTCGCCCGCCGCTCCGCCCTTGTGCTTGCCGATCATGAAGCTATAGTACCGCAATCTTTGATAACCTCAACTATCGAGGCAGCCAAGCAGTGGGAGAGCAGGAAGGGACGATGGCCGCAGAGAGTTCAACCAAGGGGACCGCAGGCACCGACGGGATCGAAGCCGTGGGGCTGGTCCGCGAGTTCAAGAAGGGCCCGCGCGCGGTCGACGGGATCGACCTGCGGGTCGAGCCGGGCGAGATCTACGGCTTCCTCGGCCCCAACGGCGCCGGCAAGTCGACCACGGTCCTGATGCTGACCACCCTCCTCCCGCCCACCGCCGGGACCGCCCGGGTCGGCGGCTTCGACATCGTCAAGGAAGGGTCGCGGGTGCGCTCGGCGATCGGCGCCGCCCTGCAGGAAGCGGCGCTCGACCCGCTGCTCACCGGCAACGAGCACATGCGCCTGCAGACCTCGCTGCACGGCCTCGACAAGGCCGAACGCGAATCGCGCGGGGCCGAACTGCTGGAGCGGGTCGGCCTGACCAAAGCCGCCGACCGCAAAGTAGGCGGCTACTCGGGCGGGATGAAGCGGCGGCTCGACCTGGCGCTGGCGCTCGCCCACCAGCCGCGGATCCTCTTCCTCGACGAGCCGACGACCGGCCTCGACATCCAGAGCCGCACGGCGCTCTGGGAGGAGGTCGCGCGGCTGGCCGCCGAGGACGGCGTCACCGTCTTCCTCACCACCCAGTACCTGGAGGAGGCCGACGTGCTCGCCGACCGGGTCGGGATCATCGACCATGGGCACATCGTCGCCGAGGGCACCCCGGCCGAGCTGAAGGCCCAGATCGGCCGGCCGACGGTCGAAGCGGTGCCCCGCGATCCGGGCGAGCGCGAGCACACCGCCGCCGTCCTCGCCCGCTTCGGCGAGCCCGCCGATTCCGGCACCAAAGGCGCCGCGGTCCTCCTCGCCGGCGGTGACGCGGGGCTGGCCGAGGTGGTCCGGGCGCTGGACGGCGAGGGGATCAAGATCGAGACGCTGCAGCTGCACGCACCCTCGCTCGACGACGTCTTCCTGGCCAAGACCGGCCGCAGCCTCGAGGGCGCCGACGAGGCGACCGGCGAGGCCGAGGACGCCCTCGCCGAGACGGGCGCGGCCGAGGCGGCGTGAACCGCGCCCTCCGCACCCAGGTCGGGCAGCTCGCCCGCCGCTCGGTCGTCCGGACGCTGCGCCAGCCGGCCCAGATCGTCCCCTCGGTGATCTTCCCGCTCTTCCTCCTCGCGGTGAACTCGGGGGGCCTGAAAAGCGTCACCGACCTGCCCGGCTTCCCGACCGACTCCTACCTCACCTTCGCCCTCGCGATCACCTTCATGCAGGGGGCGCTGTTCTCGGTGATCAACTCCGGCACCGACCTCGCCCGGGACATCGAGACCGGCTTCCTCAACCGCATGGCGCTGACCCCGCTGCGCGGCACCGCCCTGCTCAGCGGCCTGCTCGCCGGCTCGCTGATGCTGGGACTGATGCAGGCGCTCGCCTACCTGATCGTCGGCCTCGCCTTCGGCGCCGAACTGACCGCCGGGGTCGGCGGCTTCGTCGTGATCATCGCCCTCTCGCTGACGATCACCGTCGCCTTCGGCTCGATCGGCCTCTTCACCGCGCTGCGGACCGGCTCCGGGGAAGCGGTCCAGGGCCTCTTCCCGGTCTTCTTCGTCTTCCTCTTCCTCTCCTCGATGGCGCTGCCGCTGAACCTGATCCAGACCGACTGGTTCCACGCCGTCGCCTCGATCAACCCGGTCTCCTACCTGCTGCAGGCGTTCCGCTCGCTGCTGATCGAAGGCTGGGAGCCGGGCAAGGTGGCGCTCGGCTTCGGCATCGCCCTGGCGATCCTGGCGATCGGGATGACGCTCGCCGCCGGCGCCCTGAAGACCCGGCTGGTGCGCACGTGAGCGCCGCCGCCGAGGGTCGCCCCACCGCCGGCTTCCGCACCGTCGCGCGCGCCGTCGCCTGGCGCAGCATCCACAACTTCCTCACCAACAAATCGCTGCTGATCCCGGCGCTGATCTTCCCGCTCTTCTTCTTCGCTTCCTTCGCCGGCGGCCTCTCCGCGGTCGGCGACATCCCCGGCTTCGACTTCCCGACCGGCTACACCGCCTTCCAATACGTCTTCGTCCTGCTCCAGTCGGCGGCCTTCGGCGGCGTCTTCACCGGCTTCGGCATCGCCCGCGACTTCGAGACCGGCTTCGGCCGCCGCTACCTCCTCGCCGCCACCGACCGCCGCGGCATCATCGCCGGCTACGGCATCGCCGCCCTCCTCCGCGCCTTCGTCACCTGGTCCCTGCTCACCGCGATCGCCCTCGTCGCCGGGATGAACATCGACGGCTCCCCCGCCGACCTCGTCGGCATGTACGCGCTCGCCATCCTGGTCAACATCACCGCCACCCTCTGGGCCTCCGGCGTCGCCCTCCGCGTCCGCTCGATCCAGGGCGGCCCGCTGATGCAGCTCCCCGTCTTCCTGATCCTCTTCCTCGCCCCCGTCTACGTCCCCCTCTCCCTGCTCAGCGGCTGGATCCACGCGGTCGCCTCGGTCAACCCGGTCACCGCCCTGCTCGAGGCGGGCCGCGGCTTCATCTCCGGCGACCCGACCGTGGTCGGCCTCGCCTTCGCCCTCGGCATCGGCCTGCCGATCGTCTTCGGCCTCTGGTCCCGCGGCGGTCTGCGCCGCGCCGAAGCGGCGGGCTAGGAGCGGTGCGGATGGATCGCCCGGGACCCCTCCCGCAAGGGCTCGCCCGAGCGGCCTGAACGGGTGGCGACGATCTCCGCCAGCACCGAGACCGCGACCTCCTCGGGCGTCGCCGCTCCGATGTCGAGACCGCAGGGCGCATGGACGCGGGCCAGCTCGGTGGCGGGGACCCCGGCCGCGGCGAGCCTGCGCTCGCGGTCGACGGTCGTCCGGCGGGATCCCAGCGCCCCGATATAGCCGCTGTCGCCCGCGAGCGCGCCGATCAGGGCAGGCTCGTCGAACTTCGGGTCGTGGGTGAAGACGAGGACCGCGTCGCGGGGGCCGAGGTCGATCTGCTCGAAAGCATCCTGGGGCCACGCGGTGAGGATGCGCGCGGCCTGGCGGAAGCGAGGCGTGTCGAGGAAGGGGGCGCGCGGGTCGGCGATCGTCACCTCGTAGCCGAGTTCGGAGGCGATCCGGGCGAGTGCGGCGGAGAAGTCGATCGCGCCGAGGATCAGCATCTTCGGCGGCGGCGCGAAGGCATGGATGTGGACGGCGAGCTCCGCCCCGAGCGTCGCGCCTTCGGCCCCGTATCGACGGATCCCGCTCCGTCCCTGGGCGAGCATGCCCTCGGCGTCGCGGGCGACCGAACGATCGAGGAGCGCGGGTCCGTCGAAGCCACCGAGGACCTTCCCGTCGACGAGGGCCAGCTTGTGCCCCGCGCCAGGGCCGTCGAGCAAGGTCGCGATCGCCACCGGGAGCCCCGCGCTGACCGCGTCTCGGGCCGCGACCTCGACCTCCACCTCGGCCCCGGTGACCTCGTGGACGAAGACGTGGACGATGCCGCCGCAGGTCAGCCCCACCGTGCCGGCGAGCTCGTCGGAGACCCCGTAGGTGACGGTAAGGGGCGCCGCGCCGGCGATGACGGCCTGGGCCTCTTCGACCACCGCCCCCTCGATGCAGCCGCCGGTGATCGAGCCTTCGATCGCGCCGTCCTCGGCGATCAGCATCAGGGCACCGGGTTCGAGCGGTGCCGAACCCTCGATCTCGACCAGCAGGGCGAAGGCGACGTGGCGACCTTCGCGGAGCCACTCGCCGGCCGTTCCGGCGATGCGACGAACGGTGGTCACGCTGCCACGCTAGAGCCCCAGCCGGCTCACCCGGCGGACGCGGCGCGACGCGACCCGCCGAGCGACGAGAGCCACCGGACCAGGCTCCGAGCGCGCAGGCTGACCGCGGTCCAGACGCCCTGGGTGTAGATCGTCAGCGCGATCAGCGTCAGGCCGCCGGTGAGGATGTAGTTCCAGCCTTCGCCGAGGCTCAGCGTCGTCGGCAAGGTGAGGCCCAGGGCGAGAAGGACCGAGCCGAGGCCGCAGCCGACGAAGGTGCCGCGGCCGCCGAGGAGGCTTGCCCCGCCGAGGATCGGCGCGGCGATGGCAAGGAGGATGTACTGGTTGCCGACGGTCGAATCGCCGATCCCGACCTGCCCGGCGAGGATCACGCCGGCGACGCCCGCCAGCGCCGCGCACATCACGTAGCTGAGCTGGCGCAGCCTCGGCGCGTTGACCCCGAGCCGGTAGGCGAACTGCGAGTTGAGGCCGACGGCCCGCAGGCGCAGCCCGGTGCCGGTCGAGCGCATCAGCCAGTCGGCGATGATGAAGAGGACGCCGATCACGACCAGCGGCCAGGGGAAGACCCACAGTTTCTTGGTCAGCAGTTCGGTCAGGTGAAGATCGATCACACCCGCCGCGGTCGGCCGCAAGGTCAGCCCTACCCCCTGGAGGATCCCCAGGGTCGCGATCGTCGCGATCACGGGCGAGATCTTCAATCGCTCGATCAGGGTGGAGTTGCCGATGCCGATCAGGGTTCCCACGCCGAGGCCGATCAACAGCGCCAGGATCAACGCGGGTACGGTCGAGCCGCTCTGCACCCAGAAGGAGAGCAAGCCGACCGTCACCCCCATCGTCCCGGCGACCGAGATGTCGATGCCGCCGATGAACATGACCACGTACTCGGCCGCGGCGACCGCCGCCAACGGCAGGGCCAGCAGCAACACGTTGTAGATGCCGGGGACGGTGAGGAAGGTGCTCGAACGGCTCTGGGTGTAGGCGCCGAGGAGGACGAGGATCAACGCCAGCAGCGCCAGTCGGGCGAGGTCCTCGTGGCGGTGGACCGCCTCGCGGACCCGCGCCCATGGCGAGATGCGGGCGGTGGCGTCCCCGGCTGCCGCCGCGCCCGCCTGCCGGCGACCGGATTCGTGCCCGGTGAAGGCGCTGACGATGCTCTCCTCGGAGGCCTCGTAGGAGCTCAACTGGGCGACCATCTGGCCGCGCGAGAGGACGATGACCCGGTCGCAGAGCCCGGCCAGCTCGGCCGCGTCGGAGGAGACGATCGCCACCGCCAGGCCTTTCTCGGCGCTCTCGCGAAGCATCCGGTAGATCTCCAGGCGGGAGCGCACGTCGACGCCCTGGGTCGGCTCGTCGCAGAGCAAGGCCCGCGGTTCGGTCTCCAGAACCTTCGCCAGCGCGACTTTCTGCTGGTTGCCGCCCGAGAGCGAGGTCATCGGCTCCTCCGGCGAGCCGAGGCGGACGCCGTAGCGATCGATGCTCTCGCTCACCTGGCGGTCCTCGCGGCGCGAGGTGACGACGCCGCCGCGGCCGAGCTTGCCGAGGACGCTGACGACGAGGTTTTCGCGGATCGCCAGGGTCTGGAACAACGACTCGCTGCGGCGATCGCTGGAGAGGTAGGCGACGCCGGCGTCCCAGGCCTGGCCGAAGGTCTTGATCAGGCGGCCGTCGACGGCCAGTTCGCCGCGCGGGTCGGCGATCGCGGCGAGGCCGCCGAGCAGCGGCAGCTGGCCGTTGCCGTCGGCACCCGCGATGCCGAGGATCTCGCCACGGCGCAACTGCAGGTCGATCGGGCCGTAGCCCTCGCCGGTGAGGCCCTTGGCATCGAGGATCACGTCGCCGATCTGCTCGGCCCGCGCGGGGAACTCGACCGTGACGCTGCGCCCCGCCATCAGCTCGACCAGCCCCGCCTGGTCGATGTCGGCGGGATCGTGGGTGCCCCGGTACTGGCCGTCGCGGAGCACCGAGATGCGGTCGGCGACGCGGAAGACCTCGGAGAGGCGGTGGGTGACGAAGAGGACCGCACAGCCCTCGGAGGCGCCTTTGCGCATCAGCTCGAGGGCGACGTCGACGCCGGCCGCGTCGAGCGCTGAGGTGGCCTCGTCGAGGAGCAGGACCTGGGGCCGCGCCATCATCGCGCGGGCGATCTCGAGCAGCTGGCGGTCGGCGGCCGAGAGCCGCTCGGCGGCGAGCTTCGGCGAGATCCGGCCGAGGCCGAACTCGTCGAGGCGCTCGGCCGCCCAGGACCCGACCTCGCGATAGGAAGGGCGCTTCGCCGCCGGCGTCCCCAGGTAGAGGTTCTGGCCGACGGTCAGCTCGGGGATGACCGAGCCGTCCTGGAAGACGGTGAGGGCGCCGTGGCGCTGGGACTCCCAGGGCGTGTGCCTGCGGCAGGTGTTGCCGGCGATCTCGACCGAGCCGGTGTCCGGGACGACGGTGCCGCTGACGATGCCGACGAAGGTCGACTTGCCGGAGCCGTTCTCGCCGACCAGGGCGTGGACCTCGCCCGGTGCCAGATCCAACGTGGTCGGCTGCAAGGCCTTCACCACGCCGTAGCTTTTCGACACCTCCAGAGTCCGCAGCGACGGCCCCGGCGCCGCCGAGGCGGCACCGGGGTCGAGCTGCGAGCTCTGCTCTGGACTGGTCGGGTCAGGCATGACTGATGGTCGGAACTACTGGCCGGCCAACATCTTTTCCACGAGGAATTCCGGGATCAGAGCCGACTTGCCGGGGTATTCGGCCGGCTTGCCTTTTTCACAGCTGCTCCGCTTCGCGGGGCTGAACGGCTGCGGATAGATGACCGCTTCCGGCACTTCTTCGCCTTCGGTTTTTTTCACCACCGCGTCGACCGAGACCCGGGCCGCCCAGTTCAACGCATTGGTCTGGTACAGCTTGTACGGGTGTTCGATCCACTGGCAGGTGGTTTCGTTGTTCTGCGTCCAGGTGATGATCGCCGGGATTTCTTTGCCCGCCTTCAGGTACACGTTGACGATGCTCGGTACCGGGTTCGAGTAGCTGTAGAGGATCGCTTTCACCGGCTTACCGGAGGCGACCAGTGCCGAAGCGGCTTTCTGCGCGCCGGCCGGGGTCCATTCGGTTTCGCCTTCGAAAATCGATTCGATCCCTTCTTCGGTTGCACACTTCTTCCAGCCTTCGTCCTCGGGGTTGCCGGGGGTGCCTTCGAAGTAGGCGACCGGCCCTGGACCGCCGATCGCTTCTTCGGTCGCTTTGGCCATTTCTTTACCGGCCTGGCAGATGTCCGGCTGGACGCGGGTGTTGATCGCCGTCACCGGCGCACCGTCGTTGGGGCCGACGTAGGTCGAGATCGCCGCGCCTTCACGCTGGGCGGCCTCGAGCGCCGAGTAGGCGGCGGGACCGAAGTCGTTGTAGACGACGATCGCTTTCGCCCCCTGCGCGGTAAGGCTGCGCAGGTTCGACTGGAAGGTGGCCAATTCGCCGTGCGCGTTGGTGAGGATGATCTTCCCGACTTCGGGGAATTTCATCGCCTGGAGGATCACGCCCATCTTCGAGAACTGGCGCCAGGTGTTGTCGCCGAAGCCGTCGGCGAGCCCGAGCGTGATCGGGCCTTCACCGATCGTGCAGGAGTTCTGCTTCCAGCATTCGAACGCCGTTTCCATTTCTTCTTCGGTCGGTTCGGTAGTCGCGAGTTCCAGCGCTTCCCGCATCAGCGGCGGCAACGAGCTTGCTTCGATTTCTTCGGTTTCCAGCGCCGTGTCGACCGTCTTCTGGAGTTCGCCTTCGGAGACGGTGGCTTCACCCGACGCTTCTTCTTCGCCGCCTTCTTCTTCACTGGCGGCTTCTTCGGTACCGGCTTCTTCTTCCGTGGCGCCTTCTTCCGTGGCGGGTTCTTCCGTTTCCGCCGCTTCGGTTTCGGCGCTGGTGGACGAGCTTCCGCCACCACATCCGGCGAGCACGATCACTGCGAAGACGGCGAGAACACCGAATATCAGTGTTAGTTTCAGCCACCTCCTCTTACCGTCTGGTCTTCCCCTGGACGACATATATCTCCTCCTGTTGATTCCTAC
>MKSH01000079.1:14509-18152 GCA_001898095.1 Solirubrobacterales bacterium 70-9 | reverse complement strand
GCGGTTGCGGAACACGTAGATCAGTGACAGGCCGATCACCAGGACGGCGCCCTGGATGATCATTCGGACACCGGTGGAATAGCCTTCGACCCGCAGGTCGAAGTCGAGCACGGTGATGAAGACTGCGCCCATCAAGGTGGCGATCGGGCTCACCCGTCCGCCGGTCAGCACGGCGCCGCCGAGCACCACGGCCACCACGCTGGTCAGCAGGTACGGTTCGCCCAGCGTCAGGTCGGGCGTCTGGATCTGGCCCGCGGCCAGGACCCCTCCCACCCCGTAGACCAGGGCCGCGACCACGTACGCCGAGATCCGGTAGAGCGGCGCCTTCAGGCCGGAGAGCACGGCGGCCCGCTCGGCCGTGCTGCTGGCGACCAGTCGCCTGCCGATCACCACCCGGTGCAGGAAGTAGGTGGCGATGACGGCGAGGACGCAGGAGAAGATGAGGATGTAGCTGACTCCGCCGAGGTCGGCCCCCGCCCAGTCGGAGATGTTCTGGGGGACGTGCTGGATACTCGGCACGTTGCCGCGGTAGAGCTCCGTGTAGCCGGAGACGAGCTGGCCGACGGCCAGCGTCACGACCAGCGAGCTGAGCCGCAGCCCCTCGACCAGGATGCCGTTGATCAGGCCGATGACGACGCAGGCGACGGCGCAGAGCACGAGGGCACCGAGAAGCTTCGAGCTCTGCCCTTCCGACTGCTTGAGGACGATCGCCCCCATCAGCGTCATCGTCGCCGGCAAGCTCAGATCGATGCCGCCGGTACTGATCACGAACGCCTGTCCGGTGGCGACCAGGACCAAGATCCCGATCAACGGCGTCAGCGTGGAGAGCGTCCCCTGCGAGAAGAAGTCGCTGGTGACCACCAGCTGGGAGAAGAGCAGGAGCAACACCACCACCGCGCTGATCACCCAGACAGGGGTGAGGCGGAACTCACGAAGGGTGCGGATGACGCTCGCGTCGAGTCCGCCGTTTCCCGGATCGTTCACCCGGCGAGAATAGGTTCGGGTCCCGGGTCGGCGGAACCTCCAATCGGAGGTTTTCGGGCCGCGCAGCCCGCGACGCGACAATGGTCCGGATGGAGGTAGGCCGGGGGTGGCTCGGCGATCTACCTTCTCGGTGATGTCTCGTAACGGAGCGCGGGGAAACAGGAGCGAACAGATTCCGGGCCCCGCCCTTGCCCGTCTGCGGACCCGGCGCGAGCAGATGGGCATCAGCGTCCGCGGGCTCGCCGATCGGATCGGCGTGTCCCCGAGCCTCGTCTCGCAGATCGAAACGGGCAAAGTCAACCCCTCGGTGGGCACCCTGGTGGCGATCACCACCGAGCTCGAACTGTCGCTGGACGTGCTCTTCGCCGACGCCGCGGCGTCGCCGCGGGCGCCCGGCGAAAACGGCATGGTGCTGCACCCCGACGAGCGCCCCGAGCTCCAGCTGGAGACCGGCGTCGTCTGGTACCGGCTGACCCCCCGCCACGAGGAGGACGTCGACTTCCTCTACGTGATCTACGAAGTCGGCAGCGAGTCCTGCGCCGTCGACGCGATGATGGTCCACCGCGGGCGCGAGTACGGGCTGGTGCTGTCCGGCAAGCTCGGCGCCACCATCGGCTTCGACAGCTATGAGCTCAAAGCCGGCGACTCGATCGTCTTCGAGGCGCGCAGCCCGCACCGATTCTGGACCATCGGCGACGAGCCGGCGGTGGTCATCTGGACGATCATCGGGCGCGCCGGCGAAGCCCGTCAGACCTTCGACTGAGGCCTGCGCGGGCCGGCCCCGAGGGGCGGGGGGTCAGCAGGCCCCCGCCCCCCTGACGCCTCAGAGGAGTCAGGCGGCAGCCGCGCTGTGGCCCGGCCGGCGGGCAGGTTGCTCGGCGATCGCCTGGGAGGCGCGGTAGGCGAAGGCGATCATCGGGCCGAGCGTGCCACCCCCGGCCCAGTACGCCCGCGCCGAGGCCGACGCGACGCAGTTGCCGACGCCGTAGAGGCCGGTGATCGGCTCGTCACGGTCGTCGACGACCTGCGCGTAAGTGTTGATCCGCGGGCCGCCCTTGGTGTCGAGCGTGCCCCCGATCAGCAAGCTGGCGTAGTAGGGACCTTGGTCCGAGATCGCGTGCATGACCGGGTTCTTCGTCTCTTTGTCCGCGTCGGAGAGCGGCCCGGCGAAGACCGTCAGTTCGACTTCGCGGCTGCCGCGGCCGAGGTCCTTGTCGACTTCGTCCGCGGCCATCTCGTTCCAGCGGGCGACGCTCACTTCGAGCTTCTCGAGGAAGTCGGGAGCGAGGGTCAGGTCGCCGGTCTCACCGCGGAAGCGCTCGAGGCGCTCGCCGACGTTCCGGGCCAGCTCCGCCAACGTGTCGCCCTTGATCACGTGCGAATCGTCGACGCCGTCGGGCACGATGCTGTTGCCGAAGTAGTCGATCGCCGAGTTGTCCTGCGAGTGCTGGTCCCAGACCTGGATCAACACCCGGTTCGGGAAGTCGCAGTTCAACGGGTCCCAGTCGTACATCCGCTGCACGAACTCGTTGTAGGGGAGCTTCTCGTTCAGCGGCCGCTCGCCCTTGTAGTTGACGCAGATCATCGAGTCGCCGGCGACCGCGAAGGTGCCCTGCATGTCGGGATCCTTTTCGACCGCCTTGTGGAGGTTGATCGGCGTCCGCCAGGCGTACTGCATGTTGCGCAGCTGGGCGCCCGCCGCGGCGCCGATGCGGACGAAGTCCCCCTCGTTGGTCCGCGCCGCGCAGCCGCCGTAGGCGGGAACGGCGAGGAAGTTGTCGCGCAGGTCCTTGTCGTGGGTGAACCCGCCGGAGCCGAAGACCACCGCTTTGCGCGCGCCCACCCGCAGCTCCTGACCGTCGACCGTCGTCGCGACGAGCCCGACGACCGCGTTGTCGTCGTCGAGGATCAGCCGCTGGACACGGTGCCCGGTGCGAATGTCGACGCCCGCCTCGGCGGCCGCCTTGCTCATCGATTCGATCGCCAGCTTGCCACCGTCGGTCTGGTCTTCGTTGATCCCCTCGGGGACCAGCGCCCGGCCGGCCGGCACCTTGTCCTCGTCCAGGCTGGCCCAGTAGTCGACCCAGTTCGGCGCGTGCTCGTAGCGCAGGCCGCCTTTCTCGTGCAGCCGCTCGACCGCGGGCCAGCCGCTCTCGTAGATCGCCTTGTAGAGGTCGTACTCGAGCCGGCTCTGGCCCAGCGTCGGGCTGTTCGGGTCGTACTTCTCCGGCCGCGAGATGCGCGCGGCGTACTTGAGGAAGTCCTCTTCGCTGTCGACCCCGCCGGAATCGCGCAGCGGGCCGTTGTTCGGGACCCAGTAGATGAAGGCGGCCTTGATCGTCGTGCCGCCGAGCTCGGGCGCCTTCTCCAGCAGGATCACGTCCTCGCCGTTCCAAGCGTTGAAGAGCGCCGACGAGAGGCCGGCGCAACCGCCGCCGACCACGGCGACATCGGTTTCCACGTCGAAGTTCTGGTCACGCGAAGGGAGCGCGGACTCGCGCTCGGCCACCGGCTCGTGCTTGGCTGCTTTGACCTTGTAAGTCAACATCTCCTCCTATCCACGCTGCGGTGCCGGCGGCCTCTGGAGAGCGCACCGGGCGGAACGAATCCGACCGTAGCCCGCCGGGACCGGCGCTCGGTACGTCCGTTCGGAGGGTTT
>MKSH01000079.1:13682-14263 GCA_001898095.1 Solirubrobacterales bacterium 70-9 | reverse complement strand
TGTTCAAGAGCACGTCCTCACCGTCGGTGTCGACCCAGACCGGCCGCGCGTGGATCGAACCGTCTGCACCGTGCGTCGACACGGTGCAGACGTTCTTCGCCTCGATCAGCGCCAGGGCGGGCGGGTCGAGCGCGGCCGGCCGGCGGATCCGCAGGCCGCCCACGAACGGCTCGGCCCGGGCGCTCACCTGGGGTCCCCCAGGCCGTCCCTAGCGGATGGTCCAACCACCGTCGATCACGTAGGCGGCGCCGTGGATGAAGCCCGCATCCTCGCCGGCCAGGAAGAGGGCCAGCTTGGCGATCTCCCACGGCTGCGCGTAGCGGCCCGCCGGAACCGAGTTCACGCTTTCCATCACCTCGGCTTCGTTGGCGGCGAAGAGGTCCTTGGTCATCCCCGTCTCCACCGCACCCGGACAGATGCAGTTCGCCCGCACCCCTTTGGGCCCGTAGTCGAAGGCCAGCTGGCGGGTGAAGCCGATCACGCCGTGCTTGGAGGAGGTATAGGCGGCACCGCCACCGCCGGCGACGAAGCCGGAGATCGAGGCGGTGTTGACGATCGCGCCGCCGCCGGCCTCGATCATC
>MKSH01000079.1:3120-13672 GCA_001898095.1 Solirubrobacterales bacterium 70-9 | reverse complement strand
GAGGTACATGCCCTTCAGGTTGATGTCGACGACCCGGTCCCATTCGGACTCGTCGGTCTCGAGGACCGTCTTGTAGTCGTCGAGCACGCCGGCGTTGCTGCACAGCAGGGTGATCGGACCGAACTCGCCGCTTCCCTTGGCGACGGCGGCCTCGACCGAGCCGGAGTCGGCGACGTCGATCTCGACCGCCACCGCGCGGCCGCCGTCGTCCGCGATCCCCTTGGCCGTCTCGGCGGCCCGCGCCTCGACGATGTCGGCGGCGATCACGGCGGCGCCCTCGGCCGCGAATTCGCGCGCCATCGCCTGACCCATCCCCGAACCGGCGCCAGTGATCAGTGCAACTTTCCCGGAAAGCTTCTTGGTGTCGTTCATGCGCCCACGGTCCCCGATCCGAAGGGTCCGGGACACCCTCCGGACGGAGGTTCATCGGCGTCGCGGGAGCGTCCGCTCAACTTCGCAACATGCGCCCGCGCGAGGGCCGCAGCGAGCCGCGACTGACGATCAGGTCGATCGTCACCGCCAGGATCAGCACCCCGCCGGTGGCCAGGTCCTGGACTTCGACCGAGAGCCCGAGCAGCTGCACGCCGCTGTTGATCGAGCCGATCACCAGGGCGCCGAGCGCCGCCGACCAGACCGAGCCGCGTCCGCCGAAGAGGCTGGTGCCGCCGACCACCGCGGCGGCGATCGCGTCCAGCATCAGCGAGCCGCCGCCGGTCGAGGTCGAGACGCCGAGCGTGCGCGACGCTTCCGCCAGCCCGGCGACGGTAGCGCAGACGCCGAGGACGAGGAACGAGTAGACGACGATCCGCGAAACCGGCACGCCGGAGCGTTTGGCGGCGGCCGAGTTGCCGCCGACGGCGTAGAGGTGCGTCCCGTAGCGGGTCTGGGTCGTCATGTACCAGGCGACGACCAGGAAGCCGAAAAACACCGCGGTCGAGAGCGGCACGCCACGACTGCTGCCGACCATCAGGATCGCGATCAGCGCGGCCACCCCGCCGATCACCGCGGGAGCCAGCCCGATCAGGGCCTGGCGAAGCACGACGCCGTCGCCCGCCCGCCGGCCGCGCAGTACGGACCAGAGGCGGAAGCCGACGAGCACGACGAGGCCGATCGCGACGACGACGAAGCAGGCGGTGGTCGAGATGTTGGTGCCCGCGAACTTGGCGAGCGAGGTCCCGCCGAGGCTCACCTGGAAGGGCGGCGGCAACGCGATCAGCTGCCCGCCCTGCAGCATGATCATGCCGCCGAGGGTGACGATCAGGGACGGGACGCCGTAGATCACGAAGAGCGACTCGACGAAGGTGACGGCGACCGCGAAGGCGACCGCCACGGCGATCGCGAGGACCAGCGGCCACCCCGATTCGACCAGCAGCCGGGCTGCGATCGTCGCCGCTACCGCGCTGAGGGCCGCCGAGGAGAGGTCGATCTGGCCGACCAGGAGGACGAAGACGATGCCCAGCGCGAGCATCCCCACGGGCACGATCTGCTGGGCCAGCGAATGCAGGTTGGCGGAACCGAGGAAGGCCGAGTTGGCGGCGTTGAAGCCGATCCAGAGGATCACCAGGGCGAGGATCACCGGCAGGCTGCGATAGGGGCCCGCAAGGCCCTCGCCGAGCTTCGTCTGCCAGCTCCGAGCCTCGGTCGAGGCGGAGGCCGGGGCGGGCGCCGAGGGGACGGAGACGCTCAAACGATCGCCTCCTTGGCGCCGGTGATCGAGGCGACGAGGTCGTCGACGTCGTAGTTGTCGGCCTTCACGAACTCGCCGACTTTGGCGCCCAGTCGCAGCACCGCGACCCGGTCGGCCAGGTGGCGCACGTCGCGCAGGTCGTGGGAGATGAGCAGCACCGCGCAGCCCCGGTCCCGCAGCCGGTTGATCAAGTTGTAGACCTCGGCCTTCTGTTCCACCCCGAGCGCCGCGGTGGGCTCGTCGAGCAGGATCAGGGCCGGCTCGGAGACGAGGGCCCGGCCGATCGCGATGCCCTGTCGCTGACCGCCGGAGAGCCAACCGACCGGCGCCCGCAAGGACTGGATCTTGACCGCCAGTTCGCCGAGGACGCGGCGCGCGGTCGTCTCCATCTCGCGACGGTCGAGCCGGTTGCCGAGGAGGATGCTCGAGACCTGCTCCTGGCCGAGGAAGAGGTTCTGGACGGTGTCCAGGTTCTCGCACAGCGAGAGGTCCTGGTAGACGGTGTGGATCCCGTGTCCGGTGGCGTCGCGAGGAGTGTGGAACACGACCTCCTCGCCGCCCACCTTGAGGGTGCCGCCGTCGAACGGTTCGACGCCCGACATCAGCTTCAGCAAGGTGCTCTTGCCGGCGCCGTTGTCGCCTACCAACGCCAACACCTCTCCGGCGTCGACGTGAAGGTCGACGCCGGAGAGGGCGCGGAGGCCGCCGTAATTCTTTTCGGCCCCCAGTACTTCGACCACCGCGGGCCCGCTCACGCGGGCCCCGCGGCGATCACCGAGGCGAGGAGAAGGTCCGCCTCAGCCATTTTCCTTACAGCCTTTGGTCTGCGCCGCTTCTCCGGTGCAGACTTCTTCCCAGGTGAACATCCCGTAGTCGACCGCTTTCTGGACCAGCGCGGCCGGGTCGACCCCTTCTTCGAGGTGTCCGTAGATAGTCGGGATTTCATAGGTCGGGATCGTGTCGGCGCCGTTGTTCACCTGTGCGTTGATCAGGCTCGCCGGCGGTTCTTCACCTTTCACCGCGGCCAGCGCCAGTTCGGCCGCGGCTTTCGCCTCGACCGGGTAGGGCTTGTACACCTCGTCCTGCTGTTCTTCGAGCAGCAGGTTCTGCAGGCCGGAGAGTTCGGGGTTCTGGCCGCCGAACATCTTCACCTTCTGGCCGTCCAGACCGTGTTGCTTCAGGGCGGCGAGAGCGCCCGCGACGTCACCGTCGTACATGCCGAGGTAGCCACGGATGTCGGCGTTCTTGCTCAGGCACGATTCCATGTCGGTCTGAGCGTTTTCCGGCGCCCATTCTTTGACGTAGTTTTCGCAGGTGACTTCGACCGCGCCTTCTTTGATCAGCGGGTTCATGTATTTGTCCTGGCCCTTTTTCATCTGGACCTCGTAGACGTCGCCCTTGTTCCCGTAGAGGCGGACGATCGGCACCGGGGTCGGCCCGAGCTTGCCTTCTTTCACCTGTTCGGAGAAATATTTGGCCTGCTGTTCGCCCGCGCTGAGGGGGCTGAAGATGACCTGGCTCGTCAGCGGCCCGTTGAGCGGCACGTTCTCGTAACCGATCACCGGCACTTCGTCGGCGGCGGCGAATTCGAGCAGCCCGGCGCTGCTGGGCGGGTCGGCCGCGACGACGACCAAGGCCTTGGCGCCGTTGGCGATCGCGGTTTCGATCTGCGACTGCTGCGTCGCCGAAGTTCCGTCGGCGACCTCCTGCTTCACTTCGATGTTGGGGTCCAGTTCCTTCATCGCCTTGACGAAGTCGGGGCCGTCCTGGTGGATGTACCGTTCCGGCTGGGTGTTCGGAGCCATGAAGTAGACGAGCCCGCCTTCTTCGGAGGACCCGCTTTCTTCTTCTCCACCTTCTTCTTCTCCACCACCTTCGGTGGCAGCGGCGCTTTCGGAGCTGCCGCTACCTTCCGAGGCGCTGGTGCTTTCCGATGAGGAACTGCTGCTCGACCCGCCGCAGGCGGCAACGAACACACACAACGCCGCCAGCAGGACCGCAACGAACAGCAGGCGTGCCCCGAGGCGACGTGTAGCCAAACTCTTACCCATTCTTCCCTCTCCCATTGCGGTTTCCCACAGTCTGTAACCCACTCGGACCGGCCGAGTGAAGTGAAAGTAGTTCGGACCTGACGGTGATTGCTACCTCCGGACGGAGGTAGCGACGGGTCAGGTGTCCAGGCGAGCGATCAACGGGTCACTTGGCCAACACACCGCCGTCGATCGGCAGGATGGTGCCGGTGATGAAGGCGGCGTCGTCGGAGGCCAGGAAGGCGACCCCGGCGGCGATGTCAGCGGGGACGCCGAGCGGCAGCGGGTGCAGTTCTTCGACCGCCTGCAGCGCTTCCGGGTCGTCCCAGAACACCCGGTTCATCCCGGTCGGGAAGTAGCCGGGCGCGATCGCGTTGACGTTGATCAGCTGCGGGGCCAACTCGATCGCCAGCGCCCGCGTCAGATTGTGGACCGCGCCCTTGGAGGCCGAGTAACCGCCGATGTCGGCCTGGCCGAACTCGCCCGCGACCGACCCGATGTTCACGATCCTGCCGCGCGAGCGACCGCGCGGCTCCTGCCCGAGCATCTTGGCGACGGCCGCGCGACAGCCGTACCAGGTGCCGTCGAGGTTGACTTCCATCGTCGTCCGGTACTGGTCCGGCGTCTCCTCGAGCAGGGGCTTCAGCCCGAGGAAGGTGCCCGCGTTGTTGACCCAGGCGTCCAGCCGCCCGAACCGCTCGACCGCGAGGTCGGCGACCGCGCGCAGCGAGGCCTCGTCGGTGACGTCGCACTCGACGAACGCGGCGCGACCGCCGTCACGCTCGATCAGCGCGTGGGTGTCGACCTCGAGATCGGCCTCGAAGCCGTCCTTGCGCGCCCCCGGCCGGAGGTCGGCGCAGACGACCGCCGCACCCTCCTCGGCCAGGCGCAGCGAGGTGGCGCGGCCGTGACCGGAACTGGCCCCCGTGACGACCGCCACCTGTCCGTCGAGTCCCCTCACCGGACCACCTCAGGCCGTGACCGGCGTGGCCGCGAGCAGCTTGCGCTCGAAGAACTCGGCGGCCTTTTCGGCGGCGAGCTCGAGCGCGGTCTTGTCGCTGTAGAGCTCCATGTGGGACACCGTCGGGGTCACGAACAGCTCCTTGTCCTGGCTGCCGATCGCCTTGAAGGCCTCGGTCTCCTTGTCCCAGAGCGTGAGGTCGTCTTCGTCGGCGATGATCATCAAGACCGAGACGTTGAGGATCCGCGGCACGAACGGGAAGACGCTGTAGTTCATCAGCATCTCGGTCGAGGCGATCGTGTTGCGGTGCTCGTGTCGCGGCGCCACGGTCTCCTTCAGGGTCTTGAAGGCGGCGTAGGTTTCCGGGAAGGGCCAGGTGCAGAGCTCCTGCCCGACGTTCAGGATCGACATCGCCATGTAGCCCGGCTCGGCGCCGTCGAAGCGGGCCTCGCGATCGTCCTCGACGGCCTTGCGCAGGGCGCGGAAGCCTTCCATGCCGTGGACGCGACGCATGTTCTCCCAACCGTCGATCACCGGGACCACCGAGCAGACCGCCTTCACCCGTCGATCGGTCGCCGCGATCACCAGCGAGTGTCCGCCGCTGTAGGAGATGCCCCAGACGCCGAGGCGATCGGCGTCGAACTGGTCCTGGCGGGTGACGTAGGAGATCGCGTTGCGGTAGTCCTCGATCTGCTTGTTCGGGTCGATGTGCTGGCGCGGCTCACCGTCGCTCGCCCCGAGGTGGCGATAGTCGAAGACCAGCCCGGCGACACCTGCCTGGGCGAAGAGTTCCGCGTACCGCGGCTGGACCAGCTCCTTCACGTAGCACCAGCCACCCGCCATGACGACGATCGGATGGGGCCCTTCCCCGTCGGGGAGATACAAGTCGCCGCGGACCGTCTCGCCGCCGCTCTGGAACTCAACTGACTCGGGCATCGATTCTCCTTGGTTCGTTACAAGCTCAGGCGGCCGTGGTTTCCTGCATGGTCGCCCAGTAGTTCTGCAGTCCACGGATGTGTCCGCCGCCGTCCACCGGCAGCGTCACCCCGGTCACCCAGCCGGCATCGTCGGAGACGAGGAAGGCGACCGCCCTGGCGATGTCCTCGGGCTCGCCGAAGCGGCCCATCGGGGTGTGGGCGATGAACTCTTCGCCCATCCGCCCGGCCAGGAAGCCGCCTTCCGACATCGGCGTGCGGGTGATGCCCGGCGCCACCGCGTTGACCCGGATCCCGCGCGGGGCGAGCTCGGCCGCGGCCACCTTGGTCAGCTGGCTGACCGCGGCCTTCGCGGCGCAGTAATGGGCGAGGCCGTCGGTGGCGGCCTCGGCGTTCAGCGAGGAGGTGTTGACGATCGCACCGGCACCGTCGGCGCGGCGCGCGAACTCCTTCGTCCCGAGGAAGGCGCCCTTGGCGCAGACGTCCATGCACTGGTCCCAGTCGGACTCCTCGAGGTCCTCGATCAGCGCCAGGCTGGCCCAGCCGGCGTTGTTGGCAAGGATCGAGACGGGACCGAAGCTCTCCGCGGCGCGGTCGAACGCGGCCGCCCAGTCGTCGGCCGCGGTGACGCTGCCCGCGAAGCCCACCGCCTTGCCCGACTCGAGGCTCGCGGCCGCCTCGTTCACCGCGTCCTCGTTGAGGTCGAAAAGGACAACCGAGGCGCCGCGCGCGATCAGCTCGCGCGCGATCCCGAGCCCGATTCCCTGTGCACCGCCGGTGATGATCGCCGAATCTCCGACCAGTCCCACTGCTCCTCCTTTGATGATCTGCTGACTGGGAAGAACGCTACGGGCGCCCCGCCCGGCCGCCCACCCTCCGGTCGGAGGTTTGCGGCCCGGTCGCCCGGGGTGGACGTCGGACGGCGGGGAGCGGGGGCGGGGCGGGGACGCGAGGCTTCCGAGGGGAAGCGCGCGGGGCCCCGCGCGCTTCCGGGGAAAGACGTCATGCCTCCACGACGCCCCCAGGTTGATGGGCCGAAAAGCGCTGATATAGAGCGCTTTTCGGCCCATCAACATCTCGGCCCTCACGGAAGGGTCACCTCGTGGCGCCTTCCCTTGGGGACGCGGAGTTCCCGGCGTCCCCCTCGCGACTCCCCGCCGGGACCCGCACCCCGCCCCTCCGCCCGATCCCTTACCCGTCAGGCGAGGCCCCGCGTGGCCTCGGTGAGCTCGATCAGGCCGGAGAGGCGGTCGCCGGGAAAGGCGGCGCGGACGCTCGGCAGGGATTCGCGCATCCCGCGGGTCAGCGGCTCGTAGGCGGGCTCGGCCAGATGGGGATCGAGCCAGAGGACGGCGTGGGAGGTCCGGCGCAGGTGGGCCATCTCCACGGCGAGGAGGCCGGGCTCGCCGCGGTCCCAGCCGTCGGAGAGGATCACCACCACGGCGCCGCGCCCGAGGCGGTGCCGATATTCCCGGTTGAGCGCCGCGATCGCGGCGCCGATGCGGGTGCCGCCCGCCCGGTCGACCGCCTTCGCCTCGGCCGCCGCGAAGGCCCCCGCCACGTCGCCCGCCCGCAGCTCGAGCGTGATCCGGGTCAGCCGGGTGCCGAAGCAGAAGGCCTCCGCGGGCGCCCCGGCGCGGAGCACCGCATGGACGTACTCGAGCCCGATCTCGGCGAAGGGCGCCATCGAGCCGGAGACGTCGCAGACGAAGACCAGCCGTCGAGGTCGGCGGCCGCGGCGGCGCCAACGGAGCTCCGCCGGATCGCCGCCGTGGCGGACGGCCGCGTGCATCGTGCGCCGCAGGTCGAGGCGGGGCGCACGGGCGGGTGCCCGGCGGGAGCGCGGCGAGGGACGCCACGGCAGCTCGGCGGCGAGGCGGCGGAGCTCGTCGCGGGCGAGCTCGCGATCCTGCGGCGTGTAGGCGCGGAAGGATTTCTCCCGCAGGACCTCGATCGCGCTCCATTCACCGACGCGGTGCGCCTCCTCCCCGTCCGGCTCCTCTCCCTCCTCCTCTTCTTCATCGGTGCCCAGCGCCCCGGAGGGGGTCCCGCCGGCCGCCTGCGGCTCCCCCTTGCCAGGGTCGATCGGGGCGATCGGCCGGTCTCCGAACAGCTCCTCGAAGGCTCGCTCGAACACTTCGATGTCATCCCGGCTCGCGCAGAGGGAGGCGCGCAGCGCGACGCGGGCGCGGCGCCGGTCCGGCTCGACCGCGGCGAGGGCGCGGTGCGCGGTGACCAGGTGCCCGGGCCCGCACTCGACGCCCGCGGCCCGCATGCGGGCGGCCAAGGCGAGGAGCCCGGCCGACACCCCGACCGCGACGCGCTCGCGCTCGACCGCGTCCTCAGGCACCCTGGAGCACGTCCGCGGCGCGCACCTGCTCGACGTCCTCGCGAACTTTCAGCGCCACGCCGAGCGTCGAGTCGAGCTCCGCCGGCCCGCTGAGCGCATCGAGGGCCCGCGCCCAGGCCAGCGTCTCCCCCACCCCGGGCGGCTTGTAGAGATCGGCGGCGCGGAGTCGCTCGACCGCGGCGCAGACCCGCTCGGCGATCTCCGCGGCGACGCCGGGACAACGGCTGTTGACGATCTCCAGCTCGCGCTTGCGGCTCGGATACTCGATCCAGTGGTAGAGGCAACGGCGCTTCAGGGCGTCGTGCAGCTCCCGGGTGCGATTCGAGGTGAGCAGGGAGAACGGCGCCCAGCGCGCGTGCACGGTCCCCGCCTCCGGGATCGTCACCTGGTGCTCGGCGAGCAGCTCCAGCAAGAGCGCCTCGAAGTGCTCGTCGCTGCGGTCGACCTCGTCGATCAGGAGCACGACCGGCTGCTCGCTCTCGAGCGCCTCGAGGAGCGGCCGCCGCAGCAGGAACTCGCGTGAGTAGAGCTCGTCGGTCTTCCGGCCCTCGCCGCGGGCGGCCAACAGCTGGCGCCGGTAATCCCAGTCGTAGAGCGCCGAATCGGCGTCGATCCCCTCGTGACACTGAAGGCGCACGAGGCGCGAGCCGCTGACCTCGGCAAGCGCCCGCGCCACCTCGGTCTTGCCGACCCCCGCCTCGCCCTCGAGCAGGACCGGCATCGAGAGGCGGGCGCCGAGGAACAGGGTGACGGCCAGGTTCTCGTCGGCGAGGTAGCCCGTCTCGGCCAGGGCGTCGACCACCGCCCGCGGCGACGAGAGCGACTCGGCACCTGGCCAGGGAGCGGTCAGCGGGATCGCCACCGCAACAGCAGCAGGACGACGAGGAACGCCGCGACCACCGGGCCGACCCGCTTCAGGACCGGTACCGCGCCGACAGCCGCCAGGTCGAGCGGCTCGCCGGCGGCCTGCGGAGGAGGAGGCGGCGACGCGGCGCGCTCCTCGGCCCCGGGAGCGTTCACCGCCTCCTCCGGCTCCGCCGCGGACCCCGCCGGCGCCAGCACCTGCTGCTCCAGGTTGGCGACGAATTTCTCGGTCAGGCGGGAGCTGACGTCGGCGATGATGCCGCGGCCGAACTGGGCGATCCGGCCGGTCACCTGGACCTCGGTGACCATCGACGCGGTCGTCTGCCCACCGTCGCCGCTGAGGATCGCGGTGGTCGTCGCGTCGACCGCGCCCGGCCCGCGCCGCTCTTTGCCTTTCACCTTCAGCACCGCGCGCCGGGCGGCATCGTCGCGCTCGGCGAAGGTGATGGTCGCGTCGTACTGCATCTGGATCGCGCCGACCTTGATCTTCATCCGCCCGCGATAGTCGGGCTCCTCGACCTCTTCCAACTCGAAGCCGGGCACGCACGGCGCGATCCGCTCGACGTCGGTGAGCACCTCCCAGAGCCGCTCGGGCGGGACATCGACCGTGAAGGTGTCTTTGAGTTCCATGGGTCTTCCTCTCGGCGGGTCTTCTAGATCGTCAGCAGTTCGCGGGCGGCGGCGGCGATCGAGTCGGCGCCGGGAAGGGCCGCCGCCTCCAGCGGCGGGCTGTAGGGGGTCGGCGCGGTCACCGCGCCGAGCCGGCGGATCGGTCCCTCGATCTCGAACAGCAGCCGTTCGGTCAGCTGCATCGCGATCTCGGCGCCCGCCCCGAAGGCCTCGGCAGCCTCGTGGACGACCAGCGCCCGACCGGTGCGGGCGACGCTCGCCGCCGCGGTGTCGAGATCGAGCGGCACCAGCGTCCGCATGTCGACGAGCTCGACCGAGAGATCGGCGAGCTGCTCGTCGCAGGCGCGGGCCGCCTCCTCGACCATCCGCCCCCAGGCGATCAGGGTCAGGTCGGAGCCCTCGCGGACCACCCGCGCCCTCCCGGGCGGTAGCGACTCGCGCTCGTATTCGGGATCGGTCCGGTTGTAGAGGCGGCGGTTCTCGACGAAGACGACCGGCCCGTCGTCGCGGATCGCGGCGCTCAGCAGATCCTCGACGTCGCGCGCGTTCGCGGGCAGGAACACCTTCAGGCCCGGCACGTGGGCGACCATCGCCTCGAGGCTCTGGGAGTGCTGGGCGCCGCTCGAGCGCCCGCCCCCGGTCTGGGTCCTGAAGACGATCGGGATCTCGACCCCGCCGCCGGTCATGTAGCGGAGCTTCGCCGCCTGGTTGACGACCGGGTCGAGGCAGACGGTGAGGAAGTCCATGTACATGATCTCCGCCACCGGGCGCAGGCCCGCCATCGCCGCCCCGACCGCGGCCCCGAGCAGGCCGGCCTCGGCGATCGGCGAGTCGATCACCCGCTCGCCCCCGAAGCGTTCGAAGAGCCCGCGGGTCGCCCCGTAGACGCCGCCCCCGGCGCCGACGTCGACCCCCATCACGACGACGCTCCGATCGCGCTCCATCTCCGCCGCCAGCGTCTCCCGGACCGCGCCGAGGTAGCGCGGCGGTCTGCTCGTCGTCGCCTCAGGAGGCATAGACGTCCTCCAGCACGGTGTCGGTGGACGGATAGGGCGCGGCCAGGCCCTCCTCGACCGCCCGGTCCATCTCGTCCTC
>MKSH01000079.1:947-3093 GCA_001898095.1 Solirubrobacterales bacterium 70-9 | reverse complement strand
GGTCGAGCCACTCCTGGAACTCGTCATCGTCGCGGTAGGGGGTCGCATCGCCCTCGTAGTGGCCGTGGACCCGGTAGGTCAACGCCTCGATCAGGGACGGTCCCTCCCCGGCGCGCGCCGCGGCCACCGCCCTCTCGGTGGCGGCGCGCACGGCGGCGACGTCGTTGCCGTCCACCCGCTCGGCACCGACCAGGCCGTAGTCGCGCGCCCGCTCGACCAAGGGCGCGCCGCGCCAGATCTCCTCGCTGCGGGTGAACTCGGAGAACTGGTTGTTCTCGATCGCGAAGACGACCGGCGCCTGCCACAGCACCGCCAGGGTGAGCGCCTCGTGGAAGGGCCCGGCGGCGACCGAGCCCTCGCCGGCGAAGGCGACGGCGACCGCACCGCTGCCGTCGAGTCGGGCGGCGAGCCCGGCGCCGACCGCGATCGGCAGGCCGGCGGCGACGATCCCATTGGCGCCGAGGATGCCGAAGCGGGGGTCGGCGATGTGCATCGAGCCGCCCTTGCCGTGGCAGGTCCCGGTGGCGCGGCCGAAGAGCTCCGCCATCATCGCCACCGGGTCGGCTCCCTTGGCCAGGCAGTGGCCGTGCCCGCGGTGCGTGGTGGTGATGTAGTCGTGCTCCTCGAGCGCCGAGCAGACCCCGCGCGCCACCGCCTCCTGGCCGATCGAGAGGTGGACGAAGCCGGGGATGTTGCCCTCGCGGAACTGGCGCGCGACCCGCGTCTCGAAGGCTCGGATGCGAGCCATCTGGTGGAGGTCCTCGAGCAGCTCGACGTCGGTCACGCCGGCTCCGCCTCGCGGACCAGCTCCCGCAGCCGGTACTTCTGGACCTTCCCGCTGGCCGTCTTCGGCAACGCCTCGACCTGGACCAGGCGCTCGGGCAGCTTCTGGCTGGCCACCGACCGGCCGCGCAGGAAGTCGACCAGGTCGGCGAGCCCCAGTGGCCGCGCGGCGACGACGACCGCGCAGGAGCGTTCGCCGAGGACCTCGTCCGGATAGCCGACGACCGCCACCTCGCGCACCTCGGGGTGCTCGAACAGCAGGTCCTCGATCTCCTTCGCGCTGAGGTTCTCGCCGCCCCGCAGGATCACGTCCTTGGCGCGGCCGGAGATCCGCAGGTAGCCCTGCGCGTCGGCCACGGCGAGGTCGCCGGAGCGAAACCAGCCGTCCGCGGTGAAGGCCTTGTCGTTCAGGGCCGGGTCGAGGTAGCCGAGGCAGAGCTCCGGCCCGCGGGCCTGCAGTTCGCCGCGCTCGCCGACCGGCAGCTCGGCGCCGAGCTCGTCGACGATGCGCACCTCGTCGGCGCCGATCGGGGCCCCGTCGGTAGTCGCGTGACGGTCCAGCGGCGCGTCGATCGGCGTGCCGGGGACGGTCGGGCACTCGGTCGAGCCGTAGAGCCGGCTGGCGTGGAGCCCGAGCCGGCGCGCCGCCGCTTCGATCAGCGCCGGCGGCACGTCGGCGCCACCGCAGCCGAAGATCCGCAGACTGTCGGCGGGCAGCTCGGCGTTGACGATCCCGTGCAGGAAAGGCGTCGCGCCGACGGTGAAGGTGAGCCCCTCCCGCTCGATCAGCTCGACCGCCAGATCCGGGTCCCAGACGTCCTGGAGCACCACCTTGGTGCCCAGCATGAACGGCAGCAGGATCCCGTAGAGGAGCCCGGTGATGTGGGTGAGCGGCGACGGCATGAACACCGTGTCCTCGCCGCTCAGCCGGTAGAGGTCGATGATGCTGCGGGCCTCGCAGGCGAGCGTCTGATGGGAATGGAGCACCCCCTTCGGGTTCGCCTCGGTGCCCGAGGTGTAGAGCAGCAGCACGACCTCGCCCGGGTCGCGCTCGACCGGTTCGATCGGCTCCGCGGCGGCGACCGCCGCCGCGAACGACTCCATGCCGGGACCGGCCTCGCCGACCACCAGGATGTGCTCGAGCGCCTCGCAGTCCGCCGCCAGCCCGGCCGCCATCTCCCGGTAGTCGAAGCGGCGGAAGCTGTCCGGGACGACGAAGGCCCGGCTGCCGGCCTGGCGCAGGATGAACTCGAGCTCGTGGCCCCTATATATGGGGACGATCGGATTGCTGACCGCGCCGAGCAGGACGACCGCGTCGTGGACGATCACCGCCTCGGCCCAGTTCGGCAGCTGGAAGGAGACG
>MKSH01000079.1:529-872 GCA_001898095.1 Solirubrobacterales bacterium 70-9 | reverse complement strand
TCGAGCGTCTCCGCCGGCCAGTCCCCGGAGCGCCGGTATGCCTCGGCCAGTGGCGATGGTCGGGTCGCCGCGAGCCCGCCCGCGGCGGCGCTCACGAGCCCGTCCGCTCGCCCACCCAGTCGAGGATCCGCTCTGGGGTCGCGGGCAGGTCGGTGACGTGGACGTCGTAGTCGCGCAGGGCGTCGTCGAGCGCCGCCGAGACCGCCCCCGGGGCCATCATCCGCCCGGCCTCGCCACCGCCCTTGATCCCGTACTCGGTGATCGGCGAGGGCGTCTCCTCGTGGCCGATCCGCAGCTCCGGCACCTCCATCGCGGTCGGCATCAGGAAGTCCATGAAGCTGGA
>MKSH01000079.1:0-335 GCA_001898095.1 Solirubrobacterales bacterium 70-9 | reverse complement strand
GACGCCGAGGTCGGAGCGGTCTTTGGAGGGCATCGTCGTGTAGGGATGGTCGTAGACGTGGGTCGCCTCGAGCCCGCTCTGCAGGTCGTCCGGCAGTTTGGTCGCGAAGAGGTGGGCGCTCATCGCGATGTCGGGGAACTCGGCCCGGCTCGACGGCGCGCCGACCACCTGGAAGCCACCGTCGCTCCACTCCAGGTCGTCGGCGTCGACCTCGAGCATCTCGGCGGCGATCCGCCTCGCCTTGTCCTTGATCTTGCCCGCGACGCCGCGGATCGCCCCCGCGTACATCACCGTGAGTCGGCTGCCGCCGGGCCCGGCCGCGGGCAGACCGCCTT
>MKSH01000078.1:2736-4300 GCA_001898095.1 Solirubrobacterales bacterium 70-9 | reverse complement strand
CTTGCGGACCACCTCGTCGCTGCCGCCGAGCGCGGCGACCATGCCGCCGGGGCGGACCGCGGAGGCCTCCTCCATCAGCCGCCCGCGGACGACGGCGAGGCGGAGGCCGGCGGCGGCGTCGAGGGCGCCTGCGGCGACCAGGGCCGGCAGCTCGCCGAGCGAGTGGCCGGCGTAGAAGGCGGCGTCGGGCTCCCCGCCGGCCTTCCAGTGGGCGAGCCCGGCGATGAAGAGGGCAGGCTGGGCGAAGTGGGTGCCCTCGCCGATCTGCTCGAAGGCGTCGGCGCCCAGTTCCTCGCGCGCCTGGGCGACCAGGTCGGGGCGCTCGGCTGCACTGACGGCGGCCATCGTCGACGTCTGACTCCCCTGGCCGGGGAAAAGTAGGGCGGTATCTGGAGTGGCGCTGGGCACTTGTAAGGAGTATTGGTCCGGCCGGACGCAGGGGTGACGCGCGGCCGATTCAGGTCCCTCCATTCGGGGGGCGATCCTGAGCGGGCGGAGGGGCCGTCAGACGAGGATCTTCAGGCGCTGCGCCTGGCGGGTGGCCTCTGCCCGATTCCGCACGCCGAGCTTACGGTAGATCGCACTGGTGTGCTCCTTCACGGTGTGCGGCGAGAGGTGCAGGAGCCCGGCGATCTCTTTGTTGGTCGAGCCGGTGGCGATCAGCGAGAGGACCTCCTGCTCGCGCTCCGAGAGCGGCGAGTCGAGCGGCGCTTCGGCGAAGACCTCGTGGCCCTGGGAGACGCGGCGCACGGCGCGGACGACGTCGACCGCCGACCAGTCCTTGGAGATGAAGCCGGCGGCGCCGGCGGTGCGGGCGACGTTGGGGGAGATGATCCCGGCGCCGGAGATCAGCAGCACCCTGGTGCGGGGGCTGACCTGGTGGATCTCCTCGCAGACCTCGGCGCCCGACTCGGAGCCGAGCAGCATGTCGACGAGGGCGACCTCGGGCTGGACTTTGCGGCAGACCTGGACCGCCTCGGCGCCGGAGGAGGCGGCGAGGCAGCGTTCGACCCAGCTCTGGCGCTCAAGCAGGAGGCGGAAGCCCCACTGCACGACGTCGTGATCGTCGACGACCAGCACCCGCAGCCCGCGCTGCTCGGTGCTCATCTATCACCTACCGGGACGACGAGGCGGACCTTCCAGCGGTCGCCGTCGGGGGAGCCGAACTCGACCAGGCCCTCGTAACGGAGCGCTTCCAGCGCCGCCAGCCGCAGCCCGAGGCCGCCGCCGCGGGTGGAGCGGCCGTCGCCGGCGCCGTCGTTTTCGATCGAGAGGCTGAAGGTCTCGCCGTCGGAGGCGACGCGGACCTCGATCGCGGTCGGCTTCGCGTGACGGTCGACGTTGCGGAGCGCCTCGTTCAGGACCAGTTGGGCGACCGGCTCGAGGTCGGCGGGCACCTCCACCCCGTCGGGCCAGTCGACGCGCAACTCGGGACGGCGCTCGACCAGCCGGTCGAGCAGTTCGCCGAGGCAGGCCTTGGTCGGCTTGGCGGGCGTCTCCAGCGGCCGGGTGAGCGCGTTGCGCAGGTCGGCGACCACCGAGCGCAGCTCCTCCTGGCAGCGCC
>MKSH01000078.1:927-2670 GCA_001898095.1 Solirubrobacterales bacterium 70-9 | reverse complement strand
TGGCGGTCAGGGCGGCGAGCCGGCCCAGCGTCATCATCGTCTCCCGCTCGCCGTCGTCGAGGGGGAAGTCCTCCCCTTCGCGGTCGGCGAAGATCACCCCGAGCCAGCGCCGCGCGGCGCTGATCGGCGTGCAGGTCAGGTAGGCGCTTTCGGGCAGCTCGGCGTAACGGGCGGGGACGTGCTCGGCGAGGCCGCCGTCGACCCCGTTCACGTTCACCTCCACCACCCGGTCCTCCTCCAGCGCGATCTGGGCGATCGGGGTCTCGTCGATCGTGCCGCCGATCCGCTTCATCAGCTCCGGCTCGATCCCCGACGCCCCCACCGGGATCACCGACCGATAGGTCTCGTCATGGAGCAGCAGCACCGCCCGCTTCATCGACGTCAGCGTCACCACCGCCTGGCACACCCGGTCGTAGAAGACCCCCGATTCGGTCGCCTCCTCGAGTTCCGCCAACAGCCCCACCAGCACCTCCACCGTCCCCGCCCGCGGGGCAGGCGCAGCCGTAGTAGTTCCCCAGGTGCTCATCTCCCCAGAGAGATTACGCCGCAACCCACCGCAACCGAAGTCGCCTTGGCCTGACCGGTGCAAATCGCCCCCTTGTTACGTTCGTCGAACGTGACCCAGGCGAATTCCCGAGCCGGAGATACCCCGCCATCCGACGGCCCTTCGGAAGCAGCAGCGCGTCCAAGGATCCGGCCGGCGGCGCATGACTTGGAGGGGCAGTCGGTGCGCGAATGGATCGGAGCATCGATGGAAGAACGCGCGGGCGCCCTAGGAGATCTACTCGACCTCGCTGACGCGCTTCCCCAGGGACGTCGCCCGAAGGACGGCGAGCCTCTGGTGGGCAAGGTCTTGACGGTCCACTCAGCTTTCGATCGAGCCGGGCTGCACCATGCGTTCGGGGGAGCCATCGCCCTCGCCTACTACGGCGAGCCGCGGGTGACGATCGATGTCGACGTCAACCTTTTTGCGCCGCTCCACGAGTGGCCGGCCATCAAGGCGGCCTTCGCCGGCCTGGGACTGGCGAGCGACATCGGCCACGAGGAGCTTCGACGTGACCGGGAGGTGCGGATCCGGTGGGATCGCAATGACATCCACCTCTTCTTTGGAGGAGACGCGCTGCACGGGACGATGCCCGACGCGGTGCGTGAGGTCCCATTCGGAGACGGGACGATCCCGATCGTCTCGGCCGAGCACCTGATCGTCCGCAAGGCGATGCTCGATCGGCCGAAGGACTGGCCCGACATCGAGGCGATCCTCACTGCGACCGGAGACCTCGACGTCGAAGAAATCGTCGCCTGGGCCCAACGCCTCTCCTCCCCCGACGATCCCCGCGTCACAAAGCTGCGCGAGGCGATCGCTCGACCGTGCAGTTAGCCACGCCCTGGTGTGCTCAAGTGCACGGTCGGCGGGAGAGGGGGCTACTGCGGGTGGGCGGCCTGGTCGGCGACGATCGACATCGATTCGTTGCGGACGCGGCCGGCGGGGATCGCGGGGTCGGCGGCGAGCAGCTGCTGGAGGGGGCCGCGCTTCTCCTCGCCGGTGACCAGCCAGATGATCTTGCGGGCTTCGGCGAGGGCCCGGTAGGTGAGGGTCATGCGGCGGTGGCCCTGGTACTCGTCGGTGGTGATCGCGACGCGGCGGTCGGTGACCTCGAGGACCGGGTCGCCGGGAACCAGCGAGGCGGTGTGGCCGTCGGGGCCGAGCCCGAGGTGGACGAGGTCGAGGCGGTCGGGCAGCGA
>MKSH01000078.1:588-917 GCA_001898095.1 Solirubrobacterales bacterium 70-9 | reverse complement strand
GGCATCGGCCGCAGCGCCGACTGGTGGTCCATCGAGAGGCCGAGCACCATGTGGGTGAGGTTGCGGTCCTCGGAGCCGGGCGAGGCGATCCGCTCGTCGACCTGGAAGAGCTCGGTCTCCGCCCACGGCATCGCGTCCGAGTCGCCGAGGATCGCCAGCATCGACCAGGGCGAGCGCCCGCCGCTCATCGCGAACGAGAACGAGCCGTGGTCGGCCACCGCCTCCGCGCCCGCCGCGGCGATCAGCTCCGCCGCCCGCCGCGCGGCCGCCTTTTCGTCCGCGACTACCTCGAGATCGATCGGCATGGCGGGCTCAGTTGTCCCGCTCTT
>MKSH01000078.1:0-388 GCA_001898095.1 Solirubrobacterales bacterium 70-9 | reverse complement strand
CCGCCGCGGTCAGGTCGAGCAGCCACGAGCCGACCACCGAGCCGCGCCGCCAGAGCTCCGAGATCGCCGGGATATCGAGGTCGAATTCGTAGAACTCGGGCTGGTCGAGCGGCGCCGTCTCGGCGTCGTTCAGGCGTTTCGTCTTGCCCGCGTCGGCATTGTCGAGCACGTTCAGCCCCTCGGCGTAGGCGGCCATGATCCCGTACTCGATCCCGTTGTGGACCATCTTCACGAAGTGGCCGGCGCCGTTCGCGCCGCAGTGGAGGTAACCGTTCTCGGCGCTGCTCGGCTCGCCGCTGAGGCCCGGGGTGCGCGGCGCCGCGTCGACGCCCGGGGCGAGCGTGGCGAAGATCGGATCGAGCCGGTTCACCGCGTTGTCGGGGCCGCC
>MKSH01000077.1:1831-2414 GCA_001898095.1 Solirubrobacterales bacterium 70-9 | reverse complement strand
CTCAGCGGCACCTCGATCACGTAGACGAGCTCCAGGTGCGACTCGCCCTCGGTGCCCCCGTCCTCCTGCTCGGCGGCGGCGAGCCGCCCGGCGGTGGCGACGATGTCGTCGTCCAGCTTCGTGCCGAACACCGGCACCAGCAGGTTGGAGAACTCGACCGCGGGGATCTGCTTGGTCAGCGCCGCCTCGCCGACCTGCACCCGCTTGGTCAGCGAGGTCCCCTCGATGTACTTGCGGTAGACGACGTAGAAGGTGAGCCCGAAGGCCATCCAGCCGATCCCGACCCAGCGCGCGGTCGAGTGGAAGGCGAGCACGCTGAGGAAAGCGAGGCCGCTGGCGAGCGCCGCGATGATCGCCGGGACGGGCAGCGTCGCCGGGCCCCAGGCCATCCCCCAGGGGATGCGGAAAGGCCGCAGCTTGTCCGGCATCGTGATCCGCAGGCGGATGATCGAAAGGTGTGCGATCGTGATCGCCACCGTCGCCCCGAAGGCATAGAGGCCGGCCAGCACCTTGATGTTCTGGGTCGCGGCGACCAGCCCGAAGGCGATCAGCCCGCAGATCGTGATCGCCACGTACGGCGTCG
>MKSH01000077.1:0-1810 GCA_001898095.1 Solirubrobacterales bacterium 70-9 | reverse complement strand
ACGCCCAGCATCGAGGTGGTCGCCGCCCAGAAGAGGACCGGCGCGGCGACCAAGGCGACCACCCAGCGCATCAGCTCGGCCAGCCAGTGAGGGTGGAAGGCGGAGACGACCCCGAGCACCGGATCCTGGATGTAGGTGCTGCCGAGCGCCGTTTCAGGGCCGTGCGGGGTGGCGACGACGGGTACCGCCATCAGTGCGATCGCCGCCATCCCGGCGTAGACGAGCGGCACCGCGATCGCCCCCAGCGAGGCGATCCGCTTCAGGTCCCGGCGGCTGACCGAGATGTCGGGGGCAAGATCGGAGGCGGCCTCGATCCCGGCGTAGGCGAGCATCGCGATCACCGCCGCGTAGATGATGTCGCGCAGGTTCGGGCTGCTGAAGAGGTGGAGCTGCTCGGTCAGCCGGTCGGGGTGCATGACCACGATCACGCCGACGGCGATCACGCCCAGTTGCAGGGCGAGGTCGGCGAGCGCGATCAGAGCGAGCGAGCGCTGTTTCCCGCGCCCGGTCACGTTCATGATGTTCAGCAGGCAGGCGCCGGCGATCACCGCGGCGGCGAAGAGCAGTTCCGAGCCCTTGTCGTCGAAGCCGCTCCAGATCGGCACCAGGTAGTGCGGCAGCGAGATCGCCGCCAGGGCGATCACGATCAGGTAGTCGAGCAGGATCGCCCAGCCGGCGACGAAGCTGACGAACTCGTTGAAGGCGTGGCGGGCGAAGCTGGAGGAACCGCCGCGCTCGCGGAACATCGCCGAGCCCTCGACGTAGGAGAGCGTCGTCAGCCCGAAGAGGAGGCCGGCGACGAGGAAGATCAGCGGGGTCAGCCCGAGGCCGCGCTCGGCGACCACGCCGAGGGCGAAGTAGATCGAGAAGCCGACCGCCGAGTAGGCGGCGGCGAAGAGCCAGGGGACGCCGAGGCCGCGCCTCAGTTTGCCCTTGCGGGCCGCGCGCGGGGGCTTCATCGGCTCTGTCGACTCGCGATCCAGAAGCGGCCGACGCCGACCGCGAGGAAGAGGATCCCCATCAGGAAGCCGGTCGAGGCCGGACCGCCGCCGTTGGCGAGGGTGACGACGAGAAGAAGGAGGCCGAGCGCGACGAAGACCAGCGAGAAGGCCCGGACCGCCCCGTGATAGGCGCGATCGCCTTTCAAGGCGTCGCCTCGGCGAGCGCCGCGCCGGGGACGAAGGGCGCGCCTTCGCGCGGCTCGGAGACGACGATCACCCGGCAGGGCCGCTCGCCGAGCACCGTCTGCAAGGTCTTGTCGTACTGCGGCACGCCGTTGCGGTAGCGGAGGCCGACGACGATCGCCGCCGCCTCGATCGCCGCCGCCTCCTCGGCCACGGAGTAGCCCGCCTGGCCGGGCCGCACCCGGGCCACGTGGCCGGTCACCCGGGCGCCGCCGATCAGCTTCGCCTCCTCGACCCGGCGCTGCGCCTCGGCTTCGGCCTCCGGCAGCGCGGCGTCGAGCGGCAGGTTGGTGGGCACGGTCATCATCGAGTGGACGTGGATGCCGCGCCGCCGTTTGGAGGCCAGTTTCACCGCGGTGGCGACCATCTCCGGGGAGAAGGCTTCGTCGTCCTCGAAGCCGACCAGGACCGAGCGGTACTCGACCTCCTCCACCCCCAGCGGCTCCGGCAGCACCACCTTCACCGTGCGGGTCAGCGGCAGGCCCTGGTTGCGGCGATAGAGGACGTAGACGGTGATCCCGAGGATCATCCAGCCGATGCCGACGAACAACGTGGAGGGGTTCAGCGCCATCACCACGATCCAGGCGGCGAAGGTGCCGAGGCCGCCCAGCACCGCGGTCATCGGG
>MKSH01000076.1:23286-27467 GCA_001898095.1 Solirubrobacterales bacterium 70-9 | reverse complement strand
GCGCCGACACCGTGCTCACCTTCGAGCCGCACCCGCTCGAGGTGCTGCGGCCGGAGGTCGCGCCGAGGCTGATCAACTCGCTCGAGGTGAAGCGCGACGTGATCGAGGGGCTCGGGGTGGAGGAGCTGGTGGTGATCCACTTCGACGAGGACTTCTCCCACCGCACCGCCGAGGAGTTCATCGACTACGCCCTGGTCGAGAAGCTGGGCGCGCAGCGGGTCGCGGTCGGCGAGAACTTCCACTTCGGCGCCAAGGCCAAAGGCAACCCGGCCATGTTGGAGCGGCACTCCCAGTTCGAGACGCGGGTGCAGCAGATGGTCGAAGTCGATGGCGAGACCGTCTCCTCCTCGCGGATCCGCGGTCAGATCGCGGCGGGCGACATGGAGGGCGCGCGGCGCTGCCTCGGCGTCCCCTACATGCTCGAGGGCGAGGTCGTGAAAGGGGACCAGCGCGGGCGCGAGATCGGCTTCCCGACCGCCAACATCGTCCCCGACGAGCGCCTCGTCACCCCCGGCTTCGGCGTCTACGCGGCCTTCGCCAACGGCCACCCGGCGGCCGTCAGCGTCGGCGTCAGGCCGACCTTCGAGTCCGACCTCGGGGTGTTGATCGAGACCTACCTGCTCGACTTCTCCGGCGACCTCTACGGCAAGACCCTGCGGGTCGCCTTCGTCGAGAAGCTGCGCGACGAGCTCGCCTTCGACGGCGTCGACCCGCTGGTCGAGCAGATCAACCGCGACGTCGAGGACGCCCGCCGGATCTGCGCCGACTTCACCGAGGCGGCCGCGCGCGGCGGGTGACGCCGCTTTGCTATCTTGCTGCGAGCCGCGACCCGAGAGGGCCGCGCTTTTTACGTTATGAGCCTCACCAAAGAGAAAAAAACTGAGCTGATCGGCAAGTACGGTCGCAGCGACGGGGACACCGGCTCGGCCGAGGTCCAGGTCGCGCTGCTGACCGAGCGGATCAACGAATTGACCGATCACCTGCGCACCCACGCCAAGGACCACCACTCGCGTCGTGGCCTCCTGATGCTGGTGGGTAAGCGGCGGCGGATGCTCCGCTACCTCGAGCGCACCGACCTGGAGCGCTACCGCGCCCTGGTCGCCGACCTCGGCCTGCGCCGCTAGATCGATGATCGCGGTCGGCGAGGCGGCCCCCGACTTCACCGTCAAAGACCAGGACGGCGAAGAGGTCACGCTCGCCGACTTCAAGGGCCGCAAGGTCCTGATCGCCTTCTACCCGCTCGACTTCAGCCCGGTCTGCTCGGACCAGCTCTCCCTCTACCAAGAGGGCGTCAAGGGCGAGCTCGCCGATGCCGGGATCACGCTCGTCGGCCTCAGCGTCGACAGCCCCTACGCCCACAAGGCCTTCCAGGAGAAGCTCGGGATCGACACCGTCCTGCTCTCCGATTTCGAGCCGAAGGGCGAGGTCGCCAAGGCGTTCGGCTCCTACATCGACGGCGCCGGCATCGCCAACCGCACGCTTGTCCTCCTCGACGAGGACGGCGTGGTCGCCTGGACCTACGAGTCGCCGAGCCCGGGAGAGTTCCCCGGCCCCGACATCGTCCGCCAGGCCATCTCGGCCTAGGCCTTTCAAAGGGCTGAAAGGGACCCGGCCCTCTCGGAGGCGACCCGGGCAGGCTGAGGCCGCCTCCGAGAGGGCCGGGTCTGTGGAGAGACCAAGGGAAGACGTCACGGTCGTGACCCTTCCGTGACAGGCCAAATGTTGATGGGCCGAAAAGCGCTCTATATCAGCGCTTTTCGGCCCATCAACCTGGGGCGTCGTGGAGGCGTGACGTCTCTTCCCGCAAGCGCACGGACTTGCGCGCTTCCCCGGAAGCTCCCCGCCCTGGGCCGCAGGGACCTGAAGTGCGGTGTTCGCGATGTCCGGCCCGCCTCGTGCCCCTCGTCTGCACCTGGACGCCCATCCGGCCCGGTTATCCCCGCTGGGCCAGGGGTTGTACAGTTCGAGGGGAATAGGAACGAGAGTTCTGTAAAGAAAACGATGGCCGTCATCCGGGCGGCCGGAGGTAAAAATACGAATGAGCAGGTTTAACGTGACCCGCGTCACGGCAGAGATCGGCGACAGCACGATCTCCTTCGAGACCGGGAAACTCGCGAAGCAGGCGAGCGGCGCAGTCGTGGTCCGCAGTGGCGACACGATGGTCCTCAACACCGCCACGATCGGCGGCCTTCGCGATGTGGACTTCCTTCCCCTCACCGTCGACGTCGAGGAGCGCATGTACGCCGCGGGCAAAATCCCCGGTTCGTTCTTCCGTCGCGAGGGCAAATCGTCAGAGAAAGCGACGCTCACCGCGCGCATGATCGACCGGCCGATCCGCCCGCTGTTCCCCAAGGGCTGGCATTACGAGACCCAGCTGGTCGCGATGCCGATGTCGGTCGACGGCGTCAACCCGTACGACATCCTGGCGATGAACGGCGCCTCCGCCGCGCTGGCGATCTCGCCGGTCCCGGTCGCCAAGCACGTCGGCGCGGTCCGGATCGGCAAGCTCGACGGTGACTTCGTCGTCAACCCGCCCGAGGAGAGCCACGAGGAGCTGGATCTCGACCTGATCGTCGCCGGCACCGACGAGGCGATCCTGATGGTCGAGGCCGGCGCTTCCGGCGTCACCGAGGCCGAGATCCTCGACGCCCTCGACATCGCCCACGGTGAGATCAAGAAGCTCACCGCCGCGATGCAGGAGCTGCAGGAGAAAGCCGGCAAGGAGAAGTACCAGGTCGACGTCAAGGAAATCGACGCCGGTCTGCTGAGCGACATCCGCGCCTCGCACGGCCAGGCGCTGGTCGACGCGATCGCGACCGAGGGCAAGCTCGAGCGCTACGAGGCGATCGACCGGGTCAAGGACGAGGTCGTCGCCAAGTACGCCCCCGAGGCCGGTGACGAGGACGCTGTCGCGGCCCGCAAGGCCGAGGTCGGCGCCGCCTTCGACTCGATCGAGAAGGACACGATCCGCAAGGCGATCGCGGTCGACAAGAAGCGCCCCGACGGTCGTGCCCAGGACGAGATCCGGCCGATCGAGACCGAGGTCGACATCTCCCCGCGCGTCCACGGCTCGGCGCTGTTCACCCGCGGTGAGACGCAGATCCTCTCCAACGTCGCCCTCGGGACGACGCGGATGGACATGCGCATCGACACGCTCGGGCTGGTGACCACGAAACGCTTCTGGCACCACTACAACTTCCCGCCCTACTCGGTCGGTGAGGCGGGCTTCATGCGCGGCCCGAAGCGGCGCGACATCGGTCACGGCGCGCTCGCCGAGCGGGCGCTGGCGGCGACGATCCCGGACGAAGAGTCGTTTCCGTACGTGATCCGGGTCGTCTCCGAGACGCTCGAGTCGAACGGCTCCTCCTCGATGGGCTCCGTCTGCGCCTCCTCGATGGCGCTGCAGGCGGCGGGCGTCCCGGTCACCGCGCCGGTCGCCGGCGTCGCGATGGGCCTGATCAAGGAGGGCGACGACTACATCGTCCTCACCGACATCGCCGGCGTCGAGGACCACCTCGGCGACATGGACTTCAAGGTCGCCGGCACCGCGGACGGGATCACCGCCCTGCAGATGGACATCAAGATCACCGGTGTCACCTTCGACATCCTGCGTGACGCGCTGGACCAGGCCCACAAGGGCCGCCAGTTCATCCTCGGCAAGATGGCCGAATCGATCGACGGCCCGCGGGAGAAGCTCTCCCCGCACGCCCCGGCGATCGAGTCGATCAAGATCGACCCGGAGAAGATCGGTGCGGTCATCGGCAAAGGCGGCGAAACGATCCGCGGGATGTGCGAGGAGTTCGAAGCCGAGATCGACGTCGAGGACGACGGCACGATCCGCGTCTACGCGCCGACCGGCGAACTGGTCGACGGCGTCGTGCAGCGGATCACCTCGATGACCAAGGAGGCCGAAATCGGCGACCGTTACGAATCCGCCAAAGTCGTCAAGACGACGACCTTCGGCGCCTTCGTCGAGCTGGTCAAGGGCACCGACGGCCTGCTCCACATCTCCAACGTGAAGCCGGGGGAGAGGGTGGACTCGGTCGACGACGTGCTCTCGAGCGGCGACCTGATCGACGTCACCGTGGTCGAGGTCGACAAGGAGCGCGGCCGGATCGGCCTGCGCCTCACCGAGGACCCCTCGGTGGCCGGCAAATCGCCGGAGGAACTGGCCCAGATCG
>MKSH01000076.1:17778-23230 GCA_001898095.1 Solirubrobacterales bacterium 70-9 | reverse complement strand
CTTGACTCGGGCGTCCGGGTAGTCACCGAGGAGGTTCCCTCGGTGCGCTCGGTCGCGCTCGGGCTGTGGGTGCGCACCGGATCGCGTAACGAGACCCCGGCGCAGGCCGGGGTCTCGCACTTCCTCGAGCACCTGCTGTTCAAGGGGACCGAGCGCTACTCGGCGATCGAGATCTCCGAGCAGTTCGACGGGCTCGGGGCGTCGGTCAACGCGGCGACCGGCAAGGAGACCACCCACCTCCACGCCCGCTTCCTCGACGAGCACACCGAGGAGGTCTTCGACCTGCTCGCCGAGATGATGCTCGCACCGACCTACCCCGAAATCGACTCCGAGCGCCAAGTCGTGATCGAGGAGATCGCGATGTACGATGACGAGCCCCAGGACCGGGTCCACGACGTGCTGGCGGAGGCCGTCTTCGGCTCCCATCCGCTCGGCCGCCGCGTGCTCGGCGAGGCCGACGTGATCGCCAACATCCCGATCCCGGCCATCGAGAGCTACCATCACGCCCGCTACATCGGGTCGGAAATCGTCGTCGGCGCGGCCGGCCACCTCGACCACGAGTCGATCGTCGCCCTGGCCGAGAAGCTGGTCCGCCCGCCGGCCGAAGGCGACGGCGTGGCCCCGGCAACGGCGCTGACCGAGAAGCCGCAGCTCTGCTTCCTCGCCAAGGAGACCGAGCAGTACCACATCTGCTTCGGCGCGCCGGGCATCGATCGCCATGACGAGCGGCGCTTCCAGCTCGCCGTGCTGGACTCCATCTTCGGCGGCTCGACCTCCTCGCGGCTCTTCCGCGAGGTGCGCGAGAAGCGCGGGCTGGCCTACTCGGTCGGTTCCTACAACGAGCAGTTCACCGATCAGGGCCTGGTCGCCACCTACGTCGGCACCCGCGAGGACAACGTCGAGGAGGCCTGCCAGATCATCGGCACCGAGCTTGGGCGGCTGCGCTCCGAGCCGGTCTCGGCCGAGGAGCTTCACCGGGCCAAGGAGAGCGTCAAGGGGAGGCTCGTCCTCTCCTCCGAGTCGACCGCCGCGCGGATGACCCGGATCTCCCGCGCCACCCTGTTCGGGCTGCCGATCGAAGAGCTGGACGAGATGCTGGACAAGGTCGACGCGGTCGAGGTCGACCAGCTGACCGAGCTGGCGGCCGAGCTCTACGCCGAGGACCGCCTCTCGGCGGCCTGCGTCGGCGCCGACGAAAGTCGCTTCAAGTCGGCCCTCGCTCCCGTCTCGGAGGCGCTGGTAGCGGCATGACGAAGGTCGCCGTCTCCGGCGCCGCCGGGCGGATGGGCGCGACGGTCTGCGAGGCGGTCGAAGGGGCCGAGGGCCTCGAGCTGACGGGGCGCGCCGACCCGAGCCTCGGCGTCAGCCTCGCCGAGGCGCTCGGTGAGGCCGAGGTGGTCGTCGACTTCAGCATCCCCGACACGGCGCTCGACAACGTCAAGGAGTGTCTGGCGGCGGGCGTGCACGTGGTGGTCGGGACCACCGGCTTCGACCTCGAGGAGGCGCGGGCCGCGGCGGAGGCATCCTCGGCGAATTGCTTCGTCGCGCCGAACTTCGCGATCGGCGCGGTGCTGATGATGGTCGTCGCCCAGACGATCGCCCCGCACATGCCGGAGACCGAGATCATCGAGCTCCACCACGACAAGAAGCTCGACGCGCCCTCGGGGACGGCAGCGCGCACGGCCGAGCTGATCGACGCCGCCGGCGGCCACGTCCACAAGCCGATCCACTCGGTGCGCCTGCCCGGGCTGGTCGCCCACCAGGAAGTGATCTTCGGCGGCACCGGCCAGACGCTTTCGATCCGCCACGACTCGATCGACCGCCATTCCTTCATGCCGGGCGTCCTCCTGGCGGTACGAAAGGTGGGGGAGCTTCCCGACCATTTCACCGTCGGGCTGGAGAAGCTCCTCTAGACTGGTGGCGATGAAGGAACTACGCGGAGTGCTGACGGCGATCGCGACGCCGTTCACCGAGGCGGGGACCGTCGACAACGACGGCGGACGGCGACTGGCCGCCCACCTGCTCGAGCACGGCTCGCACGGCCTCGTCGTCGGCGGGACCACGGGCGAGTGCCCGACCCTCACCGACGGCGAGACGATCGAGCTATTCCGCGCGATCCGTAAAGAGGTCGGCGACGACATCCTGCTCGTCTGCGGGACCGGCACCAACGACACGCGCCACTCCTGCGAACTGACCAAGATGGCCGCCGACGCGGGCGCCGACGCCTCGCTGGTGGTGGTCCCGTACTACAACAAGCCCAACCCGGCCGGAATCCGCGCCCACTTCGAAACCGTGGCCGCGGCCGTCCCGGACCTGCCGATGGTGATGTACAACATCCCCTCGCGGGTGATCGTGAACGCCGACCCCCAGCTGCTCGGTGAGCTCGGCCAGGTCGACAACATCGTCGCCGTGAAGCAGGCCAACGACGCCGAGCTGGGGCCGATCGAGGGTCTCGCGATCCTCGCCGGCAACGACAACACCTACCTGCGCGTGCTGGAGTTCGGTGGCGCCGGGGTGATCTCGGTCGCCTCGCACGTCGTCGGCGACCAGATGCGGGCGATGTACGACGCCGCGCAGGAAGACAACTTGGAGCGGGCGCGGGAGATCGACGCCGAACTGACCCCGGTGTACGAGGGTCTCTCGGTGACGACCAACCCGATCCCGCTGAAGGCCGCGCTCGAGATGCTCGGCCTCGCCCCCGACCGGCTGCGTCTGCCGCTGGTCTCCGCCGACCCCGAGCAGCGGGCGGCGGTCCGGACGGCATTGGAGGGCATCGGGCTCTCCGTCGTCGCCGGTTGAACGACTTCCAACTTCGAAACGAAAAGAGTTCCCTAAGTGCCTAGTAAGACCCTGCGAGTGCTGCCCCTTGGCGGCCTCGGCGAGATCGGCAAGAACATGACGGTCGTCGAATATGACGGCAAGATCGTGATCGTCGACACCGGACTGATGTTCCCGACGGCGGAGATGCACGGCATCGACCTCGTCCTCCCTGATTTCTCCTACCTGCGCGACCGCGCCGACGACATCGAAGCCATCGTGCTGACGCACGGCCACGAGGATCACGTCGGCGCCCTGCCCTACGTGCTGCGTGAGATCGGCGTGCCGCCGGTCATCTACGGCGGCCTGCTGACGATCGGCATGGTCCGCTCGAAGCTCGACGAGCACAAGCTCGGCGACAAGTCCCCGCTGGAGGAGCTGCCCGCGGGGGAGAAGGTGCAGCGTGGGCCGTTCGAGCTGGAGCTCGTCCACATGACCCATTCGATCCCCGACATGCGCGCCGTGCTGATCACCACCGAGCTCGGTTCGATGCTGATGACCGGCGACTACAAGTTCGACCAGACCCCGGTCGACGGGCGTCCGGCGGACATCTCCCGCCTGGCAGAGATCGGCCGCGACGGCCTGCTCCTGCTCGCCGGGGACTCGACCAACGCCGACCGGCCGGGCGTCGCCCCGTCGGAGTCGAGTGTAGGTCCCGGCCTGCTGCAGCAGTTCTCGCGTTGCGAGGGACGGATCATCGTCACCTCCTTCGCCTCCAACATCCACCGCGTCCAGCAGGTCATCGACGCCGCCGTCGAGCTCGACCGCAAGGTCGCCCTGGTCGGCCGCTCGATGCGCAAGAACTTCAACATCGCCTCCAACCTGGGAATGACCCGAGCTCCACAGGGCATCTTCATCCAGCCGCGGGAGATCGAGAACTTCCCCGACGAGAAAGTCGTCGTCATCTCCACCGGCAGCCAGGGCGAGCCGCTCTCGGCGCTGCGACGGATGGCCAACAACGACCACCGCGACGTGCAACTGCACGCCGGCGACACGGTCGTCTTCTCGGCCACCCCGGTGCCCGGCAACGAGCGCGCCGTGAACGAGACGATCGACCGCATCTACGAGATCGGCGCCACCGTGATCACCGCCAAAGACGCGCCGATCCACGCTTCAGGCCACGGTTACCGCGAGGAACTGAAACTGATGCTGAACCTGACCAAGCCGCGGTACGTGATGCCGGTCCACGGTGACTTCCAGCGGATCCGCCTGCATTCCGATCTGGCCGAGTCGGTCGGCGTCCCGCCCGAGAACATCTTCCGCGGCCACAACGGGCTGCCGCTGGAAATCGACGAGAACGGGGCCCGCTTCGGCGAGGACCAGCACGTCGGCAAGATGTACGTCGACGGCGTCAACATCGGCGATCCGGAAGACGCGGCGCTGCGCGACCGGCGCGAGATCTCGGCCGACGGGATCTTCATCGTCGTCGCCACCCTCGACTCCGACGACGGCCACGTGGTCGCCGACCCGGAGGTGATCCTCCGCGGCGTCGCCTTCGTCGAGCAGGAGAACAAGGTGCTGGAAGACCTCAAGGACATGGTCGAAGACGCCCTCGAAGACGCCGCCGAGGCGGGCACGCGCGAGGCCGACCTGATCCAGGAGGACCTCCACGAAGCGATCGGCAAGTTCGTCTGGCAGCGCCTGAGGCGCAGGCCGATGATTCTGCCAGTGGTAATCCAAGTCTGAAGCGCGGGTTCGAGGCGGAAGACGGGCGCCTGGTTGCGTGGTTCGAGGGCCTGCGGCGGGGGACGGGCGGCGCGACCCGGAGGCCTTGCGGCGGGGGTCCGGCCGTCCCGGGCGTCTCGGAGGCGACCCGGGCAGGCTGTGGCCGCCTCCGAGACGCCCGGGACGCGAGGCTTCCTGGGGGAAGTGCGCGGGTTCGGTGCGCCTGCGGGGGGATCCGTCACGCCTCCGGGGCGCCGAGGGCGGTGCGTTCGCACTTTCCCGTACATGGGACGGGAAAGTGCGAACGCACCGCGGGATGGGGTGACGGGAGGGTCACGGGCGTGGGGATCTCCTCGCTTGTGTGAGGGAGATGCCGGGGACGTCAGCCGGACGTGCACCTTCGTGGGGGATCCGGGCCCGCCCCGGACCTCCGTTCGCTCTTTGTTCGCCATACCCGTACAAGCAGCGAACGGAGCGAGGGGACCTGCGGCCGATGTGACGTATTCCCTGAAGAAACGTGACGTTCCCGACGCCTTCGCCACGGATCTCCCCCGGGACCCGCAGGGGACCCGCGCCCTCGCCATCTCCTCGTGACCCGGCCCTCTCGGATGCGGTCACAGCCTGCCCGGACCGCATCCGAGAGGGCCGGGTCCCTTGCCCGTCCCTTAGCGCCCGTGCGAGGAACCCGAAGAGCTATGGCGCCTGAAAAACGGCAGAAAAAAAGCCCGCCGGGACAGTGTCTGGGGAGAATCCCGGCGGGCTAGTGTCTCGTCCACGGGGGAATCTAGGACCGAGAGCTAAAGCGTCCCTAAAAGATCGAAGTTGAATGCTTTTCTGCGGCCTCGGATTTCGCAATCGGGATAGCGGCACGAAAAAGAGCGCCTCCTGAGGGCGAATCGGTGACTTCGACGGTGCCTTCGTGGGAGGTGGCGACGGCGCTCACGATCGCCAGCCCGAGGCCGGTGCCGGT
>MKSH01000076.1:13356-17682 GCA_001898095.1 Solirubrobacterales bacterium 70-9 | reverse complement strand
TCGCCCCCTCGGGGGTGTGGCGGGCGGCGTTGTCGAGGAGGTTGAGGACCATGCGATGGAGCTCGTCGGCGCTCCCTTCGACCCGCAGCGGCCGGTCGTTGTCGATCGCGAAGTGGCGGGCGCCCATCAGCGGCGCCGCCTCGGCGGCCGCGTCGCCGGCGATTTCGGCGAGGTCGCAGCGGCGGTGGGTGGCGAGGCGCCCGGCGTCGGCGCGGGCGAGCAGCAGGAGGTCGGAGACGAGCCGGCTCATGCGCCGCGAGGAGCGCAGCGCCGAGTCGACCACCTCGCGGTCTTCGGCCTGGTCGGCGCCGCCGAGCGAAGCCTGCAACAGCTCCAGGTTGGCGAGCACGCTGGTCAGCGGGGTGCGCAGCTCGTGCGAGGCGTCGGCGACGAATTCGCGCTGCTGCTGCAGGGCGACCTCGCGCTCGGAGCGGGCGGCGTCGAGCGAGCGCAGCATCTGCTCCAGCGTCTCGGCCAGTTCACCGACCTCGTCTTCGACCGGAGGGTCGGGCATATGGCGCGAGGTGTCGCGGGTCTCGGTGATCTCTTTGGCGGAGGCGGTGAGCGCTGCGATCGGGCGCATCGCCCGGCTCGCGATCGCCACCCCGGCGAGGCAGGCGAGCAGCGTGCCGCCGAGGATCCCGGCCCCGATCAAGAGCCAGATCCGGTCGATCGTGTCGTCGACGTGCTCGGTGCTGCGCCCGTACTGGACGTAGCCGGTGATCACCCCGGTTTCGGGGTCGCTGAGGACTTCGGTCTCCACCCGCATCCCGTTTTCTTCCCTCGTCCCACGGTGTTCGGGCTTGCCGAGCCGGCCGCCGTTCTGGTCGCCGACGATTTCGCCGGAGCGGTCGAAGACGCGGACCGAGGCGTCGTCGGGGAGGACGTAGGTGCCGAGGTTGGGGCCGACGAGTTCCGGCTTGCCGACCAGCGGCGTGATCACCTTCAATTCGGAGGAGAGGACTTCCACCGCGCCGCGGATCTCGCTGTTGAAGTCGTCGCGGATGCGGGTGGTGGCGATCTGGCCGATCGTGCCGCCGAAGACCATCAGGATCGCCAGGGTCAGCCCGGAGGAGACCGCGGCGATGCGCCAGCGGACCGGCCAGGCGCGGGGATGCGCGACGCGCCGCAGCCAGGCAGCGGTATTGCTGCGGGCGGCGCCGACCATCAGTGACCAGCCGGCAACTCGCGCGTGCGACTGGCGAGTGCCGGACCGAGCAGGGGAAGGACGCAAGGAGGCCGAATGGCAGCGCCATTTGGCCGACTGAGGACGCCACCCCGCGAAGTGTGTCCGGCGCCACCAGGCGTGCGTGGGAGTTGCCGGCTGGTCACTTAGTCTTTGAGGACGTACCCCGCGCCGCGTTTGGTGTGCAGCAGGCGGGGCTCGCCGCCCGCCTCGAGCTTGCGGCGCAGGTTGGAGATGAAGACGTCGATCGTGTTCGTCGCCGCCATCGGGTCGTAGCCCCAGACTTCGTCGAGCAGGCGCTCGCGGGAGACGACCAGCCGCTCGTTGCGCATCAGGAACTCGAGCAGCTCGAACTCGCGGTTGGTGAGCTCGATTTCGCGCTCGCCACGGTGGACCTCACGGGTGTCCGGGTTCAGCTGCAGGTCGCCGACCTCGAGCGAGGCGGCGCCGCGCGGCGGCCGACGGCGCAGGAGGGCGCGGATGCGGGCGAGGAGCTCCTTGCGCTCGAAGGGCTTGACCAGGTAGTCGTCGGCGCCGCTGTCGAGGCCGGTGACCCGGTCCTCGGTCTCGGCGCGGGCGGTCAGCATCAGGATCGGCACGTCGCCCTCCTGGCGGAGGCGGCGGCAGACCTCGATCCCGTCGAGGCCGGGCAGGCCGAGATCGAGCACGACCAGGTCGGGGACGAACCCGACCGCCATGTCGAGCGCCTCGACGCCGTCGGCGGAGGTGCGGACCTCGTAGCCCTCGTTACGCAGTGAGCGGCGCAGGACGTCGGCGATGTCGGCGTCGTCCTCGACTACGAGGACGCGGCCACCTTGCTGTACCTCGGGATCGGTGCTGAGCATGAGGTCGATCTTAAAGGCGATTTCGCGCGCTATGCGGTGGTTTTATGCCGAATTTAGAGCGGGTTTCCCGCGACGACGGAAAGGCCGACAGGGGATATGCGTTCGGCGTCGAAATCGGACCCGTGTTCGTTCGACAGAAGCGCACCCCTGCCCGTAAAACCAAAGGCAACGCGAAAGCGAAACCGAAAGCACGCAAAGCGGCCAAACCGCAACGCGGGTTTTCGTTGTTCGACGGGCTCGAGCAGCGCCATCTCGACCTGATCGGCCTGTTCCTCGTCGCGGCGGGGATCTACCTGATGTTCGTGCTCTTCTTCGGCTGGGAAGGGGGCAAGGTCGGCTACGGGATCGAAACCGGGCTGGTCTACCTGTTCGGCTCGTTCGGGGCGCGGATCTTCGCCCTGCTGATGCTGATCGCCGGCGCGATGCTGCTGACCGGGACCTCGGTCTCGGCGCTGGCGCGCGGGATCGGCCACGGGCTGAAGGTCGTCTTCGTCGGCGGTGCGAAGGCGAGCGAGGCAACTGCCCGGACGGCGCGCCAGGGCTCCGAGGAATGGCGGCAGCGCCGCGACGACCGGACCGCCGAGACGAAGGCAGCAAAGACCGACGTGATGCGGGACTACCCCGAGGACGACGACGTCGAGCCGACCGTGGCCCTGGCCGAGAACGACGACGACATCTTCGCCCCGGGCCTCTTCAACTTCGACGAGGAGGAGCCGGAGACGGCGGAAACGCAGATCGTGGCCTCGGAAGGCCCGGCCGAGGACCCGCCCGGCATGCCCGGACGCGAAGCGGAGGACATGCCGGTTGATGAAAAAGCGCCGTCATCGCCCGACTCCGATCGCAATCTGATTCTCTCGGAGGCGGGCGATGACCCTGCCGAAGACGACTGTCCCACCACCCCGATGGGCAACCTGCGCGGCGTCACCACCTCGGAGGAGATCGACTACAAGCTTCCCTCGCCGCGGGTGCTGGAGCGGGGGAAAGGCGACAAAGGCCCCGATCCGCGCGACCAGCAGGCCACCGGCCGCAAACTGATCGAGACGCTCGGCCACTTCGGGGTCGACGCGAAGATCGTCGGCGTGGTCAGCGGTCCGCACGTCTCGCTCTACGAATTGCGCCTCGCTCCCGGCATCAAAGTCAAGAAAGTCACCGAGCTGGCGAACGACCTCGCCTACGCGCTGGCCTCGACCGACATCCGCATCTTGGCGCCCATCCCGGGCAAGCAGGCGGTCGGGGTCGAGGTCCCGAACGCGAAGCGCCGCATGGTCCGCCTCGGCGACATCTACGCCGGCCGGCCGCAGAAGGCCTCGCCGCTGGTCGCCTGGCTGGGCAAGGGGATCGACGGCAACGCGGTCTGGACCGACATCGCGAAGATGCCGCACGTGCTCGTCGCCGGCACCACCGGCTCGGGCAAGAGCGCCTGCGTGAACGCGATGCTCTCCTCGATCCTGATGGCGGCCTCGCCGAACGAAGTGCGCCTGGTGCTGGTCGACCCGAAGCAGGTCGAGCTCAACCACTACGAGCACGTCCCGCACCTCTTGACCCCGGTGGTGACCTCGCCGCGCCTGGCGGCCAACGTGCTCGCCAACCTGATCACCGAGATGGAGACGCGCTACGGCGTGATGTCGCAGGCGCGCGCCCGCAACCTCGAGGAGCTGAACCGGATCCGCCGTAAAGCGGGGGAGGCGCCGCTGCCGCACATCCTCTGCGTGATCGACGAGCTCGCGGACCTGATGATGGTCGCCCCGGCGGAAGTCGAGGACTCGATCATCAGGCTCGCGCAGAAGTCGCGCGCCACCGGGATCCACCTGGTGCTGGCGACGCAGCGCCCCTCGACCGACATCATCACCGGCACGATCAAGGTGAACATCCCCAGCCGGATCGCCTTTGCGGTGTCCTCGCAGACCGACTCGCGGGTGATCCTCGACCAGGGCGGAGCGGAGTCGCTGCTCGGCCAGGGCGACATGCTCTTCCGCGGCGCCGGCACCTCGAAGCTGTCCCGCGTCCAAGGCGCCTTCATCACCGAGGACGAGATCTTCGCGATCACCGACCATTGGGCGAAGCAGGGTGAGCCGGAGTTCGAGGAGGAGCTGCTGGAGACGCCCGAGGACACCGGCGGCGACGGCGGGCGCGGCGATGACGACTTCGATCCGGACTCCGACGACCTGCTGGACGAGGCGATCCGCCTGGTCGTGCAGACCGAAACTGCCTCGGTGTCGATGATCCAGCGGCGCCTGCGGGTCGGCTACACGCGGGCCGGGCGGCTGATCGACATGCTCGAGCGGCGCGGCGTGA
>MKSH01000076.1:3099-13335 GCA_001898095.1 Solirubrobacterales bacterium 70-9 | reverse complement strand
GAAACTTCCGGACCGGGACGGTCAGGAAGGGTCGCTGTCGGGGTCGACGCCGACAGCGACCCTTCCTGACCGTCCCGGTGCGGTAGTTTCGGTCCCGCCGATGGAGGGATCGAGGGTCGTACGCGCGGGGATCGTGGTCACCGGGACCGAGGTGATCACCGGTCGCATCTCCGACTCCAACGGGCCCTGGGTGAGCGAACGGCTGGCCGAGCTCGGGGTCGAGGTCGCCCACATCATCGTCGTCGCCGACCGTCCCGATGACCTCGAGGACGCGCTGAAGTTCCTCGCTGCCGAGGGCATGGACCTGATCGTCACCAGCGGTGGGCTGGGGCCGACCGCAGACGACCTGACCGGGGAGATCGTCGGGCGCTTCGCCGGACGGCCGCTGCAACTCGACCTGGAGATGGAAGAGAAGATCGCGACGATCCTGCGGCGGTTCGCGGCGCGACGGAACTGGAAGATCGACGAGGCGGCGATGATGGACGCCAACCGCAAGCAGGCGATGGTGCCGGAAGGGGCGGAGGCGCTGGATCCGATCGGCACCGCGCCGGGGCTGGTGGTGCCGGCGGGGGAGCGGGTGGTGGTCGTGCTGCCGGGCCCGCCGCGCGAGCTGCAGCCGATGTGGCCGCGGGCGATCGCCACCGAGGCGGTGCGGGCCATCTTGGCGCGGGCGACGCCGCTGCACGGGCTGACGATGCGGATGTTCGGCGTCCCCGAGTCGGAAATCGCCAAGAGCCTGCGCGAGATCGAGGACGACGACGGGGTCGACGTCGAGGCGGTCGAGGTGACCACCTGCCTGCGCAAGGGCGAGATCGAGATCGACGTGCGCTGGCGCGACGAGACCGAGGGCGTGGCGATGGCCGTGCGCGACGGGCTGCGGCGGCGCCACGAGCGGGAGACCTTCAGCCTCGACGGCGAGACGATCGACGAACAGGTGGCGAAGCTGCTGCGCGAGAAGGGCGTGCAACTGGGGCTGGCCGAGTCCTGCAGCGGCGGCATGCTGGCGGCGCGGATCACCGACCCGCCGGGGGCCTCGGAGTACTTCAAGGGCGGCATCGTCGCCTACTCCTACGCGGCCAAAGAACGGCTGCTCGGGGTGCCGAAGGACCTGTTGGAGGAGAAAGGCGCGGTGTCGCCGGAGGTCGCCGAGGCGATGGCCCTGGGGGCGCTGGAGGCGCTCGGGGCCGATGTCGCGGTGGCGATCACCGGGGTCGCCGGGCCGAGCGGCGGGACCGAGGAGAAGCCGGTCGGCTACGTCTGCTTCAACGCGCGGCTCGCCGACGGGACCGCGATCGCCCGCGATCCGGTGATCCCCGGCGACCGCCACGACATCCGCGAACGCTCCGCCCTGGTCGCGATGCACATGTTGCGCGAGCTTCTTGGCACGTAATTTTTGCGAAGAGGCGTTGAGCCGCGCGTAATTCCTCCCTAGCTTGGCCCCATGGTGAAAGCGGCGGGGAAAACGAAGCGGCAGCGGGTGTTCATCGCCCTGGACCTGCCCGAGGCGGTGCGGGCCGGGGTGACGGCGTGGGGGAAGGTCGAGCTGGTCGATCCGGCGCTGCGCCCGACCCGCTTCGAGTCGCTGCACGTGACCCTGGTCTTCCTCGGCCACCGCGAGGCGGCCGAGGTGGAGGAGATCGCCGCGGTGGTGAAGCGCAGCGGCGCGCCGGCGCCGCTGATGAAGCTGGAGGACCCGGTACCGGTGCCGCGGTACCGGCGGGCGTCGCTGTTCGCCCTTCCGGCGCCCTCTCCGGCCACCTCAGAGCTTCAGAGGGCGATTTCCGACCGTTTGACGGCGGTGGGCCTGCACGAGCCCGAGAAGCGCTCATTTTGGCCTCATGTCACGGTCGCCAGAGTGCGCGCGGAAGGTCGCGGATCGCGCCGTCCGGCGGCCGTGACGCGGCGTCCCGGAGACCTTCCCGACGGGCTCAAAGAGCCGTTTCTGGGCGTCCGATTGACGTTCTACCGTTCTGAACTCCAGCCAGGGGGTTCGCGATACACCCCGCTGGCCCAAGTCGAGCTGTCCTGAGCGGGCAGCAGTGAGGTGATGATCTGAGATGGCGGAGAAAAAAGTGAACTTGAAAGATGCCTCGGCGAAGGAGGCCAAAGCGAAGGACGCGGCGCTCGAGGCGGCCGTCACCCAGATCGAGCGCGACTTCGGCGTTGGCTCCCTGATGCGCCTCGGCGACAAAGGCACGGTCAAGGTCGACTCGATCCCGACCGGGTCGCTGGCGCTCGACCTGGCGCTGGGGATCGGCGGCGTGCCGCGCGGCCGGATCATCGAGATCTTCGGCCCGGAGTCGTCCGGTAAGACGACGCTGGTCAACCACATCATCGCCGAGGCCCAGGCGCTCGGCGGTGTCTGCGCCTTCATCGACACCGAGCACGCGATCGACCCGGTCTACTCGCAGGCGATCGGGGTCGACACCGACGAGCTTCTGGTCTCGCAGCCCGACTACGGCGAGCAGGCCCTGCAGATCGCCGACCGGCTGATCGCCTCGGCGGCGGTCGACGTGGTCGCGATCGACTCGGTCGCGGCGCTGACCCCGAAAGCGGAGCTCGACGGGCAGATCGGCGACACCACGGTCGGCCTGCAGGCGCGGCTGATGTCGCAGGCGCTGCGGAAACTGGCCGGCAGCCTCAACCGGACGAAAACCGTCTGCATCTTCACCAACCAGATCCGCGAAAAGATCGGCGTCCAGTTCGGCTCGCCGGAGACCCAGCCGGGCGGCCGGGCGCTGAAGTTCTACTCGTCGCAGCGGCTCGACATCCGCCGCATCGAGACCCTGAAGGAAGGGACCGAGGCGGTCGGCAACCGGGTCCGCGTGAAAGTCGTGAAGAACAAGGTCGCGGCGCCGTTCCGCCAGGCCGAGTTCGACATCGAGTACGGGGTCGGCATCTCCCGCGAGGGCGGCCTGCTCGACTTCGGCATCGAACAGGATCTGGTCCAGAAATCGGGCTCGTTCTTCTCCTACGGCGAAGTGCGCCTCGGGCAGGGTCGCAACAATGCGAAGCAGTTCCTGAACGACAACCCGGAGCTGGCGCTGGAGATCGAAACCAAGGTCCGTACGGCGCTCGGAATCGGCGCTACGACGGGCGATTCGGCTCCTGGCTCCGAGGCCCCCATCGCCGAGGCCCAGGCCGCCTAGGGCGGCCTGGGGGCGGCCGCCAAGCACCCGCTGACGCGCACCAATAGGATTCCGCCCGCCTGATGCACGAAACCCTCTTCTTCATCTGTGGTGGCATCCTCGCCGCCTCGGCCGTCCTCGTCAGTGTTTTCGGCCTGAAAAACGACAACTTTCCCGGCAAAGCGATGCCGGCGGTGATCGTCTGGTTCGCGATCTTCGCCGTCGCCACCGGCACCTTCGCGGTGCTGCACGGCAAGGACGAGTCGAAGGAGCACGACGCCGAGTACTCGAAGGCGAGTGAAGAGCTTCACAAAGCCGACACCAGCGGACCCTTCGAAGAAGCCGAACTCGAAGCGGCGGAAGCCGAATCGGGTGAAAGCGAAGGCGAACCCGGGGCCGAAGAAAGTTCCGAAGCGGAAGCCGAAAACGAAGAATCGGGCGAAGAAGCGAACGCCGAATTGGAAGGCGAAGGCGGCGAACAGCTTGAAGGTGAAGCCGGCGCCACCGCCGCGGGAGGCAATCCCGAACTCGGCGCGGTCGTCTTCTCCGAAAACTGCTCGACCTGCCACGGGGCCACCGGCCACGGCGGCAACGGCGGTCCCGACCTGACCACGATGCCGCTGGCGCAGAGCGAAGAAGGCGCGATCCAGCAGGTCACCAACGGGGGTGGCGGCATGCCTCCGTTCGGCGGCACGCTTTCGGAAGAAGAAATCGAAAACGTCGCCGCGTACGTCGCGCAGGAAATCACGCACGGCGAATAGGAGCCCTAGGACGGGCGACGTTCGCCGTCTCTGGCTTGCCCTCGCCACGCGTAGCGGCGTCCTCGACCCTCGACGTGGCGCTGCCACGCCTTCGGGTCTGCGTCCTTGCCACGCGCACCGATTGCGGCGCCAGATCCCGGCGCCCGTCACCCGCCCGAGGGCTTTCGGTTCTGGGTTGGATTTGGGTGAGGGATCGGGCCATCGGTCGGTACCCTGAGCGCGTGAAGCGCTTCCACGTCACCACTTTCGGGTGCCAGATGAACGTGCATGACTCCGAGCGGATGCGGGGCATGCTGACCTCGCTCGGCTACGAGGAGGCGGCGGAGCGCGCCGAAGCCGACCTGATCCTCTTCAACACCTGCTCGATCCGCGAGTCGGCCGACAGTCGCTTCATCGCCCATCTCGGCGAGGCGAAGCGGTTGAAGGGCGAAGACCCGGAGCGCACCGTCGGCGTCGGCGGCTGCTGGGCCCAGTCGGTGAAGGAGGAGGTCTTCGAGCGCTTCCCGTTCGTCGACGTGGCCTTCGGCCCGGGCCAGATCCACAAGTTGGCCGAGTTCCTGAACTCCGATTCGCTCACCGCCCAGGGGTACTTCGAGTTCGAGGACTTCGCCGGCCACCTGCCGACCCGTCGCGAGCGCGAGTTCCAGGGTTGGCTGCAGATCGCCCAGGGCTGCAACTGCCGCTGCTCCTACTGCATCGTGCCCTCGACCCGTGGCCGCGAGGTCAGCCGCGACCCGGGGGAGCTGCTGCTCGAGGCCGAGGCGCTGGCCGCCGACGGGGTCCGCGAGGTGACGCTGCTGGGTCAGAACGTGAACAGCTACGGGCGCGATCTGCCGACCGACACCCGGATCACCTTCGCCGAGCTGCTCACCCGCGTCGACGCCGTCCCCGGCATCGACCGCATCCGCTACACGAGCCCGCACCCGAAGGACATGAAGGAGGACGTGATCCGCGCCCATGCCGAGCTGCCGGCGCTCTGCGAGCAGATCCACCTGCCGCTCCAGTCGGGCTCCAGCGCGATCCTGAAACGGATGCGCCGCACCTACGACCGCGGGCGCTACATGGACCGCGTGGCGCTGATCCGCGAGCACGTTCCCGACTGCGCGATCACCACCGACATCATCGTCGGCTTCCCCGGCGAGACCGAGGCCGACTTCGCCGAAACCCTGGAAGTGGCGGAGGAGGTCCGCTACGACGGCGCCTTCACTTTCGTCTTCAGCCCGCGGCGCGAAACCGAGGCGGCGACCATGGACGGCCAGGTCCCGCACCCGGTCAAGGTCGAGCGGATGGAACGGCTGGTCGAGGTCGTGCAAAGACGGGCCGCGGAGCGGGCGCAGAGGTTCGTGGGGCGGACGATGGAGGTCTTGGTCGAGGGGCCCAGTCGAACTGATCCGACCAGATTGCGCGGGCGCACCCGGCATAACAAGGCGGTCAACTTCGAAGGGATCGCCGAGGCGGGGGAAATGGTCGACGTGGAGATCGAGACTGCTACGTCACAGACGCTTGCGGGGACGTCCGTGAGGCCCCTCTCTCAACTTTTTCGGTGATGGGTTCGCGGCTGCCGGCCGGGCTCGCAACGAAAAAGTACAAGCCGTTCGGGGCCTCACGGACGTCCCCTTGACGGTTCTGGCGCTGTTTGGGCCCACGGGCGTTGGCAAGACCGGCGTGGCCGTGGCGCTGGCGGGGCTGCTGTGCGCGCGGGGCGAGGAGCCGGTGGCGATCAACTGTGATGCGCTGCAGGTGTACGAAGGGCTCGATGCGCTTACGGGGGCTGCCACGGCCGCTGAGCGGGCGGTGCTGCCGCATGAGTTGCTGGGGATCGTGCCGGTCACGGCGGACTTTTCGATCCACGAGTACATGCCGTTGGCACACGAGGCGATCGATGTTGCAGTGGCAGCGGGAAAGACGCCGATCGTCGTCGGGGGAACGGGGCTCTACCTCCGTGCTGCACTTGCCGACCTTTCGCTGCGGAAAGTTCCCGCCTTCGACGAGGAGTCGGAGCTTTGGTCCGGCGTCACTCGGCATCCGACCCAACTCTTCGGGCTCGACATGGACCGGGCGAAGCTCTACGAGCGGATCGATGCGCGGGTCGACTGGATCGTCGCCAACGGCGGGGAGGAGGAGGCGCGGCGGGCCGACGAGCTCGGGGCCGGGCGCACCGCGCGCAAAGCCCTGGGGCTGAACGAGCTCCTCGCCGGGGATCTGGAGACGATGAAGCGGCGGTCGCGCAACTACGCCCGGCGCCAGCTGACCTGGATGCGCAAAATTCCCGACCTGACGACGATCGATCGGACCGACCTCACCGACGGCGAGGCGGCCGGGCGGATCCTCGCGTCGATAGGGTCCGCGCCGTGAAATTCGAGAAGTGGCAGGCGCTGGGGAACGACTACCTGATCCTCGAGCGCAAGAACCTCCCTTGGGAGCTCACCGAGGCCCGGATCGAGTGGTTGTGCGATCCGCACTTCGGGGTCGGGGCGGACGGGATCCTGTTGCTGGCGCCGAGCGACGATCCGAAGTTCGTCGCCGACCTGCGGATCTTCAACCCCGACGGCTCCGAGGCGGAGCTTTCCGGCAACGGTGCCCGCGAGGCGATCCTCTACCTGCGGCGCAACGGCTGGACCGACGCCGAGGAGTTCGCGATCTCGACCGTCGCCGGGCCGATCCGGCCGACGATCACCGGCGAGCTGACCTGCTCGGTCGACATGGGCAAGGCCTCGACCACCTCGAAGGACTTCCCCTCCGGCGGCCCCGACGGCCGCGGCACCGTCACCTCGGCGGGCCGCGAGTGGGAGTTCCAACACGTCTCGATCGGCAACCCGCAGTGCGCGATCGTCGTCGACGCGGAGGAGCTCGAGGACCTCGACCTGCCCGAGATCGGGCCGGAGATCGAAGCCTCCGAGCTCTTCCCGAACCGCACCAACGTCTCCTTCCTGGCGATCGACGGCTCGACCGTCCGCGCCCGGATCTTCGAGCGCGGCGTGGGGGAGACGCTCTCCTCCGGCACCGGCGCTTCCGGCGCCGCGGTCACCGCCTTCCTGCGCGGCGCGCCGAGCCCGTTGACGGTCGAGCTCGACGGCGGTCAGCTGACCGTCGAGGTCGGCGAGGACCTGGCTGTCCGCCTCGACGGGTGGGCCGAGCCCGTCTACGCGGGCGAGGCCTCCGACGAGCTGCTGGCCGCGCTCGGCGAGCAGGACTGACGCCCGCGCGCCCGCCGCTCGCGCCGCGGCGCGGATCAATAGATTCCGGCCCATGCCAATCGCCGAGCCTTCCAAGCGCCTCCAGCAGATCCCGCCCTACATGTTCCAGGAACTGGAGCGTCGGATCGCGGAGAAGAAAGCCGCCGGCATCGACGTGATCAGCCTCGGGATCGGCGATCCCGACCAGCCGACCTACCCCTACATCGTCGAGGCGATGCAGAAGGCGGTCGCCGACCCGTCGACCCACCAGTACCCCTCGAACCGCGGCCGGGAGGAGTTCCGCCAGGCCTTCGCCGACTTCTACGATCGCCGCTTCGGCGTGCAGATCGATGCCGCCGACGAGGTGATCCCGACGATCGGCGCCAAGGAGTGCATCTACAACCTCTGCAACGCCTTCCTCGACCCGGGCGACGTGGCCCTCGCCTCGGATCCCGGCTACCCGGTCTACACCGGCGGGCCGCTGCTCCACGGCGCCACCGCCGAGCTGCTGCCGCTGCTGCCCGAGAAGGGCTTCGCGCCCGACCTCGCGGCGATTCCCGCCGAGTCGCTTGCCAAGGCGAAGATGATGTTCATCAACTACCCGAACAACCCGACCGGGGCGATCGTCCCCGAAGGGTTCTTCGAGGAAGTCGTCGCCTTCGCCCGCGAGCACGAGATCCTCATCGTCCACGACAACGCCTACTCGGAGACGACCTACGACGGCTACGTCGCGCCCAGTTTCCTCGCCACGCCCGGCGCCAAGGAGGTCGGGGTCGAGGTCTTCTCGCTCTCCAAGGGCTACAACATGACCGGCTGGCGGGTCGCCGCGATCCTCGGCAATGCCGACGCGATCCAGTCCTACTGGCGCCTGAAGACGAACGTCGACTCGGGCCTCTACGAGGCGCTGCAGCTGGCTGGCGTTGCCGCCCTCGAAGGCCCGCCCGAGCCCCTCGCCGAGCAGAACGCCACCTATACCCGCCGCCGCGATCTGGTCGTCGCCGCCCTCGGCGCGATCGGCGTGAACGTCACCGCCCCGAAGGGTACGATCTACATCTGGGCCCCGGTCCCCGAGGGACACACCTCGACCTCCTTCGCCGAGACCGTCCTCGAAGAGGCGGCCGTGGTGGTCTCCCCGGGCTCGATGTACGGCCCCAGCGGCGAGGGCTTCTTCCGCATCTCCCTGACCGCCCCCGACGACCGCATCGAAGAGGCGGTCGAGCGGATGCGCGCCCACCTGTCTTAGCGCGGTGCGTTCGCACTTTTCCGTCCCATGTACGGGGAACTGCGAACTCACCGGGGTCGGGCGTGACGGAACGGTCACGACTGAGGCGATCCTTGCCTGACGAGGCGTGGGCCAGCGTCGCAAGGACACAGGGAAATGAGGTGAGGGGAGCGCACAAACGTGCGTGACCCGAACCGAATGACCGAGGGCGCAGCGAGGCGCCCCCACGCCTAGTCAGGCCTCGCGCTCGGCTTTCTTGCGCCAATAGCGGTCGAGGCCGGACCACTGGTAGGCGGTCGGGACGGCCTGGAACATCTCCTCGCGGACCTCGGGGTCGAGTTCTTCGGAGATGCGGCGCTGGAGGTCGGCCTCGTAGGCGGGCTCGTCCATCTCGCGGACGAGGTCGGCCTCTTCGCGGAGGCGGCGTTTCGCCTCGGCGAGGTGCGCGGCGGGCTCGTCGACCGGGCCGAAGTGGGTGAGGGCGAGGGTGGTGGGGTCCCAGGATTCGATCGTGGCTATGGAGTCTTCCCAGAGCTCGACGTCGATGTCGGGCGGCGGGGTCGGCGGCACGATCAGGTTGGTCGGCGGGATGCGGCAGGCGGCGACGTCGCCGACGAAGGCGGTACCGGTCTCCTCGTGCAGGTAGGAGACGTGGTGGGAGGCGTGGCCGGGCGTGTAGGCGACGCGCATGCCGCGCACCACCTCGCCACCGGCCAGGGCGGTGACGTTGGCCTCCGGGACCGGCTGGATCTTGCCCCAGAGGTACTCGAGTTTGTCGCCGTAGAGGCGCTCGGCGCTGGCGAGGAGACGGGAGGGGTCGACGATGTGGGGGGCGCCGCGCTCGTGGACGTAGACGGGCAGGTCGGGCCAGCGGGCGACCAGGGCGCCGGTGGCGGCGGCGTGGTCGAGGTGGATATGGGTGAGGAGGATCGCCTCGGGGCGCTCGTCGCCGAGCTTGTCGAGGACGGTGTGCAGGGATGACTCGGGACCGGGGTCGACCAGCATCCCGTCGACCTCCCAGCAGGCGATCGCGTGGGGACGGCCGAGGTGCTCCACATCGATGACTCGCATCGAGGGAGCTTATGCAGAGGCGGTGCCGGCGGGCAGTTTGCCTTCCGCCGCGAGGGTCGCGCGGAGCCCCTCCTCGAGGCCGCGCGGTTGGTAGCCGAGCTCCTTGGTCGCCTTGTCGTGGTTCGCCCAGAAGGTGACCCCGTCGGCGGAGGCGATCAGCTCGCGCAGGTTCGGCGGCTGTCCCATGATCTTCCCGACCAGCGGGCCGATCGGCGTCAGCGCCTTCATCAGCCTGGTCGGCAGGGCGCGCTTCGGCGCCTTCTTGCCGGTCTCCGCGGCGACGATGCCGATCGCCTCGCGCACCGTCGTCACCGGGCCGCTGATGATGTAGGTCTCGCCCGCGACGCCTTTGTCGAGCGCCAGGATGATGCCGCCGGCGATGTCCTCGACGTGGGTCAGGCACATGCCCAGCTCGGGGAAGGGGATCAGCGGCATCTTGCCGCTCAGGAACTGGTCGAGCAGCGCGCCCACCGAGGAGGTGTCGCCGGGCCCGTAGACGCCGCCGGGCTGGACGATCACGCAGGGGAGCCCCTCGCCGATCAGCCGCTTCGCGACCTGGTGGGCTTCCCACTTCGTCTTCTCGTACTCGGAGAGGAACTCGCCTTGGTGTTCGTAGCTCTCGTCGACGATCTGCCCGTTGGTGTTGCCGAAGATGCCGACGGTGGAGACGTAGACGACCTTCGCGATCTTCGCCTCCAGCGCCGCGCCGAGGACGCGTTCGGTGCCGCCGATGTTCGCTTCGCGCATCGACTGGCGCTCTGACGCCGGGATCCCGACCTCGTAGACGGCCGCCGCGTGGATCACCGCGTCGCAGCCCTCCATCCCGGCGCGGATCGCCGGTTCGTCGTTCAGGTCCCCGGGGACCAGGGTGCAGCCGA
>MKSH01000076.1:0-3087 GCA_001898095.1 Solirubrobacterales bacterium 70-9 | reverse complement strand
ACGCACCACAGCACCGCCGATGAATCCCGTCCCTCCCGTGACGAAGACCTTCACGGGAACAACCCTAACCGGCCCGGGGGGCGCCTTACAATGGGCGGAGTGAGTGGATCGAGGACGGGCCGCACTACCGAGACGCGGTACGCGGCAGAAAACGGCAACGGGGCGGGGATCGTGAACCGCCGTGCGCGCCAGCGGGCGCTGGCGATCGGGATCGTCGACGGCCGCGAGCGCGACGAGGACGAGCCCCTGGCCGAGTTGAGGGAGCTGCTGCGCACCGCCGGGGTCGCGACCGCCGGGGTCGCCACCCAGCAGCGCCCCAAACCGGACCCGGACCGCTACTTCGGCCGCGGTCGACTGGAGGAGCTGAAAGCCCAGATCGAGGCCGACGGCGCCAACCTGGTCGCCTGCGACGACGAACTGCTGCCGCGTCAGGAGCGCAACCTGGAGAAAGCGCTGGGCGTGCCGGTGATCGACCGCACCGCGGTGATTCTCGACATCTTCGCCGACCACGCCCACTCGGCCGAGGGCAAGCTGCAGGTCGAGCTGGCGCAGCTCGAATACAACATGGCCCGCATGCGGGGCCTCTGGACCCACCTCGAGCGCCTCGGCGCCGGGCGCATCGACGGCGGTATCGGCACCAGGGGCCCGGGCGAGAGCCAGATCGAGACCGACCGCCGGCTCGCCCGCGACCGGATCGCGGCGCTGCGGCGCAGGCTGCGCCGGACCGAACAGAACCGCAACGTGATGCGCGCCGAGCGCGAACGCTCCGCGGTGCCGCGGGTCGCCCTCGCCGGCTACACGAACGCCGGCAAGTCGACCCTGCTGAACGCCCTCACCGGGGCCGAGGTCGGCGTCGCCAACCGCCTCTTCGAGACGCTCGACCCGACCACGCGGAGCTTCGAGCTCTCCGGCCGCGACTACCTCCTCACCGACACGGTCGGCTTCATCGAGAAGCTTCCCCACCAGCTGGTCGAGGCGTTCAAGGCGACGCTCGAGGAGACGACGCTGGCCGACCTGATCGTCCACGTCGTCGACGCCTCGGAGACCGAAGAGCGCCGGGTCCTCGACATGCACGCGGTGGACGAGGTGCTGGAGGAGATCGGGGCGGGGGAGAAGCCGCGCCTGCTGGTCCTCAACAAGGCCGACCTGCTGGGCGAGGACGAGCGCCACGAAGTCGCGATCGCCCATCCGGACGCGGTGCTGGTCTCGGCCCTCGCGGGCGAGGGGTTGGAGGAGCTGCGCGAGCGGATCGAGGCGGCGTTCGCCGAGACCCTGACCGAGGTCGAGCTGCTGATCCCCTACAGCCAGGGCGGCCGCCTGCACGAGCTGCACGAGGTCGCCGGGGAGCTGGAGCGCACCGACGGTCCCGACGGCGTCCGGGTCCACGCCCACATCCCCTCGGCCGAGCTGCACCGCTTCACGGACCTGGTAACGGCCTGAGCCTGTCCGGCGCTCGGCTGGCAAGGAAGCAGGGAGCGCCGTGTGCACCGCACACAAGTGACCGATGACGCCGCCAGACGCCGCCGGACAGGCTCAGTAGGCTCCGCGCCATGGACCTGCCCGTAGTCAAGCTGACCGAGAACGCGGTGCTACCGACGCGGGGGCACCCGGGGGATGCCGGGCTCGACCTCTACTCGACCGAGCCTGCCCACCTCGGCCCCGGTGAGCGCTGGAGCGTCGGCACCGGGATCGCGGTCGAGATCCCCGCGGGGCACGCCGGGTTGGTGGTCCCGCGCTCCGGCCTCGCCCGCGAGCATGGGATCGCTCTGGTCAACAGCCCCGGGCTGATCGACGCCGGCTACCGCGGCGAAATCCGTGTGCTGCTGCTGAACACCGACCCGGCCGAGACGGTCCGGATCGAGACGGGCGCCCGGATCGCCCAACTGGTCCTCACCCCGGTCGCCACGCCCGAGCCGATCGAGGCGACCGAGCTCTCCGAGACGGCCCGCGGCGACGGCGGCTTCGGCTCGACCGGCCGCTAGCGCGTTCGCAGTCAGCCACAACAGCCTCTAAGTGCGAACGCGGGGCTAGACGTCGGCTTCGGCCAGCCGGCCGAGGATCTCGACCGCGCGCCCGATCGTCTCGCGATCGGCCTCCGGCAGCTCTTCCAGCGCCTTCACCAGCCAGCCCTCGCGGACGGCGCGGTCTTCTTCGATCCGCACCCGCCCGGCGGTGGTGAGGCTGACCAAGGCGCGGCGGCGGTCGTTCGGGTCGGGGCTGCGCTCGACCATCCCCTCGGCCTCGAGGTCGCCGATCGTCTGGGCCATCGACTGAGGGCGCACGCGCAGGGCCTGGGCGAGGTCGGAGACGCTCCCGGGGCCCTCGCGGTCCAGCCGTCCCAGGACCCAGGTCTGGGTCAGCGGGAAGAGGTTCTCCGAGCGCAGGCGGCGGATCAGCGAGCCGACCGCGACGCGCAGGTCGGCGGCGAGGGGGGCGATGTCCGTCTCCGCACGGGTTGCCACGCGCCAAACCATAGCTGATATAGACAGGCGAACTGCGCAGGTTGCCTGTGTAATATGTAAACGTGGCCTCCGCAGCAACCGCCAACGGCGCCGGCGCGTCCCCCGACGACAGGTACAAGTGGGTCGCGCTCTCCAACACGACCCTGGCGATCCTGCTGGCGACCCTCGACGCGTCGATCACGCTGATCGCGATGCCGGACATCTTCCGCGGCATCCACCTCGACCCGCTGCTGCCCTCGAACAGCTTCTACCTGCTGTGGATGATCCTCGGCTACCTGGTGGTGACCAGCGTGCTGATCGTCAGCCTCGGCCGCCTGGGGGACATATACGGGCGGGTGCGGATCTACAACCTCGGCTTCGTCATCTACACGGTCGCCTCGCTGATGCTGGCGATCGACTGGATGACCGGGACCGACGGGGCGCTCTTCCTGGTCGTCTTCCGCATCGTGCAGGGGATCGGCGGCGCCTGCCTGCTCGCCAACTCGGCGGCGATCCTCACCGACGCCTTCCCCGCCAACCAGCGCGGCATGGCGCTCGGGATCAACAACATCGTCGGGGTCAGCGGGATGTTCGTCGGCCTCGTGCTCGGCGGCCTCCTGGCGCCGATCGACTGGCGGCTGGTCTT
>MKSH01000075.1:23730-34217 GCA_001898095.1 Solirubrobacterales bacterium 70-9 | reverse complement strand
TAGCGGTAGGCCGGTAGGCGACGTCGATCGTGATCCCCTGCTCGCGCTCCGCCCGCAGGCCGTCGGTGAGCAGCGCCAGGTCGGTCTGTTCGTCGCCGCGTTTCTCCGAGGTCCGCTCGATCGACTCGAGCTGGTCTTCGAAGATCGATTTGGTGTCGTGCAGGAGCCGCCCGATCAGGGTCGACTTGCCGTCGTCCACCGAGCCGGCGGTCGCGATCCGCAGCATCTCCGCCATCAGCCCTGCCCCCCGCCGCGTGCCACTAGAAGTAGCCCTCCCGCTTGCGATCCTCCATCGCCGCTTCGGAGAAGCCGTCGTCGCCGCGGGTGGCGCCGCGCTCGGTGATCCGCGAGACCGCGGTCTCCTCGATCACCGTCTCGTAGTCGGTCGCCTGCGAGGGCACCGCGCCGGTCAGGGTCGCGTCGCCGACGGTCCGGTAGCGGACCATCTCGACGTGTGCCGTGGCCCCTTCGGGCAGCGGGAAGTACTCGTTCACCGCCATCAGGAGGCCCTCGTTGTCGACCACCTCGCGCTCGTGGGCGAAGTAGATCGGCGGCAACTCGATCTGCTCGCGCGAGAGGTAGCGCCAGACGTCGAGCTCGGTCCAGTCGCAGATCGGGAAGACGCGGATGTGCTCGCCCTTGCGGTGGCGGCCGTTGTAGAGGCGCCAGAGCTCGGGCCGCTGGTTCTTCGGGTCCCACTGGCCGAATTTGTCGCGGAAGGAGAGCACCCGCTCCTTCGCCCGCGCCTTGTCCTCGTCGCGCCGGCCGCCGCCGAAGACGGCGTCGAAGCCACCGTCCTTGATCGCATCGAGCAGCGCCCGGGTCTGGTGGCGGTTGCGGGATTCCAGTTCGTGGCTGACCTTGATGATCCCCTGGTCGATCAGATCCTGGACCGAGGCGACCTCCAGCCGCAACCCGTATTCCTCTACCACCTTGTCGCGGAAGGCGATCACCTCGGGGAAGTTGTGCCCGGTGTCGACGTGCATGATCGGGAACGGCACCGGGGCGGGCGCGAAAGCCTTGCGCGCCAGTTGCAGCATCAGCACCGAGTCCTTGCCGCCGGAGAAGAGCATCACCGGGTGCTCGAACTCGGCCGCGACCTCGCGGATGATGAACATCGACTCCGCCTCGAGCGTGTCGAGGTCGCCGAGCTCCACCGAGGTCGGTCGCACTTTGGTCGTCTCGTCCATTAGCCCACCAATTTCATCAACAATTAGAAGAAGACGTGTTCGCCCACGCCGCGCCGGCGACTAGACCGCACCGGGGAAAAGCCCACCTAGTTGATTCCGCACTCGGTCTTGGCGACGCCGGCCCAACGGCCGTCGCGGAGATCGCCGCCAGGACCCACCGGCTGCGTGCAGTGGGTGCACCCGATCGACGGGTAGCCGCGGTCGTGAAGCGGGTTGTACGGAAGGCGGTGCTCATGGATGTAGTTCCAGACGTCTCGCTCGGACCAATCGGCGATCGGATTCAGCTTCCAGAGGCCGAACTTCTTGTCCCAGGCGAACTTCGGGGAACCGGCCCGGGAACTGGAATCCGCTCGCCGGACGCCGGCGACCCAGCAGTCTACGGATGAGAGCGCGCGCCGCATCGGCTCGACCTTGCGGATCCCGCAGCAGGCATCCGGCTCGCGCTTCCACAGCTCCTCGCCGTACTGCTCGGCCTGCTCCTCGATCGTCAGGTTGTGGAACCGGTCGAACTCGATCCCGAGCGCCTCGACGAGACGGTCGCGGGTCTCGTACGTCTCCTTGAAGAGGACGTCGGTGTCGAGGTAGAAGAAGCGCGCGTCAGGGTTGATCTGGGACGCCAGGTGGGCGGTCACCGAGCTCGTTTTCTGGAACGAGCAGGCGATGTAGTGGTCCTGCCCGAACTGGTCGAACATCCACTCGATCGCCTCCTGGGCGGTCAGGCCCTCGAGCTTGTCGGCAATCGCCTCGTGATCGAGGTCGGTGATTGTCGGCACGTTGCCGGAGAGGGTGATTGGGGGCGGTTTCATGGTCCCAGTGGGCGCGGTCGGTCTAAATCGCGCACTCTCCCTCGCCCCGCTCAACTTTATAGGGCGTCGCGCGCTGCCAGTCGATGAATTGCTGCATGGTCTCCAAAGAGAAATCGGCCGGCATCGTCAAATCTTTCACCTCTTTTTCAAACCGCTCGGCGCCGGCCCGGTCGGCGAAGGCGTTGAACTCCTCGCCCGCGGCCCGCTCGGACTCGTACAGACGCACCCAGCGCTCGACCGCCTCGGGGACCCGTTTGGCGGGCAGCCGCGATTTCAGCCGCGTCCCGTAGATCACCTCGCCGCCCTCGTAGTTGCCGCCGATGTGCGGGATGTAGGCGGGCATCTGGCGGTCGCCGATCTTCAGCGAGGCGCCGTAGAAGCCGATGTTGGCGATGTGATGCTGGCTGCAGCCGTTCGGGCAGCCGCTCATTTTGATGTGGATCTTGCGGGTGAGCTCGTCGTCGATCTCCATCGCGTCGACCCGCTCTTTGACGGCCCGGTTGAGGCCCATCGAGGAGGTGATCCCGAGTTTGCAGCTGTCGGTGCCGGGGCAGGAGACGACGTCGGTGATCTCGCGGGCGCCCGGGTCGCCGAGGCCGAGCTCGGAGAGCTTCGTCCAGACGTCGTAGAGAGATGCGTTGCGGACCCAGCGGAGGACCAGGTTCTGCTGCACGGTCGAGCGGGCGTTGCCGCCGCTGTAGTCGCGCATGATCTGGCCGAGCCCGCGGAACTGCTCCGGGGTCAGGTCGCCGCGGGTGATCTTCACCTCGACCGCGGAGAAGCCCTCCTGGCGCTGCGGCTGGACGTTGGTGGCGACGAAGCGCTCGAACGCCTGGCGGTCGCCGTTCGGCGAGGCGCTCTGCGGCGGCGCCTTCGGGGCGCGCGCGCCCTCGTCGTCGTCGAAGCGCAGGCGCTCGACCAGCTCGGGGCCGAATTCGCGCTCCTCGACCCAGTCGCCGGCCAGCTCCTCGTCGAGCAGCTCGCGGAAGGCGTCGGCGCCGATCTTGTCGACCAGCACCTTGATCCGGGCCCGGGCGCGGTTCACCCGCAGCCAGTCCTGGCGGTCGAAGATGCGGAAGACGGCCTCGGCGACCTTGATGTAGTCGCCGTTGTCGGCCTCGACGAAGTCGACGATCGGGGGCGCCACGCGGGCCATGATCGAGGTGCCGCCGCCGACCCGGACCTCGAAGCCCTTCACCCCGTCGCGTTCACGCGCGAGGAAGGCGATGTCGTGGATGCCGGTGATCGCCCGGTCCTCGTCGGAGCCGGAGAAGGCGGTCTTGATCTTGCGCGGCATCAGCTGCGTCGTCGGGTGGCGGACGAAGTAGCGGACGTAGGCGGTGACGTACGGGGTCGGGTCGAAGACCTCGTCGGTGGCGATGCCCGCCCAAGGGTCGCCGGTCACGTTGCGGACCGTGTTGCCGCAGCCCTCGCGTGAGGAGAGCCCGGTCTTCGAGATGACCTTGATCAGCTCCTCCATGTCGCGCAGCGGCACGTGGTGGATCTGGATGTTCTGGCGGGTGGTGATGTGGCCCTTGTTCAGGGGCGCGTAGCGCTCCACCACCTCGGCGAAGGAATCCATCTGCTCCGGCGTGACCCCGCCGAAGGGAAGCTTGACCCGGACCATCTGGACGTCGGGCTGGCGCTGCCCGTACACGCCCTGTTTGAGGCGGAAGCCGATGAACTCGGCCTCCGGCAGCTCATCGGCGAGAAACTTCTCGGCTTCGTTGTCGAAGTCGTCGAACTCGCGCCCGATGATCGGGATGATGTGGGCCGGGACGTTGGAGTAGGCCTCGGGGTTCTCCTGGGTGCCGACCCGCCCCTTGCCGTCCTGCCTCTTGTTCTCGGCGACTGTCACCTCCATGGGGAGGAAATTAGCAAAACCCTGACCGGGATTAGGGTATTTATCCGAGAAGTTTTCTAATTCGGCTCAGGAAGCGCGTTTGCGCGCCTCAAGAACCGCTGCGGCTTCGCCCGACTCGGCGACGTATCCGCCCTCCGGCTCGAACGGCAGGCCCTCTTCCTCCCAGCCCGTCGCGCCCTCGATCAGCTTCGCCGCGTCGTATCCCGCCTCGGCCAGCGCCACCGTCGCCATGGTCGAGCGGTTGCCGCCGCGACAGTAGAGGATCACCGGCTTACCCTTGTCGATCTCCCCGACCCGGGCGGGCAGGTCCGGCAGCGCGATGTGGGTGGCGCCGGGCAGGTGCCCCGTCTCCCACTCGTGGTCGGCGCGCACGTCGATCAGTTGGGCACCGTCGCCGAGCATCTCCCGCGCCTCGGCGCGGGAGATTTCCTTCGGCGACGCGTCGGCGGCGTCCGCCATCACTCGACCTCCGAGCCCTCGATCAGGAAGGCAACGCGAACGTGCGCCCGGAACTCGTCCAGGTTCTCGCCGCGGATCCCGGTCGAGACGATGTCGACGGCGCGGATATTGCGCAGGGACCCCTGCGCCTGGGCCAGGGCCTGCCTGGCTGCATCGTCCGTCGACGTCTTGGAGCTGCCGACGAGCTCGATGATTTTCACGACTGCCATCTCGCTCCTCCTCGTGCTTGTGGGTCCTGGATGTCCTGCTTGGCGCCCACTCCCTCGAGCAGCGCGGCGCGCTGCCACGGTGTGACCGCGTATTGCGGGGCCTCCGCCGGTACGGCGGCGAACTCCGCCTCGAAGCGCGCGATCGCTGCGGCGATCGCGGCTGCCTCTGCTCCAGTTGCGGTCTTCTCGGCCACGGACCTAGCCTAGTCAAGGGAGCCGCGCACGGCGCGCCAGGTGCCCGCGGAGTGAATCGACCACGCCGCCTCCGCTCGAACCCCGAGCGCGTGAAGACGCCCTCCGGCCGGTAGGCAGCGAGGGCGGCGCAGACCGTCGCCTTGCCTCGATGGCCGGTAGAGCGCTCGAGTAGTCCCCGCATCTCCCGCAGGTCGAAGACCTTGCCCTCGTCCGCCTGCTCGATGTAGCGCCCGACGGTCTTCGGCCGGGAGCCGACCGCGATGTCGAGGATCGTCCGCGCGACCGAGGTGACGGGAATCCCGTTGCGCACAGCGCGATCGACCTCGGGGAGGTCGGCCGTGTGCGTCACGAACGGCCGCTTCGAATGGCGCTTGCGAGGACAGGTGACGTGGAGGGTCCCCGGCCGCGACCACAGCAGTCCCCAGAGCCACGCCGCCGACCAGTGGCTGGCGACGGCCGGTTGCGCGGCGAGTACAGCCGCCATACAGCGTCCATCCCAGGAGAGATCCGTGTGTCCGACTCGATAGACGCCGCGATGGATCCTGTGAAGCCGTCCCACCCCATTGGCCTTGGACGCCGAGCTCCGCGTGTAACCCAGCCGCGCCAACTGCCGCGTCGACACAACTCCATGCTGCCGGGTCGCCAACTCCGCCAACTCTCCATGCCCAACCCTGGTCCCTTTGTCGCCCACAGGGCTACAAAGGGACCAGGGCTTGGAATCTCTCCCCCCTCGATGCCCTTTTCGTCAGCCGTGGAGGCCGGGGACGGGGGTGCCGTGGACTACGGCGGCGCAGTTGAAGGGGGCGGGGTCGATGGAGTCGATCAGGGCTCGGCCTTCGGGACGGCCGGTGGCCGGGATCGGCGGGATGCGTTTGTGGTGTTTCGTCTTCGGGACGGCCGGGACGCGGGGATGGCCCTTGCCGCACTGGATCGAGATGTCTTTCACGCCGTCGCGGGCGTCGATCACGTCGTCGCCGCCGTTGCCGATGAAGATGTCCTTACCGGGCTGGCCGAGCATCGCGTTGGGGCGGCCGTTGCCGATCAGGGTGTCGGGGCCGAAGGAGCCCTCCATGTCCTCGTCGGTCGGCGAGAGGTAGACGCGGTGGCAGCCGGGGATCGCGGTGATCCAGGCGGCGTGCGCGGGGAAGCTGACGATGAGCCGGCCGGGGTGCCGGCCGGTCTCGGCGAAGGAGGCGTCGTCGCGGCCGCTGCCGCCGACCAGGGCGCCGCCCGCGCAGCCGCCGCCCGCCGCGAGCAGGTCGCCGCCCGCGCCGCCGTAGAGGTAGGTCGGGCCGGGCGTGCTGCCGACCAGGCCGTCGGCGCCGGGGCCGCCGTAGAGGCGGTCGGCACCGGGACCGGCCTGGAGCAGATCGTCCTCGGGGCCGCCGCGGATCAGGTCGTCGCCGAAGCCGCCGGCGATCCTGATGAAGCCGACCGCGACCAGCGAGCCCTTGACGATCAGGCGGTCGTCGCCCGGCCCGCCGTCGACCATGAGCCAGCGGGCAGGGCCGTCGAGAGGACACTCGACCCGCCGCGGGGCGAAGCTCGGCGCCACGTCGGTGGCGTGGACGCATCCCGGCCCGGCGGCCAGCGGCGCGGCCGCGGTGACCGTCAGCGTTTCGGTCGCTTCCTCGAACGAGACGGTGATGTCGTCGCGGCCGGCGCCGCCGACGACCTGCACGCCGCCGCCGCCGTTCGACGCCTCGTCGACCTGCACGTAGGCACTCCCCCGCGGCGGCGCTTCCTTGCCGCAGGAGATGGTCCGCCCGCGCGCCCCGCGGCAGCGGTCGCTCCCCTGGCCGCCGTCGAGCGTGTCGTGGCCGCCGCCGCCGATCAGCGTGTCGTCACCCGGTCCGCCGTCGATCGCGTTCGGCCCGCCGTTGCCGATCAGGGTGTCGCGGAAGGCCGAGCCTTCGAGGTCCTCGAAGCCGTAGAGCTTGTCGTGGCCGTCGCCGCGGGCGACGTGCTTGCGCAGCGAGGCCCAGATCCCGGTCCCCTTGCCGCCCGCCACCGCGGTCGCGAAGGAGGCGATGTCGTGCTTCCCCGGCCCGCCCGACATGCGGTCGTACCCGTAGTCCCCGTGGACCAGGTCATAGTCCCCCGGCCCGCCGTTCACGGTATCGATGCCGAGTCCGCCGCTGACGTCGTCGTAGTCGCCCGCCCCGCCGGTCACCTTGTCGTCGCCGAGGTCGCCGTAGACCCGATCGGCGCCGCGCCCGCCGTAGATTTCGTCGTTGCCGCGGCCACCGTGGAGGATGTCGTCGCCGGCGCCGCCGCAGATCAGGTCGTTGCCGAGCTCACCGAAGACCTTGTCGTCGCCCGGCCCGGCCCAGATCACGTCGCGGCCCGAGGTCCCGTAGATGACGTCGTCCCCGGAAGTGCCGACGATGTCCGCCTGGCGCCCGTGGCAGCGGTGCACTTCTTCTTCGCCGCCGCCGGCCGCCACGGCGTGCGCAGCGAGCAGGCCGAGGACGACGAGCGACGACAGGAATGCCGCCCTCGTCTTGCCCCGGCCTCGACCCACGACCGGAGCAGCATATGGAGAGCGGCGTCTAGGCGAGGCCGAGCGCCGTGTCGACGGGGACGTAATCCATGCCGACCCCCTCGGCGACCGCCGGGTGGGTGACCATGCCGGCCGCCACGTTGACGCCGGGCCGCAGCCCCGGGATGCGGCTGATCGCCCCGGCGAGGCCGTGGTCGGCGATCGCGATCGCGTAGGGCAGCGTCGCGTTGGTCAGCGCCTGGGTCGAGGTGATCGGCACCGCGCCGGGCATGTTGGCGACGCAGTAGTGGGTGATCCCTTCGACCTCGAAGGTCGGCTCGTGGTGGGTGGTCGGGTGGGAGGTCTCGAAGCAGCCGCCCTGGTCGATCGCCACGTCGACCATCACCGCCCCCGGTTTCATCAGCTTCAGCTGGTCCCGCTTGATCACGTACGGCGCCCGCGCCCCGTGCACCAGCACCGCGCCGATGATCAGGTCGGCCCGCGGCAGCATCTCCTCGACCGCGAGCGTGGTCGAGTAGACGGTCGAGCAGCGCCCGTTGAAGATCACGTCGAGTTCGCGCAGCCGGTCGATCGAGCGGTCGAAGACGAAGACGTCGGCCTCCATCCCGATCGCGATGAAGGCCGCGTTCATGCCGACCACGCCGCCGCCGATCACCATCACGTTGGCCGCCGCGACGCCGGGCACGCCGCCCAGCAGGATCCCCCGGCCGCCCTCCGGCTTCTGCAGCATGTAGGCGCCCGCCTGGGTGGCGATCTTCCCGGCCACCTCGCTCATCGGCGCCAGCAGCGGCAGCCGCCCGCCGGAGTCCTCGACCGTCTCGTAGGCCACCGCTGTCGCCCCCGAGGCGGCGAGCCCGCGGGTCTGCTCCGGGTCGGGCGCCAGGTGCAGGTAGGTGAAGAGCAGCTGATGGTCGCCCAGCATCGCGATCTCCTCTGCCTGCAACTCCTTGACGTGGATGATCATCTCCGCCTCGGCGAAGACCGCGGCGGCGTCGGGCACGATCCGCGCCCCCTGTTCGATGTAGCGCGAGTCGGTGATCGCGCTGCCCTCGCCGGCGCCGGACTGGATCAGCACCTCGTGCCCGTGCTCGACCATTTCGCGCACCCCGGCCGGGGTGATCGCGACGCGGTACTCGTCGGCCTTGATCTCGGTGGGGACTCCTACCTTCATCAGCTCACCAACTCCCTTGCTCGCAGGGCCAGCCAGAACTCGATCCGATCGTGGGCGCGCGAGAGGTCGCGCCCGGTCAGCTCTTCGACCTTGCGCATCCGGTAGCGCAGGGTGTGGCGGTGGCAGTAGCCCTCGCGCGCGGCGCGCTCCCACTGCCCGTTCTGCTCGATGAACGCCTCCAGCGACCGCAGCAGCTCGCCGCCGTGCTCCTCGTCGCCTTCCTCGATCGGCCCGAGCACGCGGTCGCAGTAGAGCGTCAGCGCGTCGTCGTCCTGGATCGAGAGCAGCAGGGTGAAGGCGCCGAGGTCCCGCCAGGAGGCGACCTCCGGGGCCGAGCCGTTGGCGAAGGCCGTCGCTTCGAGGGCGCAGCGCGCCTCGTGGAAGGAGTGGCGCAGGGCCTCCGGCGGGGCGGTGCGACTGGCCGCGGCGCGGACCGCCCCGCGCTCGTCGGGCAGCGACTCGCGCGCCGTCGCGGCGACCTCGAGCGGGTCCTGGTCGGAGGCGTCGACCACCGCGCAGAGCAGCTCCCGCCCGCCGACCGCGTGCGGGGCGACAACCGCCGCACAGCCCGCCGCGGCCAGCGTCGCTTCCAGCGTCGCCGCCGCCCCCACCGGGTTGTCGACCGTGAAGACGAGCACCGCGGTCTCCTCGCCGATCCCGAACGGCTCCAGCCGGCGGCGCAGCTCGATCGGCTCCATCAGCCCGCCGAGCGCCCCGGCGAGCACGTCGCCGGCCAGCCGCCGCTCGGTCTCCCGGGCGACCCGGCGGCGCATCAGCTCGAGCGCCACGATCGCCACCGCCTGCTGCAGGATCAGCCGCTCGAAGTCCCCCAGCCCACCCGAGTCGCGGACGATCACCACCCAGGCCTGCGGCGGCCCGCCGCCCGGCGAGACGACCGGGTGGGCGAGCGCCCGTCCGGCCAACGAGGGGTGCGAGGGCACGAACGGATGCCCGTCGCCCGCGTGCCCGGCGACCTCGCGGCGGATACCGCCGATCGCGTCGGCTGACAGCTGGCGGCGAAAGCCGCGTCCGGCCAGCCGCTCGCCGCGGCCGTCGAGGATCGCCACCGTCCCGCCCACCGCCGAGGCGACGGTGGCGGCGATTTCCTCCAGCCCGCGCTCCTCCAGCACCAGCCGCTCGAGCCGCCGCTGGATCGCCAGCCCCCGCTGCAGCACCTCGTACTGCTCGTTCACCAGGCGGGTGAAGGCCTTCTCGGTGATCGCGATGAACGGGGTCGAGTAGGGGACCTCGAAGAGTGGAAACGAGCGCTTTTCGGCCTCGTCCACCAGAGCTTTAGGCAATTGTCTGTGGTTGAAGCCGGTGCCGAAGCCGAGCCCCGCGAGGTTGCGCTCGGCGAGGTCGGCGACGAACTGGCGCTGCTTCGCCGCGGTGTCCAGGGGGATGCCGGTGGTGAGCATCAACTCGCCCCCCGACAGCCACGGCGTCGGGTCCTGCAACTCGGAGATATGCACCCACCGAACCGGCGCCGAGGCCGCCTTGGACCCGGTCGCCAGTTCTAGGTCGAGCTCATCGAGGAGGCTCTGGACCGTGAGCACACAACCTCCTCGGAGCCTACGCCGCCAGGTTATCCCAGGCGTCGGTGAGCACGCCGCGCAGGATGTCGTGGATTTCTTCGAACTGCTCGGTGTCGCAGATCAGCGGCGGCGCCAGCTGGATCACCGGGTCGCCGCGGTCGTCGGCGCGGCAGATCAGCCCGCGCTTGTAGAGCTCGACCGAGAGGAAGCCGCGCAGCAGCTTCTCCGACTCCTCGTCGTTGAAACTCTCCTTGGTCTCCTTGTCTTTGACCATCTCGATCGCCTGGAAGAAGCCGGCGCCGCGCACGTCACCGACGATCGGCAGGTCGCGCAGCGTCTCCAGCATCCCGCGGAACTCGCTCTCCTTGGCAAGCACGTGCCCGCAGAGGTCCTCGCGCTCGTAGACGTCGAGGTTGGCCATCGCGATCGCCGAGGCCACCGGGTGGCCGGCAAAGGTGAAGCCGTGGGCGAACGAGGCGTTGCCCTCGCTGAACGGCTCGAAGACGCGGTCGGAGGCGATCAGCGCACCCATCGGCGCGTAGGCCGAGGTGAGCG
>MKSH01000075.1:20130-23706 GCA_001898095.1 Solirubrobacterales bacterium 70-9 | reverse complement strand
TCGGAGATCAGCAGCACGTCGTAGGTGTCGCAGATCTCGCGCACCCGCTGGAAGTAGCCGTCCGGCGGGACGAAGCAGCCGCCCGCGTTCTGGACCGGCTCGACGATCACCGCGGCGACCGTCTCCGGGCCCTCGAAGATGATCCGCTCCTCGATCGCGTCGGCGGCCCATAGCGGGTCGCGGTCCTCGGGCCAGCGATAGATGTTCGTGTTCGGCACGTGGCAGGCGCCGGAGACGAGCGGTTCGAACTGGTTGCGCAGGTCGGTGATCCCGGTCGCCGAAAGCGCCCCCAGCGAGGTGCCGTGGTAGGCGACCTCGCGGGCGATGAATTTGTGCTTCTGACCTTTGCCGTGGGCACGGTGGAAGTTGCGGGCGAGCTTCAGCGCCGACTCGACCGCCTCGGAGCCGCCGTCGGTGAAGAAGACCCGGTTCAGTTCGCCCGGCGCCAGGTCGGCGACCCGCGCCGCCAGTTCGATCGCCTTCGGATGCGCGTAGCTCCACAGCGTGTAGAAGTCGAGCTCTTCGATCTGGCGCGCGGCCGCCTCGCCGTACTCGCTGCGGCCGTGGCCGGCGTTGACGCAGAAGAGCGCCGACAGCCCGTCCAGGTAACGGTTGCCGTGGTCGTCGTAGACGTAGGCGCCATCGGCCTTCGTGATCAGCGGGATCTCGTGGTCCGGGCCGGAGGAGCCCATCCGCGAAAAATGCATCCACAGATGCCTGCGGGCCTGCTCTTGAAGTTCTGAACCGACTACCTGTGGTGCGGTGGCCATTACCGCTCTCCTCTCACACGCTTGCGACGTTATGGACAAAGCTAGAGCCCTGTCGATAGGTCCGCAAGTTGCTCCAGGGTCAAGCGCCCCACCTACGTTTATACACCAGGTATAAGCCCGGCCTGTCCTTTTAGGACATTCGCCACTTGCCACCCGGTCCAGGTGGGCGTACGGTCGCAACCTAGGAGAGCGGCGCGATCCCGCCGACCAGACGGCCCGTGGATCAACAAGGAGGAGTGCATGAGCGAAGCAGAGACGGTGATCGCCGAGGGGGGAGCGGCGACGGTCGAGGCGCCGAGCGTCGCCCTGCGCAACGTCACCAAGCGCTTCGACGACTTCACCGCCGTCGACGACCTCTCGCTCGAGCTCGGACAGGGGGAATTCTTCACCTTCCTCGGCCCCTCGGGCTGCGGCAAGACGACGACCCTGCGGATGATCGCCGGCTTCGAGCAGCCGACCGAGGGCGAAGTCCTGATCGAGGGCGAGAACGTCGCCGGCACCCCGGCCCACAAGCGGCCGACCAACACCGTCTTCCAGAGCTACGCGCTCTTCCCCCACATGAGCGTCGAGAAGAACGTCGCCTTCGGGTTGAAGCGCAAAGGGGTGGACAAGGACGAGATCGGCGAGCGGGTGGCGAAGGAGCTGCAGCGGGTGGGCCTGGCGCGGGAGGCCAACCGGCGGCCCTCGCAGCTCTCCGGCGGCATGCAGCAGCGGGTGGCGCTGGCACGGGCGCTGGTCAACCTACCGAAGGTGCTGCTGCTCGACGAGCCGCTCGGGGCACTCGACCTGAAGCTGCGCAAGGGCCTGCAGATCGAGCTGAAGCAGATCCAGCGCGAGGTCGGGATCACCTTCGTCTACGTCACCCACGACCAGGAGGAGGCGTTGACGATGTCCGACCGGATCGCGGTGATGAACCGCGGCCGGGTCGAGCAGGTCGCGGGCCCGGAGGAGGTCTACGACCGGCCGACGACCAGCTTCGTCGCCGGCTTCATCGGCGTGTCCAACCTGATGCCGGCGACGGTCTCGGCGCCGGGCCAGGTGAAGCTCGACTCGGGGCCGGAGGTGTCTGCCGACACCGGCGCGCTCGGCCCGGGGGAAGGCTGCGCCGCGGTGGTGCGACCGGAGAAGCTGCGGGTCGACCTGGCGGGCGACGCGCCGCCGTCGAACGGCACGCCCTCGGTCGCGGGCGTGGTCGAGAGCTCCGTATATCTGGGAACCGCAACCCAACTCGTCGTCGGCGTCGGCGAGGGAGTGCGGATGACGGTCCTCGTCCCCAACGCCGACGAGTCCGAACGCCAGTCGCTGCCGGGGGGCGGCGCTCGCGTCGTGCTCAGCTGGGAGCCCGAGCACATGCACGTGGTGATCGACAAGGACGAGGAGAGGGACGATGGGGAAGCTGACGACGGGAGCGACGGGGATGAATAGCCGCGCGCGGCGGGCGGCCGTGCGGATCGGCCTGGCGCTGATGGCGCTGGCGGCGACGGTCGCCCTGGCGGCCTGCGGCAGCGGCATCGAACAGCCGCCCGCACAGGCGGCGGGCACCGGGAACGGCAACCGGGTGAAAATCGAAGACAAACCTTCCGGCGAAGTCACGATCTCCAACTGGCCGCTCTACATCGACAAACAGACGGTCCCCGACTTCGAAAAGGAAACCGGCGTCTCGGTCCACTACATCGAAGACGTGAACTCCAACGAAGAGTTCTTCGCCAAGATGCAGCCGCTGCTGGCGGAAGGCAAGTCGGGCGGCCGCAGCCTGATGATCGTCACCGACTGGATGGCGAAGAAGATGCACGAATTCGGCTACCTGCAGGAATTCGAACCGGCGGGGCTCATCAACTTCGAGAAAAACCTCGTCACCAACCTCCGCGGCGTCTCCTACGACCCCGGTCGCAACTTCGCCGCACCGTGGCAGTCGGGGATGACCGGCCTGATCGTGAACAAGGAATTGGCCCCGGAAGTGCACACGATCTGCGACCTCTTCAACCCTAAGTACAAGGGCAAGGTCGACATGCTGAACGAACTTCGGGACACCGTGCCTTTGGTCATGAAGTGCATGGGGATCGATCCCGAAAAAGCCACCGAAGCCGACTGGATGAAGGCGATCGAAAAAATCAAGGGCGCGGCCGAATCGGGGCAGATCAGGCGCTTCACCGGCAACGACTACTCGACCGACCTGACCAACGGCAACGCGGTGGCGGTGATCGGCTGGTCTGGTGACGCGGTGCAGCTGCAGGCGGACAACCCGAATCTGGAATTCCGGATGCCCAAAGAAGGCTGCATCCTCTGGTCGGACAACATGGTGATCCCGGTCGGGGCGCCCAACCCGACCGCCGCCGAGGCCTTCATCAACTACGTCTACGACCCGGTGCACCAGGCGCAGATCGAGGCTTACGTGAACTACGTCAGCCCGGTCGAAGGGACGAAGGAAGTCCTGCTCAAAAAAGAACCGGAAATCGCCAACAACAAGCTCATCTTCCCGCCGCCTTCGTTCACGAAGAACTGCTCAATCCAGCCGACGCCGTCGCCGGAAGAAGAACGGAACATCAACAAAGCCTTCAACGCGGTGCTGAACGGCTGAGCGGATGGGGACGACGCTGAAACGACGCGCCGGGGCCTATGCCCTGCTGGCGCCGGGGACGATCTGGCTGGTCGTCTTCTTCCTCATCCCGCTCTACTTCCTCGGCCGGCTGTCCCTGAACGAAAACCTCGGTACCTACTACCCGTTCAACTGGCACTGGCAGAACTACTCGGACGCGCTCAGCCTCTACGACACGCAGTTCATCCGCAGCTTCGAGTACTCGATCGT
>MKSH01000075.1:19453-20021 GCA_001898095.1 Solirubrobacterales bacterium 70-9 | reverse complement strand
CTCCGACGAAAGCCCGGTGGTGGACGTGCTGAAGTTCCTCCACATCGTCGGCTCGGACGGTCACATCCTCGCCACCCCGGCGGCGGTGGTCTCGGGGCTCGTCTACAACTACCTGCCGTTCATGGTGCTGCCGATCTACGCCAGCCTCGAGCGGCTGGACACGCGGCTGCTGGAGGCGGCGAAAGACCTCTACGCGAACGCCGCCACCACCTTCTTCAAAGTGACGCTGCCGCTCTCGGCGCCGGGGGTGGTGGCGGGGACGCTGCTCACCTTCATCCCGGCGACCGGTGACTACGTGAACGCCGAATTCCTCGGCAGCTCCAACAGCCAGATGATCGGCAACGTGATCCAGTCGCTCTACCTGAAACAGCGCGAATACCCCGCCGCGGCGGCACTCTCCTTCGTCTTGATGGCGATCATCCTGGTGATCGTCCTGATCTACATCCGCTTCGCCGGCTCGGAGGCGCTGATGGGCGAGGAGGGGACGGCGATATGACCGCTCAGATGTCTGCCCCTGCGCGGTTCTGGAGCTGGCTGCGCGAGCACGCCGTCCTGATCATCGGCGTGT
>MKSH01000075.1:18647-19162 GCA_001898095.1 Solirubrobacterales bacterium 70-9 | reverse complement strand
CTGATCCTCGGCAGCCCGGCACTCGGCTTCACCACCCTGCTGATCGCCCACGTCATGTTCTGCATCAGCTTCGTCGTCGTGGTGGTGCGCTCGCGCCTCATCGGCTTCGACCGGCGCCTCGAGGAGGCGGCCCGAGATCTCGGTGCCAACTCCTTCGAAACCTTCCGCCTGGTCACCCTGCCGCTGATCCTGCCCGGGATCTTCGGCGGCGCGATGCTCGCCTTCGCCCTCTCGATCGACGACTTCGTCATCTCCAACTTCAACTCGGGCACGACCGTCACCTTCCCCCTCTACATCTTCGGCGCCTTCCAGCGCGGCGTCCCGGTGGAGGTGAACTGCATCGCGATGATCCTCTTCGGGATCACCGTCGCGGCGATGGCCTTCACCACGATCCAGCAGCGCCGGGCGGAAAAGATGGCCAGCATCCGGCCCGACCAGGAGGAGCTGCCGCCCGCGGCAGTCACCGAGATCGCGGCGACCTAGCAAGGCGGGGGACGGCGGGGTTCGGGGCCCGG
>MKSH01000075.1:8869-18505 GCA_001898095.1 Solirubrobacterales bacterium 70-9 | reverse complement strand
GTCACGGATCTCCGCCGGGACCCGCACGGGACGCGCACCCTCGCTAGTCCCCCGTGACCCGGCCCTCTCGTAGGCGGTCACAGCCTGCCCGGACCGCCTACGAGAAGGCCGCGTCCTTTTCCGTCCCTTTCCCAGCCCCCCGCCAGCCCCCAAGCAACGACCTAGCGCCCGATGTGGAAGCCGAGCAGCGCCGGCACCTTCGCCAGCGCCGAGGCGACGGGGTTCGGCGCGCGGCCTGACATCTCTGCTTCCTCTTTCTTCTCGATGCCCCAGCGGATCGATTCGCCGCCGATCCAGTGGAAGGGCTCGGGGGGGACGCGGGGGGCCTTCGAGTCGACGAAGGCGAGGCGGGTGGGGTCGTCGGAGCGGTCGAGGGCGAGGGAGGCGAGGGTGAGGCCGACCATGTTGGTCGGGCCGACGCCGTTGCCGGTGTAGCCGGCGGCGACCCAGGCGCGCGAGCGGGGCAGCGAGGTGACCGCCGGCAGGTGGGTCGGCGAGGCGTCGATCGGGCCACCCCAGGCGTTGGTGATCCGGCGGCCGGCGAGGTCGGGAAAGTAATCGAGCAGGTGGTGCTGCTGGCGGGCGACGACGTCGGCGTCGACCTCGGCGCGGCCGCGGAGGCGGGCGCCCATCATGATCCGGCCGCCGCCCCAGCCGAAGGCGATGCGGCCGTCCGGGGTGGTGCGGAAGTAGTGGACGAGGGCGCGGCCGTCGGTGATCGCCTCGCCCCCGGTCCAGCCGAGTTTCTCGATCACGTCGGGCACCGGCTCGGTGATCACGATGTGGGAGGAGGCGACGGTGAGCCGGTGGCGGAGCGGGCCGGACTTGGCGGCGGGACCGATCGCCAGCACCCCGCGGGGGGCCCGTACGCGCGCCCCGGTGGCGACGGTCGCCTCGACCCCGTCCGGGGACTCGCGGAAACGGCGCACCGGCGAGGACTCGTAGACGTCGACCCCGGCGGCGAGGAGGGAGCGGCGCAGGGCGAGCGCCAGGCGGGCGGGCTGGACGGTCGCGGTGCAGGGTTCGATCACGCCGCCGCGGAAGGCCGCCGAGGCGCAGTGCTCCTGCACCTCCGCGGCGGGTACGTCGAGCAGCTTGTCGGCGACGCCGAGCTCCCGCGCGGCGGCCAGCGAAGGCCTGCCGACGCCGTCGTGGGCGGCCGCGGTCGACACCCGCAGGTAGCCGCCGCGGCGGAACCAGGCATCGTCGTCGCCCGCCGCACAGAAGGCCTCGATCCGGTCCACCGCGGCCTCCGCGGCGTGGCCGACGGCGAGCGCGGGCGCGTCGCCCCAGCGGTCGCGCATCGAGGCGAGCGAGGTCCACACCCCCTCGCAGAAGCCGCCGTTGCGGCCGCTCGGGCCGCGCCCGCAGACCGGTTCGGACTCGAGCAGGACGATGCGTGCCTCGGGGGCCAGCTTGCGCGCGTGCCAGGCGGTCCACATGCCCGTGTAGCCGCCGCCGACGATCAGCAGATCGGCATCGCGATCCGCGTCCAGAGGGGGGCGAGGTGTGACGTCTCCCGCCTCGTCGATCCAGTAACCGAGACGAGTGTGTTCCATCTTCGTGAAGTCTCCCAGGCCGGCTCCTCGGCGTGATTAGACTCGCCGCATGGCTGACCACAAGCAGGAAACGACCCCTTACGTCGACGCTCTGCTCGAGTACTCGGCCCTCGACCCGGGCCGCTTCCAGGTGCCGGGCCACAAGGGAGGGATCGCCGCCGACCCGGCGATGGTCGCCTTGGTCGGGATGACCGGGCTGATCAACGACATCCCCTCGGTGACCGAGGGCGTCGACATCGGCCCCGAACCGACCCCCTTCCAGCAGGCCCAGATCCTCGCCGCCGAGGCCTGGGGGGCGAAGCGCAGCTGGTTCCTCGTCAACGGCGCCTCGCAGGGCAACCACGCGACCTCGATGGCGCTCGGCCACATGGGCCAACGGGTGGTCGTGCAGCGCAACGTCCACTCCTCGATCATCGACGGGCTGGTGCTGAACGGGATGCGGCCGACCTTCGTCGCGCCGGAGCTCGATCCGGAGCTCGGCATCGCCCACGGCCTCACCCCGGAGAGCCTCGCGGCGGCGCTCGACGCGACCCCCGGCGCGGTCGCCGCGCTGGTCGTCTCCCCCACCTACTTCGGCGCCTGCGCCGACGTCGCCGCGCTGGCCGAGGTCGCCCACTCGCGCGGCCTGCCGCTGATCGTCGACGAGGCCTGGGGCGCCCACCTCCACTTCCACCCCGACCTGCCGCCGGACGCCCTGGCGAGCGGCGCCGACCTGGTCACCTCCTCCACCCACAAGATCGTCGGCAGCCTCACCCAGGCGGCGATGCTGCACCTCGGCCACGGCGACCGGATCGACCCGGCGGTGGTCGACCGCTGCGTCAGCCTGGTCGAAACGACCAGCCCCAGCGGCCTCCTGTCGGGGTCGCTCGACGCCGCCCGCCGGCAGGCCGCCGTGCACGGGGTCGAGCTGCTCGGCGAGACCCTGGAGGCGATCAAGCGCACCCGCGAGCAGATCGTCCAGATCCCCGGCCTCGACGTCCTCGACGAGTCGATGGTCGGCCGCCCCGGGATCGCCGGGCTCGATCCGATGCGCCTCTCGGTCGACGTCCGCGGCACCGGCTCGACCGGCTACCGGCTGGCGAAAAAGATCTTCTACTCGCACGGGATCGACCTCGAGCTCTACTCGGAGAACGTGGTCGTCGCGATCTTCGGCCTCGGTGAGCCCGCCGAGGCGACCGGCGAACGGCTGGCGGCGGCGGTGCGCGCCGCGGTCGGCGAACTGGAAGCCGAACCCGGCCCGCCGCAGGAGAAGCTGGCGCCGCCGCCGCCCTGGGGCGAGCTGGTGATGACCCCGCGCGAGGCCTACCTCGGGCCGCAGGAGGTGATCCCGTTCGAGGACGCCGCCGGCAGGGTCGCCGCCGAGGGGCTGGCCGCCTACCCGCCCGGGATCCCGAACGTGCTCCCCGGCGAGCGGCTCACGACGGAGACGCTCTCCTACATCCGCGAGTCGATAGCCCACGGCGGCTACGTCCGCGGCGGCTCCGACCGCGAGCTGAAGACCCTGCGCGTCGCGCTGGAGCGGTAGGGGGTCGGCTCCGGGAACTTTGGGCCGGGGGCCGGGGGCATTTACCCCCCAGATATGAGGGGTAAATGCAGACACCGAATGCCCCGCCCGCCGAACGTGCGGTTGGACCGCCTATCGGGGGAAGTCGACAGGACCCCGTCACTCGCCCAAGTAACCTCGCCCCATGGCTTCCTACGACGCGATCAAGGACCTGCCGCTGACGGTGGAGGAGTGCTCCTTCGAGGGGCTCGAATTCGCGATCGGCGAGTTCGAACGGCTGACCACGATGGTGAAGCTGCGCGGTGGCGGCGAGGAGGGGATCGGCGAAGACGTCGTCTACGACGCGGTCGACCACGTCGGCCAGCAGAGCCACGGACCGCCCGAGGGGCTCGCTCACACGGGGACCTTCGACGAGTTCTCGAAGCGGCTGGACGGGATCGACCTCTTCCCGGCCGGGGCGCCGGAGCGCGCCGAGGTCTCGCGCGACTATCGCCGCTGGGCCTTCGAGTCGGCGGCGCTCGACCTGGCGCTGCGGCAGGCGGGGACCAACCTCTCGGCGGCGCTCGGGCGCGAGCCGAAGCCGCTGAACTTCGTCTCCTCGCTGCGCCTGGCGGGCTTCGACCCGGAGGAAAGGTCCTCGATCCGGCCGGTCGCGGAACGGCTCGCCGTCTACCCCACCCTGCGCTTCAAGCTCGACCCGTTCAACGACTGGGACGACGAGCTGATCGCGGCGCTGGCGGCGACCGGCGCGGTCGACTCGCTCGACCTGAAGGGCTTCTACAAAGGCACCCCGGTCGACGTGATCACCGACCCGGAGCTCTACTCGAAGCTGATCGAGGCCTTCCCCGACGCCTGGCTCGAGGACCCCGACGTGACCGACGAGACGCGGCCGCTGCTCGACCCGGTGCACGAGCGGGTGACCTGGGACGCGCCGATCCACTCGATCGCCGACATCGAGGCAATGCCCTGGTCGCCGCCGCGGACGGTCAACATCAAGCCCTCCCGCTTCGGCCCGATCTCCAACCTCTTCGCCGCCTACGACTACTGCGAGGAGCGCGGCATCGGCGCCTACGGCGGCGGCCAGACCGAGCTCGGCCCGGGCCGCGGCCAGATCCAGTACCTCGCCTCGATCTTCCACCCGGACACGCCGAACGACACTGCGCCGAGCGGCTACAACGATCCGAGACAGGCGACCGCGCCGGGGCTGCCGTCGAGCCCGCTCGAGCCGCGCATCGAAGCGCTCGGCTTCCGCTGGGGCAGCTGACCCCGAGCCCCGCGTTTCCCCTGCAAATCGCTTAGGGAAGCCGAATGCGTATGTAGGGCAGCCGAACTTGATCTTTCGGCTACGTTGGACCGAGTTCGTCTCAGCCGCCAGATCAAAAGGAGCCACAACGATGGCCGAGAAGTCTTTCGCCGCCGCCCTCAACGAGCAGATCTCGAACGAGTTCGGCGCCTCCCAGCAGTACGTCGGCGCCGCCGTCTACTACGACGCCGAAACCCTTCCCCGCCTCGCCGCCTTCTTTTACCGCCAGGCGCTGGAGGAGCGCGAGCACGCGATGATGATGATCCGCTACCTGCTCGACGTCGGCGAGGAGGTCCAAATCCCCGACGTGAAGTCGGTGCCGACCACCTACGCCGACGGCTCCGAGCCGGTGAAGATGTCGCTCGAGCAGGAGAAGCGGGTCAGCGACGAGATCTTCTCCCTCTTCGAGCTCGCCCGCGAGTTGAAGGACTACCGCGCCGAGCAGTTCCTGCAGTGGTTCATCAAGGAGCAGGTCGAGGAGGTCTCGCTGATGGAAGACCTGCTGAACGTGGTCGAGCGCTCCCGCGACAACCTTCTGCTCGCCGAGGAGTTCATCGCCCGCGAGAGCCTCGGCGAGGAGGGCTCCGACCCGACCGCGCCCCCCGCCGCCGACGAGGCCTCCTAGCGATCGCCCGGGGGCTCGCGCCCGGCGGGCCCCCGGATCCTTACCCGAGCCAGCCCGCGCGGCGGCGCATCGTTTTGATGCGGCGGAACTCGGCGATGTCCTCGCGCAGGGCGGCCGGGGCCGGGGCCGGGAGGAAGCGGGCCGGGAGCGGGCTCTCGCTCGCGACGCCGTCGCGGGCACTGACCCGGTAGGCGCGAGCGCCGCGGCGCGCGGTGACGGCGGCGGGCGAGTCCTCGCCTTCCCAGAGGAGGCCGGCGTAGTCGTCGAGGCCGTAGCCGGCGGGCATCCCCTTGCCGACCGCCTCCAGGTAGGCGGCGCGACGGGCGGGCTCGTTGTTGTAGTGGACGCAGAGGCTGCCGTGGAGGAGGCCGAGGCCCGCGGCCTCCAGCGGCTTGCCCGACGAGGTCGTGATCCCGGCCTCGAACCAGCACATCGCCCCGGCGCTCTGGCCGGCGAGGACGATGCCGCGCTGCCAGGCGAGGGCGAGGATCGAGGCGATGCCGTGGGCCTCCCAGACCGCGAGGAGATTCACCATGCTGCCGCCGCCGACGTAGATCAGGTCCTGCGAGAGCAGGTGGTCGCGAAGGGCCATCGGCCGCCGGCCGAGGCGGAAGAGGGAGACGTCGGAGGGCTCGCAGGGCCGATCGTTGAAGGCCGAGTAGAAGCTCGAGATCAGGTCCGAGGTGTCGCCGCTGGCGGTCGGCAGGATGCAGATCCGCGGCCGCGTGCCGCCGCGCTCGGTCGCCAGCCGGAGGAGGAACTCGCAGACGGCGCGGTCGGGCGGGCGGGAGGAGAACTCGTGGCCGCCGAGGGTGAGGATGCGGCGGACCGGCGTCGTCTCCCCCGGGGTGGCTCCGTTCTCCCCGATCCCGGCGTCGAGGCCAGGCATCTAAGCCGCCGCGACCGCGGTGGACAGCGCCTCGGGGAACGGCGGGGCCGGCACGACCCCGCGTTCGCCGAGGTAATTGGTGGCGATCCTCATCTCCACCACCCGCTGCCCGGAAACATCGAGCCGGTAACCGCGCGCCTCCGGGCGGGAGGCGACGACGCGGCTCAGCTGCTCACCGATGAAGTGCAACGCGGCACCGTCCTCGGCCGCGTACCCCGGCCGCATCCCTTCGCGCAGGAAGCGGTGGTAGGACTCGCGCCGGTCCGACTTGCGTTCATAGTGGACGCAGTTGCTGAACGGCAGCAGGCCGAGGCCCTCGAGCCGCGCCGGCGCCCCGGGGAAGCCGGTGACCGCCTCGGCAAACCAGCAGAGCGACCCGGCCGAAAGGCCGCAGAGGATGATCCCCGCTTCCCAGCATTCGCGCAGGATCACATCGATGCCGTGCGCTTTCCAGACGCCGAGCAGGCTGACCACGCTGCCGCCGCCGACGTAGATCAGGTCCTGCGAGAGCAGGTGCCGGCGGATGTCGTCGGGGCCCTGCTCGCGGCGGAAGAGGGAGATGTGGCTGGCCTCGCAGCGGTGCGCCGAGAAGGCCCGGTAGAAGCGGACGATGTAGTGGTCGGCGTCGCCGGAGGCCGAGGGCAGGAAGCAGACCCGTGGCCGCTCCGCCTTCGTCAAGCCGAGCACGTAGTCGTCGAGCAGCGGGTTGCCCGACTCCATCGAGAACCCGCCTCCGCCGAACGCGACGATCTGTCGTGGGGCCGTCTTCACGTACTCAATACTCGCTGCGCCCCCGCCCGCCGTCCTTATCCAGCCGTCCGAACTTGAAGCCGCGCGGCTCGCCCCCGTGTACAGGGGGTTACTCGGACGCCCGAACAGGTAGAGCCGGCTAGGAGGCGTAGGCGCGGCGCAGCTTCAGCCGTGCGCGGTGCAGCTGGGCTTTCACCGTGCCCTCCGGGATCCCCAGTCGGGCGGCGATCGCGGGCTGGGTCAGGTCCTCCTCGTAGCGCAGCGACAGCAGCGAGCGCTCGCGCTCGGAGAGCCGCTCCAGCGCCGCCTGCAGGTCGGCGCGATCGACGGTCGCCACCACCTGCTCCTCGCCTTCGGATTCGAACTTGTCGACCTCGTCTGTCGGATCGGGGCGCGGCCGCGAGTAGTGCCGGAAGGCCTCGTTGCGCACGATCGTCGACAGCCATTGCTTGCGGCTGCCGGAGTCGCGCAGGGTCGAGCGGCGACGCCAGGCGCGGAGCAGGGCCTCCTGCGCGATGTCCTCCGCCTCGCAAGGGTTACTCGCATAGCGATAGGCCAGCCGCAGGCAAATCCTTTGTGCCTCACCCCACTCCCAGCCATCGTCACTTTCGTGCAGATGGTCCCTCTGAGAGTCGATGTCGCGAACTTATCGGAACCACGGCGTCACGAAAAAGACAATGAGCGGAATACGCGGATAGATCGTTTGGAACGCAATTGATCGAGGTCGGGGTCCCAGACCGACATGGAGACCTCAACCAGACAGACGCCAGGGGACAGTCGACACGCGGAGCACGCCTACGAGGCGATCGCCCCGGTCTACGACGACTTCACCGCCCACCACGACTACCGGCTCTGGATCGGCAAGCTGCTCGAGCTGGGCGCCGCGCACGGCCTCCAGGGCGACACCGTCCTCGACGTCGCCTGCGGCACCGGCAAGAGCTTCATCCCGATGCTCGAGCACGGCTGGCAGGTGACCGCCTGCGACATCTCGCCCTCGATGGCGGAGCTGGCGCGGGCGAAGGCGGGCAACGCGGTGCGGATCGAGATCGCCGACATGCGCGAGCTTCCCGTCTACGGCAGCTTCGACCTCGTCTGCTGCCTCGACGACGCGGTCAACTACCTCCACACGGCCGCCGAACTCGAGCAGGCGCTGCGGGCGATGGCCGCCAACATGGCCCCCCACGCCCTGCTGATCTTCGACTCCAACACGGTCACCCAGTACCGCGGCTTCTTCGCCGAACAGTTCGAGATGGAGATGAACGGCAGGCGGATGATCTGGGAGGGCCGCGTCGACGGCACCTTCGGCCCCGGCGACATCGCCGAAGCGAGCTTCTCCTTCGAAGCGATCGACGGCAGCGGGCCGACAGTCCCCCCGGAGCTTCATCGCCAGCGTCACCACCCGGAGTCCGAGGTGCGCGCCGCGATCGACGGTGCCGACCTGGAGCTAGTGGGGCTCTACGGCCATCACCACGACGGGATCCCCCACCAGCCGATGTCGGAGGAGGATCACACCAAGGCCATCTACATCGCCCGCCTCAAAGGGACGATTTAGGGACGGCTTGGCGGGGAGGGGAAGAGGGGGACCCTTCACTCACGAACTGCGGGGAGGTTCGCTCAGGGTCCCCCTCTTCCCCTTCGATCGCTAGGCGGCCTCCGAGCTGAAGGCGGGCTCAGCCTCGGCGGCGGCGACTGCCTCGGCCGAGGTCGGGCCGGAGCGGATCACTGCCAGCGCGACCGCGATCGCGCCGACCAGCAAGCCTGCGCCGACGACGAAAGCGAGTTGGTAACCGCTCGTCAGGGCCGCGTGGCTGCCCTCGCCGCTGTTGACCAGATCGGTCGTGCGGTTGGTCGACAGCGTGGCCAACACGGCGAGGCCGAGGGCGCCTCCCACCTGGAGCGTGGTGTTGACCAGACCCGAGGCGAGGCCTGCCTCCTCCGGGCGGACGCCGGTCATCGCCAGCGTCATCACCGAGGGGAAGGAGAGGCCGGCGCCGATGCCGACCAGCACCATCGCCGGGAGCACTTCGCTCCAGTAGCTGCCGTCGACGCTGATCTGCGAGAAGAGCGCCAGACCGGCGCCGACCGCGACCAGGCCCGGGACCAAGGTCGCCTTGGCACCGAAGCGCATGTTCAGTTTGGCCGAGAAGCCGAGCGACAGGGTGCCGATGATCGCCGTCACCGGCAGGAAGGCGATGCCGACCTCGAGCGAGTCGAAGCCGAGCACTTTCTGCAGGTAGAGGGCGCCGAGGAAGAACATCCCGTACATCCCGGCGACCATCAGCGCCTGCACGACGTTGGCGCCGGTGAGGTTCCGCGAGCGGAAGATCCGCAGCGGCACCAGCGGCTGGGCGGCGCGGCTCTCGCGGAGCACGAAGCCGATCAGCAGCGCCACCGCGCCCGCGCCGAAGCCGAGCGTGTGGGCCGAGGCCCAGCCGTAGTCGGAGGCCTCGACGATCGCGTAGACGCCGATCATCAGGGCGCCGACGATCAACGCCGCGCCGGGCAGGTCGGCTCCTTTGGAGAAGCCCATGCCCTGGTCACGCTGCAGGTAGCGCAGGGCGAGGACGCCGGTCACCACCGCGATCGGCAGGTTGACGATGAAAATCCAGTGCCAGTTGATGGCCTGGGTGATCGCGCCGCCGGCGAGGAGGCCGATCGAGCCGCCGGCGGAGGCAACGAAGGAGTAGACGCCGATCGCCTTCGCCTGCTCCCCGGGCTCGGGGAACATGGTGACGATCATGCCGAGGATGACGGCCGAGGTGAGCGCGCCGCCGACGCCTTGGGCGAAGCGGGCCGCGACCAGCACGGTCTGGCTGTCGGCAAGCCCGCAGGCCAGCGATGCGGCGGTGAACAAGACGAGCCCGCTGAGGAAGACGTCGCGCCGACCGAGCAGGTCGCCGAGCCGTCCCGCCAGCAGCAGCAGGCCGCCGAAGGTGATCAGGTAGGCGTTGATGACCCAGGCGAGGCTCGACTGCGAGAAGCCGAGGTCGGTCTGGATCTTGGGCA
>MKSH01000075.1:4808-8791 GCA_001898095.1 Solirubrobacterales bacterium 70-9 | reverse complement strand
GACTATCCTTGATGCAAGGATTAATCCGTTAAAATCCTGAGTTACGCATGAACCCGGCTACTCGAACCCCCCAGACGACGGGCACGATGGGGCTTCTGTCCCAGCTGAACCGCGTCGTCTACCGGCGGGCCACCGAGGAGGTCCTGGGGATCAAGCTGAAGCAGCTGATCACCCTCGAAATCCTCGCCCGCAACGAAGGCTGCCTGCAGCAGGAGCTGGGTCAGACGCTGATGGTCGACTCGAACAACTGCGTGCTGCTGCTGAACGAGCTCGACGCCCACGGCTTCGTCGAACGGCAGCGCGACCCGCAGGACCGCCGCCGCCACATCGTCGTCATCACCCCGGCCGGGATGAAGGCGCTGAAGAAGGCGGAAGCGAAGCTGGAGGAGCTGGAGGGCGAAGTGCTCGCCAACCTCGACCCGACCGAACGGGAGCAGCTCCGCGGCCTCCTCGCCCGCGCGATGGAGGGCCAGGACCCGAACTGGGTCTGCGACGAATAGCCCCCTGGGACGGCGTGGGGGCGCCTCCCGGTGTCCTCGGTCGCTCGCCTTCGGGTCACGCACTTGAGTGCGCTCCCCTCGTCTCGCTCCCTGCGTCCTTGCGAGGCTGGCCCACGCCGCCCCAGGATCTTTGAAAAGGACGCCGTCCCCCTGCGGCGCCTCAGTCGTCTATCTCAATGATCCAGGCGCGTTCAGCTCAGTCGACGCTGCCGAAGCCGACACGGTGCTCGCTCGAGGCGATGCGCAGGAAGGCGACCTTGCCGAGGTAGAGCGAGATCACGCCATCCTCCGTGTGGAGGTCGTGCCAGCCGCCCTTCTCGAGCTGCTTGCGCAGGTCCTTGAGGTCGTCCTCGGCCAGCCGGGCGGCGATCACCTGCCCGCCTTCGAAGCCGATCTCGACGCGCTGTGCTTCAGCCATCAGTGCCCTCCTGCGGGTTCGACGATCTCGGTGAGTACCCCGTCGGTCGAGCGGGGGTGAAGAAAGGCGACGCGGCTGTCGCGGATGCCGACCCGCGGCTGCTCGTCGATCAGGCGAATGCCGGCGGCCGTGAGGCGCGGCAGGGTGGCGTCGATGTCGTCGACCGCGTAGGCGACGTGATGGAGGCCGGGGCCGTTCTTGGCGAGGAATTTGCCGACCGCGGTGTCGGGGCCGAGCGGGCGCAACAGCTCGACGTGGCCCTCGCCGACGTCGAGCAGCACGGCCTCGACGCCCTGCGACTCGACCGTCTCCCGGTGCGCGAGCTCCATCTCGAAGCTCTCGCCGTAGAGCGCGATCGCGGCGTCGAGATCCTCGACGGCCACCCCGATGTGGTCGATCCGTCCGAACATCACAAATCCGCCCGCGTGCTCTGCTCTCGCTCTTTCGCGCTCATCATCACCGGAAATCTCGCTCACTCGCTTCCGCGTCCGCCGCGGGCGGGGCTGAGTCTATTCACCCTCCGCCCGGAGGATCTCGGCCATCGCCGCGAGGCTGACCTCGAGCTGTGCGGGGCTCGGCTCCTTCGTCGCCCAGCGGCGCTGGATCTCGCGGCCGGGGGTGTGGAAGGCCTCGGCCAGCGGCGCGCCGTGGTGGCGGTCCGACCAGGCGAAGGCCTCGACCGCGAGCGAGGCGCCCGCCAGACCGACCAGCGCCCGGGCCGCGGCGGAGGGCTTGTCGACGAGGCGCTCCAGCGCGATCGTGCCCAGCGAGGACATCAGCATCATCGGGACGATCAGGTTGGAGCCGCAGCGGTCGTGCTCTTTCGGCACCCCGACGACGTCCTCGACGCCCTGCTCGTAGGCGGCGATCGCCTTGTGCTCGGCGCCGTGGTAGGCGGCGAGGTCACGGTCGGCCAGGGCTACCAGGGCGGGGACGACCCCGATCGCCTGGATCAGGCCCTCCCGCGCGGCGGTGGCCGGCCGGGTGCGCCGCACGAGGCTGGAGAGGGCGAGCGTGGCAGCGGTCGCGACGACCACGCGGCGGTCCTCGAAGGGGAGGCGGGCGGAGCGCATCCGCCTGCGCACCAGCGGCAGCACCAGCATCGCCTCGGCCAGTTTCACCGGGCCGCGCAGGCCGGGCGCTTTGGCGACCAGGCCGGGGACCAGCTCCGGCTTGCGTTCGGAGGCGACTTCGATCGAGCCGTCCGGGCGGCGGACCGCGGCGGCCCAGTGGGTCGGCCCGTGGACGAGGAGGCCGTTGCGCAGCGCCATCCCGCCGAGCCGCAATTTCTTCGCCTTCGGTGCCGCCTCGCCTGCCGCCATGGACAGACGATACGAGATGGCGCCGGGTCGGGCGGGCGCAAAACAGAGAGGGCGCCGAGTCAAGGGGCTCGGCGCCCTCTCCCCCCTGTTTCAATCCCGGCCGGAAGCCCCCAGTCCGAGCCTCCGGCCGGTGTTGCGGCTCTCCCTGGCATAAATGGAAAGCCGCACTTAAGAAACCCCGTCCGGCGCGGAAGTTGCGCTCGTTGCGGCCGGCCGGCCGGCCGGAAAGCCGGCGGCGCGCTCAGTCCGGCCTGCCGAGCCGTTTGCGCAGCTCCGCCAGCCGCTCCCCCAGGGCCTTCTCACGGCCGTTGCCGGTCGGCGCGTAGAAGCGGCGATCGGCGAGGGCGTCGGGGAGGTACTGCTGGGCGGCGACGCTGCCCGGATGATCGTGGGCGTACTGGTAGCCGGTGCCGCGGCCGAGCTCCTGCGCGCCCGGGTAGTGGGCGTCGCGCAGGTAGTCGGGAGGGGTCTGAGCGCCGTGCCCCCGGACCTCGGCGCGGGCGTCGCCGATCGCCGTGGTCGAGGCGTTCGACTTCGGCGCCGTCGCCAGGTAGATCGCCGCCTGCGAGAGGTTCAGCGCGCACTCCGGCATCCCCACCCGGTCGACCGCGCGGGCGGCGGCGTCGGCGACCAGCAGCGCCATCGGGTCGGCGTTGCCGATGTCCTCGGAGGCGAGGATCACCATCCGGCGGGCGATGAAGCGCGGGTCCTCGCCGCCCTCCAGCATCACCGCCAGGTAGTAGAGCGAGGCGTCGACATCGGAGCCGCGGGTCGACTTGATCCAGGCGGAGATGAAGTCGTGGTGACGGTCCCCCTTGCGGTCGTAGTCGATCGCCCGCCGCTGCAGGGCGTCCTCGATCGCGCCGATGTCGACTTCGCTGCCCCCGGCCCTGGCCTGCTCGGTCGCCCGCTCCAGCGCCGAGAGCGCGCTGCGGGCGTCGCCACCGCTGCGCTCGGCCAGCATCGCCAGCGCCTCGTCGGCGACCGGCGGCGGGTCGGCGACGCCCCGCTCGGGGTCGGCGAGGGCCCGGCGCAGCAGCTCCTCCACCTGGGCCGGGGAGAGCGGCGCCAGCTCGTAGACCTGGCTGCGCGAAATGAGGGCGCCGTTGACCGCGAAGTAGGGGTTCTCGGTGGTCGCCCCGATCAGCGTCAGCAGCCCTTCCTCGACCGCCGGCAGCAGGGCGTCCTGCTGGGCCTTGTTGAAGCGGTGGATCTCGTCGAGGAAGAGCACCGTGCCGCGGCCGTTGCCGCGCCGGCGCTCCTGCGCTCGCTCGATCACCGCGCGGATCTCCGCCCGCCCCGCGTTCACCGCCGACTCCTCCTCGAAGGCGCCGTCGGCCATCCGCGCCGCGATCCGCGCCAGCGTCGTCTTCCCCGACCCGGGCGGCCCGTAGAGGATCGCCGAGTGCGGCCGGCCCGATTCGATCGCCGCCCGCAGCGCCGAGCCCTCGCCGACGATGTGCTCCTGGCCGACCATCTCGTCCAGCGTCCGCGGCCGCATCCGCACCGCCAGCGGCGCATCGGCGGGGACCTGTTCGGGAGCTTCGCCGCCGTTCGCCGAGCGCGCGTCGCCGGTGTCGAAGAGCTGGTCGCTCATCCCCTGAGTATGAGGGAGCCGCTGTACGCTCATTCGATGGAGAGCGCGACGCAGGCAGGGAACGCGGCGAGCACGCTCGAGTCGCGCAGCCCGACCACCGGCGAGATCGTCGGGAGCGTCGCCACGATCCCCCCCGCCGAGGTGCA
>MKSH01000075.1:568-4778 GCA_001898095.1 Solirubrobacterales bacterium 70-9 | reverse complement strand
GCCTGCCTGGGCGCAGCTGACGGCGAAGGACCGGGCGCGGTACATGCTGCGCGCCGCCGACGCGCTGCTCGACGAGATCGACGAGATCGCCGAGCTGCTGGTCCGCGAGCAGGGCAAGCCGCGGGTCGAGGCCTACACGATGGAGCTGCTGCCGACCGTCGACGCGCTGCACTGGGTGGCGAAGGCGGGACCGAAGATCCTCGCCGACGAGCGGGTGCGGATGACCCAGGCCTTCACGCTCTCCAAGAGCGGCCACTTCTCCTACGAGCCGCTCGGCGTGGTCGGGGTGATCGCGCCCTGGAACTACCCCTGGTCGATCCCCTTCGGCGAGGTGGCGATCGCCTTGATGGCGGGCAACGGCGTGGTGCTGAAGCCGGCCTCGCTGACGCCGCTCCTGGGCGAGCGGATCCGCTCGGTGTTCGAGCGCGGCGGGCTGCCCGAGGGGCTGCTGCGGGTGGTCCACGGCGGCGGCCCGGTCGGCGAGGCGCTCTGCCGCTCCTCGGTCGGCAAGGTCTTCTTCACCGGCTCGGTCGAGGTCGGCCGCCACGTCGGTACGGTCTGCGCATCCCAACTGAAGGGGAGCGTGCTGGAGCTCGGCGGCAAGGACCCGATGATCGTCTGCGCCGACGCCGACCTCGGCAACGCGGTGAGCGGGGCGATCTGGGGCGGCTTCGCCAACGCCGGGCAGACCTGCTCGGGGATCGAGCGGGTCTACGTGCTGCGCGAGGTCGCCGACCGCTTCGTCGCCGGGGTGGCGCGCGAGGCGGAACGGCTGCGGGTCGGCGACCCACTCGCCTGGGAGACCGAGATCGGGCCGATGACCTCCGAGTCCCAGTACGCGACGGTGGTCGAGCTGATCGACGACGCGGTCGCCGCCGGGGCGACGAAGCTCTGCGGCGGGCCGGTCGAGGTGCCCGGCCTGGCGGGCAAGTTCATCGCGCCGACCGTGCTCACCGGAGTTACCCACGAGATGCGGATCATGCGCGAGGAGATCTTCGGGCCGGTGCTGCCGATCGTCGTCGTCGACTCCGAGCAGGAGGCGATCGACCTTGCCAACGACTCCGAGTTCGGGCTCGGCGCCTCGGTCTGGACGCGCGACCGGGCGCGCGGGGAACGGATCGCGCGGGTGCTCGAATCGGGGATGGTCTGGATCAACGACCACTCGTTCAGCCACGGCGCCTGCCAGTGTTCCTGGGGCGGGGTGAAGAGCTCCGGGCTGGGACGGTCGCACAGCAAATTCGGCTTCTACGAGTGCGTGAACGTGAAGATGAACGCCTGGGAGCCGGGGCTGACCCGGGACTTCTGGTGGCACCCCTACGACCGCACGCTCGGCGAGGCGGTCCGCAACTCGGCGAAGCTGCTCTACGGCCGCGGCGAGGTCCGCGCCAAGGCCCTCCGCGACGGCGCCCGCCCGCTCCTGCGCGTCGGCCGCCGCACCGTCCGCCGCGGCTAACCCTGTTCCTTTTGTCGCCCACAGGGCGACAAAAGGAACGAACCCGACAGAATCGCGGGATGCCACCGGATCAGGAGCCGGCGATCAAGCTGGTCGGGCTGCGCCGCGTCTACGGCGACCGCGCCGCGCTCGACGGGCTCGACCTCGAGGTCGCGAAGGGCTCCTCGCTGGTCGTCCTTGGGCCCAACGGGGCCGGCAAGACGACGCTGATCCGCATCCTCGCAACGCTGCTGCGGCCGACCGGCGGCGAGGTCCGCGTGCTCGACTGCAAGCTCCCCGACGAGGCCTGGAAGCTGCGCGGCAAGATCGGCTACCTCGGCCACGAACCGCTCCTCTACCGCGACCTCACCGGCCGCGAGAACCTGCGCTTCCACGCCAAGCTGCACGGGATCACCGGGGCCCGCGCCGAGTCGCGGATCGAGGAGCTGCTCACTGCGGTCAACCTCGCCCATCGCGGCGACGAGCGCACCTACGAGTTCTCCGCCGGGATGCGCCAGCGCCTCGCGATCTGCCGCTGCGTCCTCCACCAGCCCGAGCTGCTGCTGCTCGACGAGCCCGACTCGAACCTCGACATCGAGGGCCGCGAGATCGCCAGGATGCTGATCGGCCCCGGCCTCGGCCACACCCGCGTGGTCGTCACCCATGACCCCGATCGCTACCTCCCCGAGGCCGACCAGGTGCTGCGGCTGACGATCGACGAGAAGGCGGCGGCAGTCCGATGACGTCCTCGCGCACCGCCTTCGCGGCGATCCTCGGCAAGGACCTGCGGGCGGAGCTGCGCACCCTGCAGTCGCTGCCCGCGATGGCGCTCTTCGCGATCACCTCGTTCGTGATCTTCCGCTTCGGCCTCAACCGCACCCACCTCGATGGCAGTCTCGCCGCCGGGGTGCTGTGGGCGACGCTCCTGTTCGCCGCCGTGCTCGGCATCAACCGCCTCTTCGTCGCCGAGCGTGAGGAGGGCGGCTTCGACGCGATCCGCCTCGCCCCGATCGACCGCAGCGTGCTCTTCACCGCCAAGGTCGCGGCGCTGATCGTCTACCTGGTGGCGCTGGAGCTGATCGCGGTGCCGATCTTCGTCCTCTTCTTCCTCAGCAGCGCCGCCTCGCTGCCGCCGCTGATCATCGTCCTGCTCCTCGCCGACATCGGGCTCGCCTGCACCGGGACCCTGATCTCCTCGATGGCGGTCAATTCGCGGGCCCGCGACCTGCTCGTGCCGCTGGTCCTGCTGCCGCTCGTGGTGCCGCTGATGATCGCCGCCACGGCGGCCACCGAACCGCTGATGCTGCTGGGCGGAGTCTCTTACCACCGCTTCGGGACCTGGCTGATCGTCCTGGGTCTATACGATCTGATCTTCGCCCTGCTGGGCTACGCGGTATTCGACTTCCTGCTTGAGGACTGACCGCGCCCGTCCGGCTCTCCGGACGATCCCCAGGTATGTACGGCAAAGGACTCAGACCGCTCTCGATCGCGACCGTCGTCGCGTTCGCGATCACCCTGTCGCTGGTCTTCTTCTACGCACCGATCGAAGCCGACCAGGGCTTCTTGCAGAAGATCTTCTACCTGCACGTGCCGCTGGCGATCGTCTCGCTCTGCGGCTTCGTCGTCGCCGGCATCTTCGCCGTGCTGCACCTGCGCCGCGACGATCCCCGCTACGACGCCTACTCCTACGTCTCGATCCACATCTCGGTGATCTTCGCCGTCGGCGGCCTGCTCACCGGGGCGATCTGGGCGAAGGGCTCGTGGGGGCACTGGTGGGTCTGGAACGAACCGACGTTGGTCAGCTTCCTGATCGTCTTCCTGCTCTACGCGACCTACTACCCCTTCCGCTACGCGATCGAGGATCGCCAGCGCCAGGCGCGCTACGCCTCGGTCTTCGCGATCACCGCCGGCGCCTTCGTGCCGCTGAACTTCATGGCCGTGCGGGCCTCGGCCTCGCTGGTCCACCCGCGCGTCTTCGCCACCGCCGAAGGTGGGCTGCCCGCCTCGATGATGTTCGTCTGGTGCTGCTCGATCGTCTCGATGGCGCTGCTGTGGACGACGCTGGTGAAGTTCGAGCTCTCGGCGAAGAGCGCCCAGGGCCAGCTGAAGCGCCTGCGCCGCGCCCTCGACGCGCCGACCACGACCGCCTCCTCGCGGATCGCCCCGGAGGTCCACTGATGCCGGCACTGCTCGCAGTCGCCCCGGCGATCCCCAACGACGTCGGCGGCAAGTACGTCGCCGGCGCCTACATCGTCTTCGTCCTGTTGTTGCTGATCTACGTCGCGATCATGGGCATGAAACTGGCCCGGATCGAGCGCGACCTGCGTGAGGTCGCCGAGATCGCGGAGGCCCGAAAGGCCGAACCCTCTGCCGCCGAAGCCGCTCCCGGACGCGGGAGCCAGGAGTCATCCATACCTGATTCTCTGACTCCTGGCGGGAGCAGAGGAAGCGGCGCCTGATGTCCGAGATCCTGGCGCTCGGGGTCAGCCACAAGACGGCCCCGCTGGACCTGCGCGAGCGGCTCTCGCTGACCGAGGGGCGGGCTGTCGCGGCGCTGCGCGAGCTGACCGAGGCGGCGACGATCACCGAGGCCGCGGCGATCTCCACCTGCAACCGGACCGAGCTCTACCTGGTCGTCTCCGACCCGGTCGAGGCCGAGTCCGAGGCGCTCGGCGTGCTCACCCGCAAGGCCGGGACGCGGCCGACCGAGCTGCTCGGCCACCTCTACAGCCTCCGCGGCATCGACGCCGCGCGCCACCTGCTGCGGGTGACCGCGGG
>MKSH01000075.1:0-342 GCA_001898095.1 Solirubrobacterales bacterium 70-9 | reverse complement strand
GGCGAATTGGTGGTCGAGACGACGAGGTCGACCTCGCGCAGCTGCTCGGGCATGTTCTCGAAGCGGATCGCCTCGCCGTCGAAGCGCTGGGCGAGGCCGAGCGCGCGGTCGTGATGGCGGTTGGCGACGAAGACGGTCTCGACCCCGCGCGAGACGAGGGCCTGGGCGACCAGTTCGGCGGTGGCGCCGGCGCCGATCATCAGCACCTTGCGCTCGGCCAGGTCGCCGAGGGCCCGCTGGGCGACCTCGACCGCGACCGAGGGGATCGACACGCCGCGTTCGCCGATCGCCGTCTCGGCCCGCGCCCGCCCGCCCGCGGCGAGCGCGCCGCGGAAGAGGCGG
>MKSH01000074.1:7162-17696 GCA_001898095.1 Solirubrobacterales bacterium 70-9 | reverse complement strand
CCCTCGAAGTAGCCGGGAGGAGCCGGTTCGTCCCGCAACTCTTGGGGCGCCCGGTAAGGCACGTTGATGTTGTCCGCGTCGTCTGGCACGTTTGCTCGCCGCTCGGCCGCGCAGTCTATTCAAAAGGGAGACTCCCGAGGATGCCGCGGCGACGACGACTAGTGACGATCTGGACTACCGGGTTCATCGCCCTCGTCGCGTCCCTGATCGTGAGCGGGTTCCTGGTCGGCGGCGCGGGGGGCGAGACGGTTCGGCAGGGCGGCCTGCAGGTCTCCTTCGGCGGCAGCGTCGCGCCCGAGGTGCTGCCGCGGGTCGGGACGACGCCGGTCTCGGTGGCGGTCCGCGGGCGGGTGTGGGCGCTGGGCGGGGGGCCGCCGCCCTCGCTGCGGCGGATCGCGATCGAAGTGAACCGGCTCGGCGTCCTCGACCGGCGCGGGCTGCCGGTCTGCCCGGCGCAGCGGCTGCAGGCGGCAAGCACCGCCGACGCCCTCGCCGCCTGCGGTGAAGCGCTGGTCGGCGAAGGGCGGGTCGGCGGGCTCCTCGTCCTGCCCGAACAGGTGCCCTTCCCGTTCGGCGGCCGGGTCGTGGCCTTCAACGGGCGGATGCCGGACGGCTCGCCCGCCGTGCTCGCCCACCTCTTCGCCGACCGGCCCGTGCCGCTGGCCTTCGTCCTCGCCTTCCGGGTCGGGCCCGGGCACGGCGTCTTCGGCACCCGCCTGGTCGCCGACGTGCCCGCGCGGACGCGGCAGACCGCCCACATCACCTCGTTCTCGCTGCGCCTGCACCGCGTCTTCGAGGCGGGCGGCGAACGGCGCGGCTACCTCAGCGCGGGCTGCCCGGCCCCGGCGGGCTTCACCAGCGCCACCTTCCCGCTTCTGCGCGCCAACTATGCCTTCGTCGGCCACAAGACCGTCGCCGACACGCTCGTCAGAACCTGCCGGACGGGTTAACGTCGAAATTTGCGCCGATCGTTAAAGGTTTCTGATCAACCTGGCGAATTAGGCGCCATGACGAACGCTCCCGCGGTTACCCGGCTCCCGTCAACCCGCCGCCTCGTCGGCCTGACCGCGGCTCTGGTGGCGCTCTGCGCCCTCGCGCTGCCCGGCCTCGCCTCGGCGCGCCCGCATTTCTCGCTGCCGAAGCCGGCGACGTTGACCTTCACCTTCGCCAAGATCGGCAAGCCGAACAACCCGCCGGCCGCGATCGTCCCCTTCACCAACGCGATCTACCCCAACTGCGCGGCGGCCCCCGCGGAACCGAAGGTCGAACCGACCAACCTGCCCGACCCCTGCCAGGAAGTCGGCAGCGTCGCCTACGAATACGGGATCGGCGAAGTCGAAGTGACCGTCGAACAGTACGTCGCCTTCCTCAACACGGTCGATCCGTTCGGCCGTAACAACGCCGACCTCTACACCGAAAACGAGAGCGGCGCCGCCTGGCCGAAGTTCGGTCAGATCAACTACTCGGCGCAGGCGCGGCCCGGCAAGCACTACGAAGCCGCGGCGCCCGAATGGAACGACAAGCCCTACGGCTTCGCCGACTTCCTCCGCGCCGCCCGCTTCGACAACTCGGTGGCCAACGGCAAGGTGCTGTCGAAGACCGAAACCAGCCTCGGGGAATTCAACTACGTGACCTACAAGGTCCGGCTGTCGCGGAAGACCAAAACCGGGATGTACGACATGACCAAGCGCGCCCCGGTGCGTACCTCGGCCACGGGCTTCGTCATCCCGAGCCAGAACGAGTGGATCAAGGCCGCCTACTACGACCCGAAGGGCGGCGGCAAGTACTCCTACTGGCAGTACCCGACCAACGAAGGCGAATTCGGCAAGATCACCGCGACCAACCCGGCGGTCCCCTTCGTCGCCCAGCTCAACCCGCTGACCGGCGACGTGACCAACGCGAGCACCCAGCCGCTGGCGAACTTCCGCCCGGAAGAAAAAGGCGCGCAGATCCCGTCCTGGTGCCCGTCCAACCGGACCGAAAAAGAATGCAAGACGGTCAACCCGCTGCACCTGCCGCCGCGGATCTACCAGGCCGGCTTCGCGGGCAGCCTCAGCACCGTCGGCCAGGCCAAGACCTACGGGCCTTGGGGCACGCTCGAACAGGGCGGTAACGCGGTCGAGTGGACCGACACGATCACCCCGCCCCCGTTCGGGGCGAAAGGCCACCGGGTCTGGCGGCGCCTCCACGGCGGCGTCCCCAACGCGCCCGTCTACCAGCTGTGGCTCTCGGCCGTCGGCCTGCAGCCGCAGAAGAACTCCTTCTTCAACTACATCTATCCGTGGCTCGGCTTCCGGATGGGTGTGATCGGGACCCTCCTCAACAAGGGGTCCTGATGAAGGGGCTCGGAAAGCCGCAAATTCCGTCCGACCCGGGGAGGAGATTCCTTCCCGGTCGGACGTCGGGACAGGGCGACGGGGACCGACCGATCATGACCACCCGGCTCCCCTATCGCGCGCTCCTCGGCCTCGTCGCGGCGCTGGCTCTGCTCGCCTTCCCCGCCTTCGCCGCGGCGGCGAAAGAATCGAAGCCGCTGCCGCCGAAAGACACCAACGTCGGCGCGCTCGAACAGCTGCCGGGCCGGCTCGGCTGCCTTTCCTCGGGCAAGGCGTCGAAGAAAGTCTGCGGCCAGGCGCGGGCGCTGAAAGGCGCCGGCCCGGGCGTCGGCTCGCGGGCCATCGCGGTCAGCCCCGACGGGCGCAACGTCTACGTCGCCTCCTTCCTCAGCAACGCGATCGCCGTCTTCGACCGTGACCCGGTCACCGGCGCGCTCACCCAGCCGCGCGGCAAAGCGGGCTGCGTCGCCTCCGTCGTCGGCAGAGCGAAGGGCTCCGCCCAGGGCTGCGGCCTCGCGATCGGCCTCGACGGAGCCAACTCGGTCGCCGTCAGCCCTGACGGGCGCAACGTATACGCGACCTCCAAAGGCAGCGCCGGCGTCGTCACCTTCATCCGCAACCGGCGGACCGGCCGGCTGCGCCAGCTGCCGCCGAGCGCCTCCGGCTGCATCGCCGGTACCTCGACCCCGGGCTGCACCCCGGGCCGTGGGATCAAGTGGCCCGACGTCGTCGTCGTCTCGCCCGACGGCAAGAACGTCTACGTCGGCGACTTCGCCGGGTCCGGCGTCACCTCGTTCTCCCGCGCCGGCAAAGCGGGAGCGCTGACCCAGCTCCCAGGCAGCGAAGGCTGTATCACCGAAGCGGGCGAAGAAGGCTGCGCCAAGGGCCGCGAGATGGATCACATCGAGGGCATGGCGATCAACCCGAGCGGAACCACCGTCTACAGCGCGGCGGCCTTCTCGAGCGCGATCGACATCCTGCAGCGGAACGCCTCGACCGGGGCGCTGACCCAGGCTTCCGGCACGAACGGCTGCATCACCGTCGAAGCGGTGGCGGACTGCGAACAGGGCTACGAGTTCGCGGGCGTCAACGCGCTCGTCGTCTCGCCCAAAGGCGGCAACGTCTACGCGACCTCGCTGACCTCGAACAGCGTCACGATGTTCCGGCCGACCGCCGAAGGCGGGCTCGCCCAGCCGGCCCGGCCGGAAGGGGAAAAGATCCCGGCAGGGCTCGGCAACCCGGAAGGCTGCCTCGTCTACCTGCGCTCGCCCGGCTGCTCGTTCGGTCGCGCGATGTCGGTGCCGGAGGGCCTGGCGCTCTCCCCTGCCGGGGACAACCTCTACGTCAGCGCCTTCGTCAGCGGGGCGATGGACGTCCTCGACCGCAATTTCCAAACCGGCGCCGTCAACCAGAAGCCCGGTGAACGAGGCTGCCTCGCCTCGCCCAAAGTCGGCGGTTGCGCTTCCGGGCGCGCCCTCGGCCTGACCGGCTCGGTGGTCGTCAGCCCCGACGGCCGCAACGTCTACTCGACCTCGGAGGAGAGCTCCGCCGTCGACGTCTTCAGGAGGATTCGATGAGTGAAGCTGAGCGCCGCGAAGGCGGCCTGACCCGCAAACAGCTGCTCGGCACCGGGGCCGGTGCCGCGGCGGCGGCGCTGCTCTCGCGCGGGCTCGGGGTCGACACGGCGTTCGGCGCGCCGCAGGGCGAAGGCCTGAACGGCAAGAACGTGATCCTCTTCCTGACCGACCAGGAGCGGGCGATCCAGCACTTCCCGGCCAACTGGATGCGGGAAAACCTGCCGGGGATGCGGCGCCTGCGACGTCACGGACTGAGCTTTGAAACGGCCTGCACGGCGGCCTGCATGTGCTCGCCCTCGCGCTCCAGCCTGATGACCGGCTACTTCCCGGCTCAGCACGGCGTGAAATACACGCTCGAGTCGGAAATGTCGGAAGAAGCCTATCCCCAGGTGAACCTACCGCTGCCGGAACAATTGCCGAACCTCGGCACCGTGATGAGGGCGGCCGGCTACGACGTCGTCTACAAGGGGAAGTGGCACTGCGCCAAACCGGCGGGGGAAACCGACGAGCCTTACGACCTCGAACGCTACGGCTTCAGCCGTTGGGATCCGCCGGACGCGGGCGCCAACCAGTCGATCCCGCAGGCGGGCGGCGGCTACACCAACAACGACGGGCGCATCATCGAATCGAAAGGCCCGTACCAGGAATCGAAGGAAGGGGCGCTCCAGTACATCGAGGAGGTCGCCGGGCTGGGCAAAAGGCCCTTCTTCTTGATCATCTCGCTGGTCAACCCCCACGACGTCCTCTTCTACCCGAGCCGGACGTTCGAAGAATCGGGCTACGACACCTCCTGGCTGGCGGGCGACATCGAAGTGCCGCCGACCAGCGAAGAAGACCTCTCGACCAAGCCCACGGTGCAGGAAGAATTCCTCAAAATCTTCAACCTCACCGGGAAGCCGAAAAAGGAAGCCGAAAAGAAGGCCTACCTGAACTTCTACGGCAACCTGATGCGGAGCTCCGACAACTACCTGGTCGAAGTGCTGAACAAGCTGGAAGCGAAAGGCCTCTACGAAGACACGCTGATCATCCGTACCTCCGACCACGGCGAGATGGGCCTCTCCCACGGCGGCCTGCGGCAGAAGAACTTCAACTTCTACGAGGAGTCGCTGAAAGTCCCGCTCGTCTACTCGAACCCGAAGATGTTCCCGCGCCCGGTCACCTCGGACGCCCTCGTCTCCCACGTCGACCTCCTCCCCACGCTGGCGAGCCTCGCCGATGCGCCGAAGGCGGCGCGCCGCAACTGGCAGGGGGTCGACTACTCGGACATCGTCCTCAACCCGCACCGCGGTAAGGAGCCCCAGGACTACATCGCCTTCACCTACGACGACTTCCAGTCCGGGCAGCACACCGGGCCCTACCCCAAACAGCCCAACCACGTCCGCTCGATCCGCGAGAAACGTTGGAAGCTGGCGAAATACGTCGATATCAAGACCGAAGTCAAGGAAGCCAAGCCGGTCGAACGCCCGGGTCCGAAACCGCCCCAGTGGGAGATGTACGACCTGAAGACGGACCCGAACGAGGAAATCAACCTCGCCTTCGAGGGCTACGAACGGACCCCCGCTCAGGAGGCCCAGTTCATCCGCCTGAAAAAGAAGCTCGAACGGGTCGAAAAGACCCGCCTGAAGCCCCTCGCGCACGCGTAAAGCTCCGCGCTTAGCGGGATTCCGCGGCCCCGGAGGGGGCGAGAAGGCTTGTCTGCATGACTTGACCACACCATGGTGTGGTCAAGTCACTCAGCGCCCGATCGAGGGGCGGGCGGGCGCGATCGTGGCGCGTGGGCGGTGGTGCGGGCGCAGCACGGCGTCGTCTCGCGCGCTCAACTCGAAGCGCTCGGGTTCAGCCGTCGCGGGATCGAGCACCGGACCCAGAGCGGGCGCCTCTTCCTCGTTGCCCGAGGGATCTATGCCGTGGGTCGGCAGGAGCTCACTCCGGATGGGCGGTGGATGGCAGCAGTGCTCGCCTGCGGGGACGGGGCGGTGCTCAGCCACCGGAGCGCGGCAGAGTTATGGGGAATCGGCCGCGAGTGGGAACGGCGGATTGACATAACGATCCCGCGGCGCAGTCGACTGGAGCGCAAGGGGATCAAGGTGCGCTGTCGGCCCTCCCTCGATGCCAAGAACTTCACCCACCGACGGGGCATCCCGGTCACCGATCCGGTCCAGACGCTGATCGACGTCGCCACCGAACTCCTGCCGCTCCGACTCGAGCGCGCCGTCAACGAGGCAGACAAGCTCGACCTGGTCGATCCGGAGACTCTTCGCGCGGCGCTCGACGACCACGCCGGGGAGTTGGGCGTCAAGAAGCTCGCCACGCTCCTCGATCGGCACACCTTTCGCCTCTCAGATTCGGACCTCGAGGTTCTCTTTCGCCCCTTGGCGTTGGCTGCGGGCTTCGCCCGCCCCCTCTCCAAAGAATGGGTCTTGGATTACGAAGTCGACTTCCTCTTCCCCGACCACGACCTGATCGTCGAGACCGACGGCCTCCGCTACCACCGCACGCCGAGTCAGCAGGCGCGCATGGCACGGCGCGACCAGGTCCACACGGCGGCCGGATTCCGAGTTCTTCGGTTCACGCACTGGCAGATCGCCCACGCGCCGGACGAAGTGACCGACGTCCTCCGCCGCACGCGCCCGCACCTCCCCCAGCGCGATCCCGGCCACGGCCTGCCCGGGCCGTGGACGGGATCGCCCCGTCCAGACCCTCGTCCCTAACCCCTCTCCGCAAGCCTCCGCGCCGCGACCTCCCAGAGCTCCGCCACCTCGCCGTCCCTTCCCTCCGCGTGCGCCTGCGCGCACCTCCCGATCAGCTCCGAGAGCACCGCCACCGCCTCGGTGTCACCGATCGCCGCCAAGCGGTCCAATCCCAACGCGTAGAGGTAGTCCCCGGCCAGAAGCCCGAGGTCCGCGTCGTGCCCCGCCATCAGCCGCGGCTCGCCGTAGTGCAGCAGGTAGCCCTCGCGCACGGCCTCGAACACCACCGCGTACTCCTCGCTCAGCCCCGGCTCGTCGGTCCCGACGGGCTCGACGACGTGCTCGGCGATCGGCGTGTCCTCGGCGCGTAACTGCTCGGCCAGAACCTGGAGCGGGCCGGCGGCCGACGTGCTCACCCGAGCACCTCGTCCAGCGCCTCTCCCGCCGCTTCCAGCGTCCGGTCGACGCTCGCCTCGGAGTGCGCCAAGGAGACGAACCAGGCCTCGAACTGGGCCGGCGGCGGGTACACCCCGCGGTCCAGCATCGCGCGGCAGAAGTGGGCGTGGGCGTCGGTGTCGCAGGCGGTCGCGTCGGCGAAGTTCCGCACCGGCACTTCGCTGAAGAACAGCGTCACCAGGCCCGGCGCCCGCGACACGTAGAGCGGCCACCCGGCGGCGAGCGCCTCGAAGCCGTCGGCGAGCCGGTCGGTCAGCGCGCCGATCCGCTCGTAGGCGCGCGCGTCGAGGCCGTCCAGGGTCGCCAGCCCGGCGGCGGCCGCGAGCGGGTTCCCCGACAGCGTTCCGGCCTGGTAGACGTCGCCCGCCGGGGCGATGCGTTCCATCGACTCGCGCGGGCCGGCGAAGGCCGCCGCGGGCAGGCCGCCGCCGATGATCTTGCCCATCACGGTCAGGTCCGGTTCGATCCCGAACAGTTCCTGGGCGCCGCCGCGGGCCACCCGGAAGCCGGTGATCACCTCGTCGAAGATCAGCTGCGTCCCCGCCGCGCGGGTCGCCTCGCGAAGGAACTCGAGGAAGCCGTCGTCGGCCGGGACGACGCCCATGTTGGCGGCGACCGGCTCGGCGAGGAGCGCCGCGACCTCGTGCTCGGCGAGCGCGGCTTCGACCGCGGCACGGTCGTTCCACGGCACCACCACGGTCAACGCCGCCATCGCCGGCGGCACGCCGGGGCTGCCCGGCACCGACAGCGTCGCCATCCCCGAGCCGCCCTCGGCCAGGAGGCCGTCGGAGTGCCCGTGGTAGGCGCCCGCGAACTTGACCACGACCTCGCGGCCGGTGATCGCCCGCGCCAACCGCACCGCGCTCATCGCCGCCTCGGTGCCGGAGCTGGTCATCCGCACCATCTCCACCGACGGGAAGCGGTCGACCACCTGCTCGGCGAGCTGCACCTCGATCGCCGTCGCCGCGCCGTAGGAGGTGCCGCGCTTGGCGGCCTCGATCACCGCGCTCACCACCGCCGGGTCGGCGTGGCCGAGGATCAGCGGGCCCCAGGAGCAGACCCAGTCGATGTAGCGGTTGCCCTCGACGTCGACCAGCTCGACGCCTTCGCCGCGCTCGATGAAGATCGGCTCGCGGCCGATCTGACGCATCGCCCGGACCGGTGAGTTCACCCCGCCCGGCATCACCTGCCGGGCGCGGTCGTAGACGCTCAGGAGTGCGTCCTCACGAGTGCGCGGCCTCCCACTCGGCGTAATCCGGCGTGAAGTAGTGGAGGCGGATCTTCTTGTACTCGGTCGAGGAGTAGAGGGTGGCGCGGTCGTCGGGGCCCATCTCGCACTTCTCGGCGATCGAGTCGAGCACTGCGTCGCACTCCTCCTTGGAGCGGCCGTGGGCCATCGTGAAGACGCTGTAGGGCCAGTCCTCGTAGGTCGGCCGCTGGTAGCAGTGGCTGATCCCGCGGGTCGCCGCCATGCGGCCACCGACCTCGAGGATCTGGTCCTCGGGGACCTTCCAGACCCCCATCCCGTTGGCGGAGAAGCCGGCGCGGCGGTGGTAGAGGATCGCCGCGACGCGGCGGAGGATGTGGCGGTCGACCATGCCGCCGAGGTGGTCGAGCAGCTCCTCGGTCGACATCCCGACCTCCTGCGCCGCCTCGTCGTAGGGGCGCTCGATCGCCTTCATCGGACCCTGGAGGGCTTTGATGATCGCGATGTCGGTCTCGTCGTAAGGCTGCGCCTCGAGCTCACGCGGGGGCGCGGCTTCAACCGCGGCGGCAAGGGCCTCGGTGTCGCCCTCCATCTCCAGGTTCATGTTGATCTTGAACAGGGTGAGGGTCGGCAGTTCGCGCATCGAGACGGCGCCGGTCTCCTCCATCAGCGCGTCGATCTGCCCCTTCAGCCCGAGCTTCGAGTCAGGCGGCGTGGCGATCGTGAACCAGAGGTTGAAGTCATGGGTGCGGAGGTAGTTGTGCGAGACGCCGGGGTGCGCGTTGACCAGCTTGGCCGCCCGCTGCGGGTGCTCGGAGTCGACTTTCGCCGCCACCAGCATCGATTCGTAGCCGAGCGCACGGGTGTCGAAGATCGGCGTGATCTCGCGGATGATCCGGTTGTCCAGCAGCCTCTGGGTGCGGCCGAGCACGTCGTCGAGCTCCAGGTCGGCCTCGCCGGCGAGCAGCGCGAAGGGCTCCGGGTCGAGCGGGAAGTTCGACTGCAGCAGGTTCATCAGCCGCTTGTCGGTCTCGTCGAGCGGGATCGCAGCCCCGTCCTTGCGCGAGCGCGCCTTCGACTGGGGAACTTTCGCTGACGTCTTCACTGAAGCCAACCTGCGGCCTCCTTCGCGTAGTAGGTGATGATCGCGTCGGCGCCGGCGCGGCGGATCCCGGTCAGCGTCTCGAGGACGGCCTGGCGCTCGTCCAGCCACCCGTTCAGAGCGGCGGCTTTCAGCGCCGAGTACTCGCCGGAGACATGGTAGGCGGCGACGGGCGCGCCGGTCGCGTCCTTCACCCGGCGGATGACGTCCATGTAGGGCGTGGCGGGCTTCACCATCAGCATGTCGGCGCCCTCCTCGAGGTCGAGTTCGGCCTCGCGCACCGCTTCGGCGCCGTTCGACGGATCCATCTGGTACCCGCGCCGGTCGCCGAATTCCGGGGTCGACTCGGCCGCGTCGCGGAACGGCCCGTAGAAGGCGGAGGCGTACTTGGCGCTGTAGGCGATGATCGGCACGTCGGCGTGCCCCTCCTCGTCGAGCTGGAAGCGGATCGCCCCGATCCGGCCGTCCATCATGTCGCTGGGCGCGACCGCGTCGGCGCCCGCGTCGGCGTGCGAGATCGCGGTTTTCGCGATCAACTCGACGCTGAGGTCGTTCTGGATCCTGCCGTCGGCGTCGGGGATCCCGCAGTGGCCGTGCGAGGTGTACTCGCAGAGGCAGACATCGGTGATCACGGTGAGGTCGGGGTGGGCCTCCTTCAGCGCCCGCACCGCCATCTGGACGATGCCCTCGTCGTCGTAGGCGCCGGTCCCGTACTCGTCCTTGGTCGAGGGGATGCCGAACAGCAGCATCGTCCCGATCCCGGCCGCGGCGACCTCGCCCGCGTGCTCGACCAGGTTGGAGATCGAGTGGCGCTCGACCCCCGGCATCGACGGGATCTCCTCGCGGATCCCCTCGCCGGCGATCACGAACGCGGGCATGATCAGGTGGTCCGGCGAGAGCTCGGTTTCGCGGACCAGGGAGCGGAAGGTGGCGGTGCCGCGCAGGCGACGCATGCGGGTGGCCGGGAAAGGCATCAGGGTCAGTCTAGGGAAGGTCTGGGGTCTCCCCGCCCGGACGCGACTCGCTTCGCTCGCGCTGAGTGTCCGGTCGAGGAGACCCCAGACCTTCCTCACGGGGCGCTAGCTTTGGCGCGTGCTCGCACGGGGGCTGGTCAAGCGGTTCGGGGACCGACACGCTCTTAAGGGAGTTGGCTTCGAAGCCGCGGC
>MKSH01000074.1:4083-6952 GCA_001898095.1 Solirubrobacterales bacterium 70-9 | reverse complement strand
CCTCTCGGGCGGCAACCAGCAGCGGATCAACATCGCGATCGGGCTGCTCTCGCGGCCGAGCGTGCTGCTGCTGGACGAGCCGAGCGTCGGCCTCGACCCGCGCCAGCGAGCGAAACTGTGGGAGTTCGTCTCCGGCCTCGCCGGGCGTGGGACGACGGTGATCTTCTCCACCCACGACATCCAGGAGGCGGAGCGCTACGGCGGCCGCCTGCTCGTGCTGGCCGACGGCGAGGCGCTCTTCGACGGCTCGCCCGACGAGCTGCGGGAGACCGTTCGGCGCGAGTCCGACGCCGCCGTCGCGGCGGCCGCCGACCGTGACTTCGAGACCGCCTTCGTCGCCTACCTGCACCACCGGGGGCACTGAGCGATGCGTTGGCTGCTGCTGAAGGACCTGCAGATCCTCCGCCGCTCGCCGCTGCAGGCGGTGCTGCTGGTCGTCTACCCGGTGCTGATCGCGATCCTGGTCGGGCTGGCCGTCTCACGCGGGCCCGGAGAGCCGCGGGTCGCCTTCCTCAACGAAGTGCCGCAGAACGCCCGCATTTCCCTCAGCGGTAGGAAGCTGCCCTCCGCCAACGTCCAGCACCGGATCTGCGAAAAGGTCGAATGCGTCCGCGTCCACTCGCGCGAGGAAGCGGAGAAGAAGGTCGAATCGGGCGACGTCCTCGCGGCGCTGATCTTGCCCGAAGACCTGATCAACAAGATCAACTCGCTGTCGACCCTCTCCCCCGGCACGCCGAAGGTCGAAGTGCTGGTCAACGAATCCGACCCGCTGAAAGCGGGCGCCGTCGACGACAAGATCACGGCGCTGCTGGCGCAGGCGAACCTGGCGATCGCGAAAGCCATAGCGGTCGAAGGCGGCAAGTACCTGAACCTGGTGATCAAGGGCGGCGACCTGCCGGTGCTGGCCGGGGCGATCCACATCCTCGGGCTCGAGTCGAGCGCCCACATCCTCGAAGCGATCGAACCGGCGCTGCCGCAGGGGCCGCTGCGGGTGGCGCTCGGGCAAGTGATCGAATTCGCCAACGACGCGGGCGAAAACCTCGACATCGCCGGGCCGCTGATCCAACGCCTGGCGCAGCCGATCGAAGTCCACAAGGTCGCCGTCGGGGGCTCCTCGCCGCCGCTGGAAACCTTCGCCATCGCGATCGCCGCCACCCTCACCCTGGCCTTCGTCACCGTCCTCCTGGTGGCCGGGTCGCTGGCGCTGGAGCGCGAGGAGAACGCCTTCCCGCGCCTCACCCGCGGGCTCGTCTCGAGTGAGGCGCTGCTCGGCGAGAAGGTCCTTCTCGGGGTCGCGGTCGGGCTCGTGGTGACGATCCTGATGCTGGCCGGGCTGACGATCTTCGTGCCGCTCGAATGGGGGCGCTTCGGCCTCTGGCTTGTCGCGATCCTGGTCGGGGCGGGGGCGCTCGCCGCCTCCGGGGCGGCGCTCGGCGCGGCGGCCCGCGAGGTTCGCGCCGTCTCCCTGCTCGCCTTCATGGTCACGCTGCCGGTGGCGTTCCTCTCGCTGGTCCCGTCGGGAACGGTCGGCGTCGGCCTCTACGACGTGATCAAGGTGATCACCGCGCTCTTCCCGTTCAAGCCGGCGCTGGAAGCGATCACCGCGGCGCTCGAAGCCGGCAGCGGCAGCCTCGGCGAGCCGCTCCTCCACCTGGCGGCCCTGATCGTCGCCTACGCCGTGATCGCCCGCCTCGCCCTCCGCCGCTTCGCCCGCGTCTGAATGTTGATGGGCCGAAAAGCGCTGATATAGAGCGCTTTTCGGCCCATCAACCTCGTAGCTCGGGGAGGGGGCGGAGGCCGCCGCGCTCGATGTGGTGGAGGATGAACTCGGGGACCGTGAGGTCGGGACGGAGGGCAGCGCGGACGCGGTCGATCATCGCCGGCGTGGTCAGCTCGGGGAAGGCGCGGCCACGGGCCGGGATCGCGGCGAGGGCGACCGGCGAGCCGTCGAGGAGGAGCGGACCGTAGACGCCGATGAAGGCGTCGATCTCGGCCGGCGCCTCACCCCCGATCTCGAGCTCGGCGGTGAAGTCGGCGAGGCGCTCGAGCCGGTAGTTCTCGCCCTCTGTCGCCGCCAGCACGGCGAACTGCTCCTCGTCGGGGAAGACGAGGTGGACGCTCGCCACCGTGCCCGGGCTCGGCACCACCGCGGCGGGCACCGACCCGTAGCGGGTGACGTGGGCGGAGTAGACGACGTCCCAGCCGCTGAGGGCAACCCGCAGCACCGGGATCGGCCGTGGTGGGAGCGCCGCGAGCTTGCGGGTCAGCGCTTCCGGGGAGGCGTTCGACCCGTAGGCGAGCAGCGCCCGCCGTCCCTCGACCTCGATCTCCTCCGGCGGCACCGGCAAGGTGCGCGCGCCGATCTGGACGAACGATCCGGCCGGCGGGTCGTAGGGGTAGGCGAACGCGCGGCGTACGAGCTCCTCGGTGTCGGGCCGCGACGCCACGCGCCCAGACTTCCATAACCGCCGCCGGTGCCGCGGGGCAGGCACTAGGCTCGCCGCCATGCGGCTGCTCTTCATCGGCGACGTGGTCGGCGGGCCCGGGCGGCGCGGGCTGCGCGAGACGATGCCCGCGCTGCGCGAGGAGTACGCGCCGGACCTGATCGTCGTCAACGGCGAGAACTCGGCGGGCGGCATGGGGATCACCGAGCGGACCGCGAACGACATCTTCGACACCGGCGCCGGAATCATCACCACCGGCAACCACGTCTACCGCCACCGCGACGCCTACCCCTTCCTCGAACGCACCGACCGGGTGATCCGCCCGGCCAATTACCCGAGCGCCAATCCCGGCCACGGCCACACCGTGGTCGAGGCGGGCGGCATGCGGGTGGCGGTGATCAACCTCAGCGGCGGGGTCGGGCTGA
>MKSH01000074.1:3493-3962 GCA_001898095.1 Solirubrobacterales bacterium 70-9 | reverse complement strand
CACCGCCGATGCGCGGGTGTTGCCGAAGGGGACCGCGTTCATCTCCGACGTCGGCATGACCGGGGCGCGGCAGAGCATCCTCGGGGTGCGGATCGAGGACGCGCTGGGGGCGTTGGTCACGCAGATGCCGACCCGCTTCGAGACCGCCGACGAGGACGTCTGGGTGATGGGCGCCGTCGTCGACGTCAACCAGCGGGGACTGGCGGATTCGATTCGGCCGGTTCTGGTTCCGGCTCCCGTCGCCGCCTGATCCGCTGGACGATGCCGGGGACCTCGTCGGGCTCCGGCTCGTCGGTGCGCTCGAGCAGCGCCAGCGCGATCAGCATCAGGGGGAAGAACCAGACGATGTAGAGGTAGAACCAGTGGTGCAGGGTGATCTGCACGCCCAGCATCAGCGCCGCCGAGAAGGCCGCCACCTGGAGCAGGGACTTCCGCCGCGGGACGAAGGCGAGCGCGATCGCGAGGACCC
>MKSH01000074.1:989-3245 GCA_001898095.1 Solirubrobacterales bacterium 70-9 | reverse complement strand
CGCCCAGACGGCGAGTGAGAGCGTGACTCCGCGCCATAAGGGCTTCGCGAGCAGGATCAGCGTGGCCACCAACAACGCAGCGACGAGCGCGTCGTTGGAGTCCGACTCCAGCACGTAGGCGGTGTAGGGGAAGGCGGCCCAGCCGAAGGCGAGGATCGCGCCGAGGCGGCGCCCCGCCGGGCCGGGACGGATCCGGATCGCGAGGACGATCAGCAGGATGAAGGTGAGGATGTCGAAGGTGATCGAGGCGCCGTGGGCAGCGGGCAGGTCATCCCATTCGCCGGTGTAGGGCCAGATCAGCTCGAACGGCACGTAAGCGGCGTAGTTGACCGGGCCGTAGGTGTCGCCGGAGTGGATGTCCTCGGGCCAGTCGCCGTAGAGCTGCTCGCCGTGGAGGATCCGGTGGGCGCCGGTGACGCCCGCGTAGCCGACGTCGATCGCCCCCGCGTCGGCCATGTTCAGCCCGACCCGGAAGCCCATCAGGAAGAGCGCCGCGAGCAGCAGCCACATCGTCGGCCAGACCGGGCGCAGACCTTCGCCGCGGCCGCGGAACCCGATCCAGAGGCACCTCGCCAACAGGTAGACGAGCACCGGATAGGCGAGCGGCACCGACACCCCGATGTTCCCCTGGTTGAAGAAGAAGTGGGAGACGCCGAAGCCGAGCAGCACCAGCAGGTCGAGGTTGGCGATCCGCCGCCGCCGCCGCCAGTCGAAGAGGCCGACGAAGAAGATCAGACAGAGCGGCAGCCAGATGAACGGCGAGTTCAGCGAGTGGGCGAACTCGCCCGAGTAGCCGCGCGCCATTTCCCAGGCGACCTGGTAGCCGGTCCAGGACTCGGTCACCTCCCCGGTCTTCGGGTCGACCATCACCAGCGCGTACTCGTGGTCGCCTTCGAACCAGCCGACTTCCCACTTTTCGTTGTGGAACGTCGGGCTGCCGACGAGGTTCGGGTGCTCTTCTTCCTCCTTGTGGACGTTCGGGTCCTGGGAGGCGGCAGCCAGCGCTTCGGCCGAGGTGATGTCGTTCGGCCCCGGCGCTTCTTCCTTCGCCGCCGCGGCCACGGGCAGGAGCAGTGCCAGCGCGAGGAGGGCCGCCAGCAAGGCAGCGACGAGCCGCGGGATCCCCACGCGCCCCCTCACTCTTCGCCGTCTCTCACCTGTCATCGAGACCGAAGTGTGCGCGGACGGCCGGAGCGACATCGCGCAGGCTCCACTGCTCGCGCTCCGCGGCCGACTCCGGGCCGCAGCCGACGAAGAGCAGGGGCCCGAGGCTGTCGCCCGCGTGCAGGGCCCCATGACTGCCGCCGCCGGCGTGGCTCTCGCCGCCCCAGTCGACCGCCTCGAAGCCGTCGGCAAGCGAGAGCACGAAGTCCCCCGAGTGCGGCGCGGTCAGCGCCGACCAGACCCTTTGCAGCGGGTCGGGGTAGGCCTCGCTGCGCAGCTTGCCGGCCTCGACCACCGCCTCCAGCACGCCGAGCTCCCCCTCCACCTGCCAGCGCCCGCCGCGCAGGTCGGTGACGTCGGTGCCGGGCCGGAAACGAATCTCGGCTCCCCCCTTCGCGACCGTCGCCCACTCGTCGGCGCTCGCCGGCATCCCCGGCTCGGGCCGGTAGAGCGGCGCGCCCTCGGCGTCGAGGAGGCGGCAGACCAGGTCGACGCCCTCGATCTCGGCCAGCCTCTCCCCCACCGCCGCCGGGTCAGCGCGCTCGCCCTCCCCCGGCAGCAGGTAGACGTGGGCGGCGCGCCCGGTCGGGCTGACCGCCAGCTGCGCCCGCTCCGGGTTCTCCTCCGAGGGCTGCAGCACCGACCACTCGGCGGCGAGGATGTCGGCCAACGGCAGGCCGCGCTCGACGTCGGTCTGGGCGTGGTCGGCGACCAGGATCACCGCGTGCTCATCGAGGAAGGGGTCGATGCCCCCGGCCTGCTCGACCAGCCTGCCGAAGCATTCGTCGGCCTTGGCGATCGACTCGACCGAGGCCTCGGGCCCGTGGCGGTGCGAGTAGTTGTCGTTGTCGGGCAGCGAGAGGAGGAGGAAGTCGAAGCCGTCCTCCTCCATCAGCTCGACCGCGCAGCAGGCGGCGTAGGGATCGCGGACGCCGGGGATCGAGGTCGACTTGCAGGGGACCTCCTGGCTGGCGTAGAGGTCGCCGTAGAAGAGCTCCTTCGGTCCCCAGGTGTGGTGGCGGAACTTCAGCCGGGTCGCGTCGACAGCCATCTTCAGCAGGCCGTCGAGCGAGACTTCGTGGCGGTGCCGAC
>MKSH01000074.1:0-949 GCA_001898095.1 Solirubrobacterales bacterium 70-9 | reverse complement strand
AGGTTCATGTTGTAGACGAGGTCGTAGAGCGCCCGGAAGACGCCGAAGGCGCGCGTCGCCTCGAGCGAGGAGCCGTACTCGACGTAGCGGCGCTCGAGCCGGTGGTACCAGTTCATGCCGCTGATCCAGTGCTGGTCGGCGCCGACTCCGGTGACCATCTCCGAGCAGGCGACCGGGGTCACCGAGGGGAAGCTGGAGACGCAGTCCTCGATCAGCACGCCGCGCTCGACCAGCACGCCGAAGTTGGGTGCGCGGTCCTCCTCGATCGCGCGGCGCAGCATGTCGGTGCGCAGCGAGTCGACGTAGGTGAGGATCAGCTTCTTGCGGGCGCCGGGCATCGCTGGGTCGATGATCGCGGACGGCGGGCCTCGGCCGTGGCCGGGTGCTAGCGGAGGACGCGCAGGCCGGCGTGTTTGCGCTGCGCGCGGCGGCGGCGACTGACCCCGAGCCAGATCAGCGCGAGGGCGACGAGGATGATCAGCCAGGAGAAGAGCAGGGCGATCGCCAGCACCACCAAGGCGGCGAGGGCGACGATGAAGCCCAGCGCCCCGGCCCCCGATCCCTCGCGCCTGGAGGCGCCGAAGACGAGGTCGGAGATCACCAGGCAGGCGAAGGCGGCGCCGGCGCCGGCGAGCACCGCGCCGAGCACGCTGTCGATCAGGAAGCCGGCGACGAGCCCGACGATCGCGGCCAGCAGGACCATGCGCCCGCGGGCGCCGCCCTGGGTGCCGGTGGTGCCGGCGAGCATGCCGATCGCGAGGCCGATGCCGATGTCGGTGAGAATTTGCACGGCCGGAAACCTAACGGTGTGGGCACGCTGGCTGCAATCCGCCACACTTCCGTGCATGACTGAGGTTCCCGAGCCACCGCACAAACGCCGCGCCCACACCTCGACCCGTGACCTCGAGCGCTACGCCGACCTCTTCGCCGAGCGCACCACGGTGATGCG
>MKSH01000073.1:4341-5600 GCA_001898095.1 Solirubrobacterales bacterium 70-9 | reverse complement strand
CACTCCGGGGCCGGTGACGCTGAACGTGGCGTCGAAGTCGTCGTTCAGACCGGTGCAGGAGATGGTGGTCGAGCCGCCGAGGGCAACCGTGGTGGGGTTGGCGACGCACTCGATGTCGACGGGGTAGGCGTGGGCCGCAGAGGCGCCGGTCAAGACGATGGCACCGGCAACTGCGACAGCCGCGAGGGATTTCTTCATGGGGAGTTCCGTATCTTTTGGGGAGTGGTTGTGTAGCGACCCTCGGGCAGGTCTATGTCCGAGCAACCATAACGACTCTCAGGAAGAACGCAGAATCAGCGCAGTTACAAGCTGGTAACGATAGCGCGCCGTTCCCTTAGCGTTCCCGCTAACATCCGCTAGGACACAACGGATGCCGCTCGCCGGCCGCGCCGCGAACTCACCCGGCCGCGCCCGGAGCCTGCCCCGCCTCCGCGAAGAACGCGACTTCGTGGCGCGACGACCTCCGGAACGCCTCGAGCATCGCCGCACGCGTTCCCTCGTCCGCCGTCGCCGCGGCCGTCGTCACGATCTCGATCGCCCGGGCGGTGGATGCCGCGAACGCCGCGTCACCGTACGTGTCGAGCCAGGAGCGATAGGGGTGTTCGGCATGGGACAGAGCATGCAGGCGGGTTCCGACATCCTGATACAGCCAGAAGCAGGGCAGCAGCGCCGCGATCAGTACCGCGTAGTCTCCCCGCGCGGCGACGGCGAGGAGATGGTCGAGATACGCGACTGTGACGGGCGCCGGGGCGACGGCATCCGCGCGCTCCGCACCCGGTCGTCGGCCACCGTTCGGCTCCCCCAGCCAGCTCTCGTGGAGCTGCATCTCGGCGGCGAGCGCACCGTGCGCACCGAGAGCCCAGAACGCCTGCGCGTCCTGGGCAGGCGCGAGTCGGCTGGCCTCGGCGAGCACGCGCGCGTAGTCGCGGAGGTACAGCGCATCCTGCGCGAGGTAGGTCGTGAACTCGTCCCGCGCGAGCGTGCCGTCACCGAGCCCGCGGACGAACGGCAGCGCATCGATCGCCGCCCGCTCCGACGCGATCTCCTCCCACCACGCCGTCCGCACGTCCTCGGGCGTCGGCCGCGTCGACAGCCCGCCCCGGGCCCACAGCCCCGCGAAGTGACTGACCGGACCGTTCCCGCCGCCGACCTCGAGCGCCGCGCCGTGACGGATGCTCTCCGCGAGCCATCGCTTGCTCTCCGTGGTCGCCGCCCCCCAGTCGCCGGTCTGCGCCACACGGGTCGCGAGCGCGGCGGAC
>MKSH01000073.1:3846-4323 GCA_001898095.1 Solirubrobacterales bacterium 70-9 | reverse complement strand
TGGGTGTTCTTCGTCTCGATGCGGACGCCCGCGACCTCGACCACGTCACCGTTCGGATGCACGAGCGCATCCGGCATCCGCTCCCCCGCCCTGGCGCGCGCCCCCGCCCCGGCGCCCGCGAGGTGGCCGCCCTTCGCGAGCACCCGCACCCCGTGCCGCTCGGCGACCCGCGCGGCCTGCGCGATCACGTCGTCCCAGCCCGTCGCCACCGGCTCCCCGGCGAGGATCGCCAGCTCCGGAATGTTCGGCGTCACCAGGTCCACCCGCGCCACGAGCGTCCGCAGCGCCTCCTCCGCCGCCCGGTCGAGCAGGCGATCACCGCTCGTCGCGATCATGACCGGATCGAGCACGACCACCGGCGGCGTCACGCGCCCCAGCCATTCCTCGACCGCGCGGATGACCTCGACCGTGCCGAGCATCCCGATCTTCACCGCGTCGATCGCGACGTCGTCGGAGACGGCATCCAGCTGCTGCGTG
>MKSH01000073.1:3046-3725 GCA_001898095.1 Solirubrobacterales bacterium 70-9 | reverse complement strand
GGCGCGACCCGCGGCGACGCGCTCACTCGCCCACCTCCCACGCGCGTCGCAGGTCTCGGGCAGCGGATGCCGGATCCGCCGCCGCGCATACCGCCGACACCACCGCGGCACCGGCTGCCCCGGCGGCTCGCAGCCGCGGCAGGTCGGCGACGGTCACGCCCCCGATCGCGACGGACGGCACCGCGACGGATGCCGCGAGCTCGGCGAACCGCGCATGCCCGAGCGGTGCGGGCGCATCCTTCTTCGTCTGCGTGACGTGGAGCGCGCCGATCCCGACGTAGTCGATGCGCGCCGGGCTCGAGGCGGCCTCCGCGAGCTGCGCCGGAGTCGCGGCGCTGAGTCCGAGCACGGCGTCGGCGCTGATGAGCTCGCGGACGACCGGCGCGGGCAGATCGGACTGTCCGACGTGCACGCCGTGGGCGCGGTCGGCGAACCCGCGCGGGAACGCCCGGCGCGCGGCGAGATACACGTCGACGCGGTCGTTGACGAGCAGCGCGACCTCGTCGGGCAATGCCTCGGCGAGACGGACGACGGTGTCGAGGAACCCCGCCGCCGCGGCATCCTTCTCCCGCACCTGGACCGCGGTGACACCGCCTCGCGCGGCGGCGACGGCGAGGTCGACGAGGTCGTGCCCGGCATCCGTCGCCTGCCGCGTGTCGGTCACAAGGTAGAGCGAGAG
>MKSH01000073.1:2065-2677 GCA_001898095.1 Solirubrobacterales bacterium 70-9 | reverse complement strand
GGCGTCGACACCGCGTCCGCCTGCACCGGCACCGCCGACCGCGATGATCTCGGACGCATTCCCCCGGATGATCGTCGGCCCGGCATCCCGCAGCTCGAACCCGAGCGGGGTGCGGACCGGAAGTGCGCCGACAGCGACCGGATCCAGGACCCACGGGGTCCCGGCATCCGTCGCCGACGCCACCGCCTCGCGCATCGCGGTGCGCTGCTCGGCGGTGGGTGTGCCGAGGTTCACCAGCAGCCCTGAGGCGATGGCCGCGAAGGGCCCCGCCTCGTCGGGGATGTCGACCATCGCGGCCGACGCCCCGAGGGCGAGCAGTGCATTCGCGGTGAAGTTCACCACCACGCTGTTGGTGATGCAGTGCACGAGGGGCGCGGATCTCCGCACCTCCTGCAACGCATCGACGGAGAACTCGAGCAGGTGCTGTGGCGTGCGCGTCATGCGCGACATCCCTTCGCTAGTACGAACTAGATCAGGTTCGACGGGTGTCATCTCAGCCCCGTGGGGCACCCCGTGTCACGTGTTGCGCTCCACCCTACCGATGCTCCGGATGCCGGGGGTCGGCCGGTCGGCCGCGAGTCGCAACGCGGTGAAAGCGCGGGAGATTCGGTC
>MKSH01000073.1:1373-1979 GCA_001898095.1 Solirubrobacterales bacterium 70-9 | reverse complement strand
CCGGGCGAGGTCTGGGGCGGTCCCCGCTGATCCGGTCACGAACGCGTGGCGAACCCGGCCCGGCGGTCCATCCCACGCCGCAAAACGCACGTCCACGCCGCGTTTTCGACGAGAAGCTCGCGACGCCGTCCGCCCGCGACCCCATCCCGGACGAACCCACCCTGGCCCTCCGCTCCGCCCCGGGCTACTCTCGCCGCATGTCCTCTGATCCGCGCCGCCCGTCGGTGTTCGCCCGGGTCCGGCAGTTCTTTTGGCCGGCGACCGAGACCTACGACACGCGTCGGTCCGGCGGCGCCGAGCCCGGCACGCCGCCGCCGCAGCACGACCCCGCCACCGACCAGCGCCGCCACGGCAACACCGGTGGATTCGGAGGCTGAAAGCCGGCGAGGGGACGCGGCCCGCGGTGAAAGCGCGGGGCGATTCGGTCACCGCACGCGGGTTTCGGCGCCGAAGAGGCCGGTTTCTCCCCGGCTTTTCACGCCACGGCGGTCACGCCGACGCCGACGCCGACGACCGCGGCCCCGACGCCCGCGGACCCGGCCGGGTCACGGCCCATAGGGCGACTCCGGCGCCGACGCCGAGGCCCAACGCGACGAAGCCGGCGAC
>MKSH01000073.1:0-1358 GCA_001898095.1 Solirubrobacterales bacterium 70-9 | reverse complement strand
GAGGTACCGGTGGGCGATCTGAACGACGTCGCCCTTCTGATGCCGCCGGAACCGAGACCGGTGCAGCACCACCGGCACGAGCCCCAGGAAGGTCGCGGCCGCCGCCAGCGCCACCAGCGTCAGGTACAGCCCGAGCTGGTACGAGTCGAGGTCTTCGAACCGGGACTGGAACGCCACGGCGAGGAGGAAACCGCTGATCAGCTGGGTTCCGGTCTGCGTCACCCGCAGTTCTTGCAGGATCTCGTTCCAGTTGCGGTCGGCCCGCTCGTTCGCCGATTCGTCGCGTCCGTCGGGCGAGACGTCGTTGCTCCGCTCGCTCATGGCCGCGATCCTAGCCACGTGCGGCGAGGGTTGTCAGTCGGCAGCGGGTCGGATGTGTTTGATTGCGGCCTCCACGAGCGACGAGCGACTAGCCTGGGAGCGGATGTTCGCGCCGGAAGGTCCTCCCCCATGCATCTCCTGCTTCGCACGCTCGTCGCCATCGTCGTGGCTGGAGCGATCGCAGTTCTCGCCGCGAGGCGCGTGTCGCTTCGTGGCGAGGCGGACGCACACCGGCAGGCCGAAATGGATGACTGGGCGACCGCCGGCGTTGCGTCGGAGCGCAGGTTGTCACGCCACGAGAGCTGACCAGACCGCCGAGAGTCGCGAGGGGGTCGGCAGAGGGCAGTGCTGCTCGAGCCACTCGGGGTCCAGGGCCTGATCCCGGGTCGCGAACTGCTCGTCCACCCGCACGTCCGCCTCGGCGGGCATCGCTCCTGTGGGGCGAGACAGCGTCACGGCGGTCGCCTGCACGATCTGCCAGTACTCGCTGATCGCGCCCATCACGATCGTGCGATCGAGCAGGACGTTGTTCGCGGCGTGCGGCTGCTCCGCGCGACCTCCCCACAGGGTGTTCTCCGCCGTGGGGACGAAGCGGTCGCCTCCGAACGGGTAGCGGCCCGCACCGCGCAAGCCTCCGATGAGAGCCGTGCCCGTGAAGCTGACATTATCTGCGTACTCGAACTGCAGAGTCTGCGAGCTGGAGTGGAAGAAGACGCTGTCGGCGAAGGTGAGGTTGCGGATGAAACCGCCGCCGGTCGCGCTGGTTTGGAGGGTGTCGGTGTGGACGGACGAGGATGCCGCACGGTACGACGGCGCGACGTAGCAGCCACGCATCTCGATGCCCTCGATGGAGTAGCCGTTGGCGACACGGAAGGCCATGCGATCGCCGTCGAGATCGAGCTGGTCGGGAAGGACGCACTCGATCAGTTCGACGCCGGAAGTCGGATACTCGTTCGCGGTCACGTTGAGGACACCGAAGGTCGACCAGGCCAGAGCGAAGTCGTCACAGCTGCGCACGACCACCCCCTGCTGCGTGA
>MKSH01000072.1:21292-31785 GCA_001898095.1 Solirubrobacterales bacterium 70-9 | reverse complement strand
GTTGCGGCGCGGGGCGGCGAGGCTGATCGCGCCGACGAGGGTGACGAGGACGATCGGGGTGGCGAAACAAAGCGCCTCCAGCCGACGGCGGTGGAAGCCGAGCAGCACCAGGCCCGCGATCCCGAGCAGGACGAGGACGATCTGGAGCACCCGGCCGAGCGTCGTCGACATGAATTCACCGACCCCGCTGGACCACATCCGGCCGACCTTGCGCACCGTCATCCCGACATAGCCGAGCGGGTCTTCGCCGAAGTACTTGGAGAAGTCTTCCTTGCCGATCTTGCCGAGGGCCGAGTCGCGCGGCAGTTCCGGGTAGCGGGCGGCGACCTTGTCGAAGAGCGGGGTGGGGTCGACTTCGGCGAGTTCCTGGGACTGGGGCGGCAGGCTTTCGCCGGTTTCGCGTTCGTAGAGGATCGCCTTGACCCGCTGGTATTCGCCGTCGGCGGGATAGAAGGTGCCGACGTAGAGGGCCTTGCCGCCGCCGGTGGAGATCGGCACCAGGCGGTCGAGGACGACGATGTTGCGAATCGTCCAGGGTAGGATCGGGAGCAGCAGCGCGACCAGCATCAGGCCGATAGCGGCGGCGCCGAACGCCCACTCGCGCTGCCAGGCCCAGCGGACCGCGGCGAAGACCACGAAGGCTGCCGCGACGAGGGTGTACTCGGGGCGGAACATCGCCGTGCAACCGAAGAGGAAGCCGGGGAGGAGCCAGCGCCACGGACTCTTGCCGTCCCAGGCCCAGAGGAAGGCGAGGATCGCGGCGGGCATCGAGAGCATCGCCGGCGGCTCGCTCATCACCTCGCCGACGGAGTGGATGAAGGGCGGGTAGATCGCCACGCCCAAGGCGCCGAGCAGTGCCGGCCATCGCCCTCCCAATCTCCAGCCGAGGAGGAAGACGACGAGGATCGTCCCCACCCCCATGAGCGCCTCGAGGATGCGGATCGAGCCTTCGCGCGGGCCGCCGGTGACGACGAAGAGCCCGGCGTAGAGCCACGGCGCCCCCGGCGACCAGTCGCTGGACGCTTCCGACTTGAATCCCGGGCCCCCGTAGCTGCCTTCCTGGTAGAGCGACTTGGCGAGGGCGTAGTAGGCGTGCGAGTCGTCGGCCGGATCGGCGACGGGATGGACGACGGCGACCGCGCGCACGCCCAGGCCGAGCGCCGCGATCACGGCGAGGGCGATCAGCGTCCGCCGCCCGTAGCGGGCGGGCAGCGTGCGGAACCAGTTGCGGAGGGTGGTCAAGGGCGCGGGTCAGGCTACTGGCGCCGGGGCAGGAAACCGGGGCCGGCGGGTCGAAGTCCTCGATCTTTAGCCGTTCCGCAGGCGGAACCTTCAGGCTGCGGCCGGCAACCACCCAGGAAAGGAACCACCTTGAAGCGCATCTCCCTGCTGCTGGCCGGCGCGATCGCATGTCTCGCCTTCGCCTCGGTCGGAACCGCCGCCGCGATGCCGACCGAAGGCATCGTCAACACCTCCTGCAGTACCTCGTCGAACTACGTCGCCGGGCACAAGCTGACCGCGACCGTGACCGGCAAGAACGTCGATCCGTCGCAGATGAAATACGCGGAATGCAAGATCGTGAAGAGGGTCCTGAACGCGGTCATCAAGAAGGAAGTCGAGAAGCCGACCGTCATCGAAGGGTTCCGGATCACCCCCAGCATCACCTCCGAAACTCCCTTGACCGTGAAGTACACCGGTCTCTTCCGGGGTGCCGACACGGCCACCGAAATCCGCCTCAAGTTCAAGATCACCTACGCGAACAACTAGCCAAAGAGGAGCGAACTCGATGAAGCGCATCACCCTGGCCCTCGCGGCCGCTCTCACCTGCCTGCTGGTCGTCGGCGTCGGCACCGCGTCGGCGATGCCGACCGAAGAAACGGTCAACACGACCTGCACGACCAACTCCAAGAACGTGATCGGCAAGAAGGTCACGATCACCGTCAAGGGCAAGAACGTCGCGCCCACGCAGATGGAATTCGCCGAATGCCCGGTGGTCAAGAAGGTGGCCAACAAGATGCTGTCGCTGCGCATCGAGAAGCCGAAGGTGTGGGAAGGCTACCGTTGCACCCCGACCGTCTACACCAAGGGCCAGGGCACCGAAGAAGCCCAGATCGTGAAGTACAGCTGCCTCTTCCGCGGCGCCGACACCGCGACGGAAATCCGGCTGAGCTTCAAGGTCACCTACGACATGGACTGAGGCTTTTCCGCGCGTGCGCGGGCGGCAAGCCAGGCGGCCGCCGCCCCCGCGCAGGCGCTCAGCAGGGGGACGAGGACGAGGACTCGGCGCGGTGAGGCCACGAGCAGGGCGCTGATCACGGTCACCGAGAGGAAGACGGCGCCGATCAGCAGGGCCTCCCAGCGGCGCCGGTAAGCCAGCAGGGCCAGGCCGAGCAGGCCGAGGCCGAGCAGGACCCAGTGGAGGGCCTCCCAGACCGGGGTGCGCATGATCGCGCGCGGGCCGTGGGACCAGATGCGGCCGATCTTGGCGGCGACGAAGGAGATGTATTCGCCGGTGTGTTCGGTGAGGTCGTCGCCGAGCTGTTCCTTGCCCATCTTCGAGAGGGCCTGGTCGGGTTCCATTTCCGGATAGGTGGCTTCGGCGAGCCGGGCGAGGATCTGCTCGAGGCGGAGGTTTTCGAGCGCATCGGGGCCGAAGAGGTCGGGGTTTTCCGCGACCACGACGGCGCCGACCTTTTCCGGGTTGCCGTCGGAGGGCAGGTAGGTGCCGGCGTAGAGGACCTGGCCGCCGCCGGTGGAGACGGTGACGAAGCGGTCGAGGGCGATCGCGTTGCGGATCGTCCAGGGCGCGACGACGATCGCCAGCCCGAGGACGACGATCGCCGCCTTCCCCAGCGCCTGCCACCACCCCCCACGAGTGCGTTCGCACTTCTGGCCGCTATCCGGAGCTTTCTGCGAACGCACGCGGGGGGCGAAACGCTCGTGGAGGAGGGTGAGGAGCGCGAGGAGGAGCCCGATTGCGAGGTACTCGGGTCGCACCAGGGCCAGCGCGCCGAGCGTCAGCCCCGGCACGAGCCAGCGCCACCAGCCGTCCCCGTCTCCCGCCCAGAGCAGCCCGAGGATCCCGCCCGCGAGCAGCGTCGCCGCCGCCGGCTCCGTCATCAACATCCCGGTGTACTCGATCGTCGCCGGATAGATCGCCACCGCAAGCGCCGCGCCGAGTGCCGCCACCAACGAAGCCCTGCACCTTTTGTCGCCCTGTGGGCGACAAAAGGTGCCCGCGAGGCGGCGGGCCAGGAGGTAGGTGAAGAGGATGGCGAGGGTGCCGAGGAGCGCCAGGACGATGCGGGCGAGGCGTTCGTGGACGCCCCCGGTCACCTTGTAGATGCCCGCCACGAAGAGCGGCAGGCCCGGCGAGTAGTCGGAGCTCGGCTGGGTGGCGGCGGCGCCGACGGTGAAGCCGTGGCCTTCGTCGAGGTTCTTCGCGATCGCCGCGTAGGCGGCGGCGTCGTAGACCGGGGCGCGGCCGTCCCAGGCTTCGCCGACCCGCAGGCCCGCGCCCAGGAGCAGGATCGCGACCAGAGCCGCAAAGCCCCATCTGCCGCCGTTTCGCGCCACCACAGCGTTTGGCATCAGCCCGATTCAACTAACCTTGCCGGTCTATGCGGATCCTCATCCTCGGTGGCGACGGCTACCTCGGTTGGCCGACGGCGCTTCGTTTCTCCGCCGCGGGCCACGAGGTGGCGGTGGTCGACAACTTCAACCGCCGCCGCTGGGTCGAGGGCGCGGGCTCCAATTCGCTTACCCCGATCGCCGACCTGGAGACGCGCCTCGCCGCCTGGGAGGAGAAATCGGGCAAGCGGATCGCCTCCCACGTCGGGCCGATCGAGGACGGCGACTTCCTCGACGGGGTGGTCGCCGACTTCCTCCCCGAGGCGGTCGTCCATTACGGTCAGCAGGCCTCGGCGCCGTACTCGATGATCTCCCGCCAGACCGCGGTCGAGACCCAGTACGCGAACACGATCGGCAACCTGAACCTGCTCTTCTCGCTGCGCGACCACGTCCCGGACGCGCACCTGGTGAAGCTCGGGACGATGGGCGAGTACGGCCAGCCCGAGATCGACATCGAGGAGGGCTATATCGAGATCCATCACAACGGACGCAGCGACCGGCTGCCATATCCGAAGCTGCCGGGCTCGCTGTACCACTGCTCGAAGGTCCACGACTCGACCAACATCCACTTCGCCTGCCGCACCTGGGGCCTGCGGGCGACCGACCTGAACCAGGGCGTCGTCTACGGGATCGAGACCGAGGAGACCGCGGGCGACGAGCGGCTGATCACCCGCTTCGACTACGACGAGCTCTTCGGCACGGTCCTGAACCGGTTCTGCCTGCAGGCCGTGATCGGGCATCCGCTGACCGTCTACGGAGAAGGCAACCAGACGCGCAGCTTCCTCAACATCCGCGACACGCTCGCCTGCGTCGGCCTGGCGGTCGAAAACCCCGCCGCGGCGGGCGAGTTCCGCGTCTTCAACCAGTTCACCGAGGAATTCTCGGTGATGCAGTTGGCCGGGCTGGTGAAAGAGGCGGGGGCGCACCTCGGTTACGAGGTCGACATCCAGCACTACGACAACCCCCGCGTGGAGAAGGAAGAGCACTATTACAACGCGGTGAACTCGAACCTGCTCGACCTCGGGCTGCAGCCGCGTCTGCTGGGCGAGGAGCTGGTCGAGTCGATCCTCGGGATTATCGAGCGCTACAAAGACCGCGCCGCCGAGGGCGCGATCGACCCGCGCACGCGCTGGAACCCGGCAAAGCCTGCCGCAGCCCAGGCATAACCCGCTGGTAGCATCGTCGGTTCGATGAGGGCTGCCGACGCACTGATGGAATCGCTCAAGGCCGAGGGCGTGAAGAACGCCTTCGGGATCCCCGGCGGGGCCAACCTGCCGATGTACGACGCGGTCGTCGACGCCGACTTCCGCCACGTGCAGACCCGCCACGAGCAGGGCGCCGGCCACGCGGCCGAGGGCTACGCCAAGGCGGGCGGCAAAGTCGGAGTCGCCTTCGCCACCTCCGGTCCCGGCGCGACGAACCTGATCACGGCGATCGCCGACGCGATGCTCGACTCCGTCCCGACCGTCTTCATCACCGGCCAGGTGAAAACCGAGCTGATCGGGACCGACGGCTTCCAGGAGGCCGACATCCTCGGCGCCACGCTGCCGTTCGTGAAGCACTCCTTCCAGGTGACGGATGCCCGGCAGATCCCCGAGTACGTCCACGAGGCCTTCCACGTCGCCTCGACCGGGCGCCCCGGGCCGGTCCTGCTCGACGTCCCCTCCGACCTCTTCCGCACCGACATCGAGTACGAGGCGCGCACCGAGCCGGTCGAGCTGCCCGGCTACAAGCCCTCCACCGAGGGCAACATCAAACAGATCCGGATCGCCGCCAAAGCGCTGGCGAACGCGCGCCGGCCGATCTTCTACACCGGCGGCGGCGTGATCAACGGGAACGCCTCCGAGGAGCTGCGCGAACTGGCCGCCTCCGACGAATTCCCGGTCACCTCGACGCTGATGGGCCTCGGCGCCTTCCCCGCCTCGAGCGACCGCTTCCTCGGCATGCTCGGCATGCACGGCACCTACACCGCCAACACGGCGATGGACAAGGCCGACCTGATCGTCGCGATCGGCGCCCGCTTCGACGACCGGATCACCGGCAAGCTGGACCAGTTCGCGCCCAACGCGAAAATCATCCACATCGACATCGACCCGGCGGAGATCTCGAAGAACGTCGGTGCCCACATCCCGATCGTCGGCGACGTGAAGCAGGTGCTGCCGAAGCTGACCCGCGAGTACCGCGCGCTGCAGACCGACTCCGGTCGGCTGGAGAGCTGGTGGACCCAGATCCGCGCCTGGAAGCAGGATCACCCGCTCTACTACGAACCCGGTACCGGCGGCGAGATCAAGCCGCAGTTCATGATCGAGTCGCTCTGGAAGGCGACGCAGGGGGACGCGATCGTCTCCTCCGACGTCGGCCAGCACCAGATGTGGGCGGCGCAGTACTACGGCTTCGACAAACCGCGGCGCTGGATCAACTCCGGCGGCCTCGGGACGATGGGCTTCGGGCTGCCGGCGGCGCTCGGCGCCAAGGTCGCCTGCCCGGACGAGCTGGTCGTCTGCATCTCCGGCGACGGCAGCCTGATCATGAACGTGCAGGAGCTGGCCACCGCCGTGGAGGAGCAGATCCCGGTCAAGGTCTTCCTGATGAACAACGGCTACATGGGCATGGTCCGCCAGTGGCAGCAGCTCTTCTGGGACCGTCGCTACAGCTCGGTCGAGATGGGCTCCAGCCCCGACTGGGTGAAGCTGGCCGAGGCGTTCGGCGCGACCGGCCTGCGGGTCGAGGACGCTGCCGACCTCGAGGAGACGATGCGCACGGCCTGCGAGACCGACGGCCCGGTCCTGGTCGACGTCCGCGTCACCCAGGAGGAGAACGTCTATCCGATGATCGCCCCGGGCACTCCCGCCCGCCAGATGGTCGAGGCACCCGGGCTGGTGCAGGACTGATGGAGGCGGGCACTCCAGACTTGGTCAAACTCGAGGATCTGCGGATCCCCGGGCAGCTGAGCGGGCGCAAGCACGTCCTCTCGATCCAGGTCGAGAACAAGCCGGGCGTGCTGGCGCGCGTCGCCGGGCTCTTCTCCCGCCGCGGCTTCAACATCGACACGCTGGCGGTCGGGCCGACCGACGATCCGAGCATCTCCCGCATCACCTTGACCTTGGACGGCGCCGTCCACCCGATCGACCAGGTGACGAAGCAGCTGCACAAGCTCGTCAACGTGCTGAAGATCCGCGACATGGAGCCGGAGGAGACGGTGGCCCGCGAGATGGCCCTGTTCAAGGTCTCCGCCGCGGTCGAGAACCGCGCCGAGATCATCCAGTTCGCCGAGATCTTCCGCGCCAAGATCGTCGACGTGGCGCGTCGCACGATCACGATCGAGATCACCGGCTCGGCCGACAAGATCGAGGCCTTCGAGCGCATGGTCCGTCCGCACGGGCTTGTCGAAATGGTCCGGACCGGGGAGATCGCGATCGCCCGTGGTCACGAGTGAGTCCCTTCTAGGGGCGCTCGAACGGGGCATAGGGAGGGGACGGCGGACGCTGGTCAGCGTCACCGCCGCGGTCGAGGTCACCGACCCCTGCGCCGCGATCTTCGCCTCGCGGTTGGCCGGCGACCGCTGGTTCTGCTGGGAGCAGCCCGACCGCGAATTCGCCCTCGCCGGGATGGGCGTGGCCCGCGAGGCCGCCTCGCGCGGTGAGCGGCGCTTCGCCGAGGTCGCCCGGACGGCGGCGGAGACCGGCAGCGACGGGGTCGTCGAGGGCGTCCGCGGGGTGCCGGCCGGGGCCGGGCCGGTCTGGCTCGGGGGCTTCGCCTTCGATCCGCAGGGCGGCGGCTCGACGACCTGGAGCTCGTTCGAGCCCGGCTCGCTCTTCCTGCCCGAGATCTCGATCTGCCGCCGCGGCGAGGAGTGCTTCCTCACCGTCAACGCGCTGGTCGGGCCGGGCGACGACGCTGAGCGCCGCGCCGCCGAGCTCGGGGCGCGCCTCGCCGGCCTGCGCGCCGACGCCCAACTGCCGCTGGCCGACCCGCACCCGACCGCTCGCCCGACGATCCGCAGTGCCCGGCCGCCGCGCGCCTTCGAAGACGCGGTCGAGAAGGCGACAGCCCGGATCGCCGAAGCGGAGATGCAGAAGGTGGTGCTGGCTCGCGAGGTGATCGTCAGCGCCGCCGCCGCCCACGATCCGGCATCCATCTTCGGCGCGATGCGGGAGCAGTTCCCGGCCTGCTTCTGCTTCTGCGCCGGGACGCCGGAGGCCGCCTTCATCGGCGCCAGCCCGGAGCTCCTGGTGCGACGCTCCGGCGCCGGTGTCTCCACCGTGGCGCTCGCCGGCTCGACCCGCCGGAGCTCCGACCCCGCCGTAGACGACCACCTCGGCGAGCGCCTGATGCGCTCCGACAAGGACCGCCGCGAGCACCGGATCGTCGCCGAGCGGATCGTCCGCCGGCTGCGCCCACACGCGGTCTGGGTGGAGACCGGCCCGGAGCCGGAGATCGTCAAGGTCGCCAACATCCAGCACCTGGCGACCCCGGTGATCGCCCAGCTGGCCGAGCCCCGCTCGGCGATCGAGCTGGCCGGGATGCTCCACCCGACCCCCGCCGTCGGCGGCGACCCATGGCCAGCCGCCGCCGCCGCGATGACCGAGTTGGAGGAGCTCGACCGCGGCTGGTACGCCGCCCCGGTCGGCTGGATGGACTCGACCGAGGACGGCGAATTCTGCGTCGCCCTCCGCAGCGCCCTCCTCCGCGACCGCGACGCCCACCTCTTCGCCGGCGTCGGCGTCGTGGCCGGCTCCGACCCGGAGCTTGAGCTGGCCGAGACCGAGGTGAAGCTTCAGGCGATGCTGCCGCTGGTGTCGGACTAGCTTCGGGTTTGCGATGGGGCGGCCCAAGGGGACCCCTTCACTCACGAACTGCGGGAGGTTCGCTCAGGGGTCCCCTTGGACCGCCTGCCGGCCGTTGCGGGGTCCGTCCTGGCGTGGGCCTCTTTCAGGTGGCGGAGACGGCGGCGAGGACGCGGTCGGTGACGCGGCGGTGGGCGGCTACGTTCGTTGCGCGGTCGGCGCGGACCTCGATCAGGCCCGTTCCTTCGGCCAGCGCGGCGGGAAGTTCGCTCAGGTTTGCGAGGTGGCGGTATGGGAGGTCGAAGAGGGCGGCGGCGCGCTCGACCGAGACGCCGCGGGGGGTGCCGAGGAGCGCCTCGAACTCGGTTGCGTCGAGGGCCCGTTGCTGGGGCAGGAAGTGGAAGATGCCGCCGCCGCCGTTGTCGATCACCACGATCCGGACCGGGGTGGTGACGTCGCGAAGCGCGGCCAGCCCGCCGATGTCGTGCAGCAGGCCGAGGTCCCCGGTGATGATCGTGGTCGGCCGCCCGCTCGCCTGCGCGGCCCCGATCCCCGACGAGATCAGCCCGTCGATCCCGTTGGCGCCGCGGTTGCAGAGAAGGAGCACGTCAGCTTCTCCCGGCGCGAGAAACGCCTCCTGATCCCGGATCGGCATCGACGACGCGGTGTAGACGAGGTCCCCGTCCCGATGGGCCCGCCCCAGCGCCAGATGCAGCGCAGGCTCGGTGATGCCCTCCGTCCCTTCCAGCTCCTCCGCGATGACCCGCAGCGCCACTTCCTCGGCCTCCACCCACGCCTGTGGAGCGGGGCGAGGGGGTCCCTGAGCGAACCTCCCCGCAGTTCGTGAGTGAAGGGACCCCCTCGCCCCGCCACCACCGGCCCGTCCCTCGGAGTCCCGTTCCAGCCTCGCCGCCCACCCGCTCGCGCACTCGGTCGGATCGGCGCGGACGATCGCCGCTGCCCGTCCCGTCGGCTCGTTCCACCCACCGGTGGGGTCGACGACGATCTGGTCGGCGCCGCTCGCCGCCAGCCACTGGCGCAGGGGCTTGCTCGTCGGCAGCTCGCCGAAGCGCAGGACCAGCTCGGGGACGACGCCCTTCGCCCAGTGCTCGTCGCGCAGGAGGGCGTCGTAGGTGGTCACCACGTAGGAGCGGTCGTGGGGGCCGAGGCGGAGTTGGGAGGTCGGCTCGGCGAGGATCGGGAAGCCGGCGGCGCGGGCGAGGCGGGCGAGGGGCTCGCGCAGCTCGGGGTCGGTCTGGCGGCCGGCGACGATGACGCCGGCGATCGCGTCGCCGATGTGGCCGGCGATCTCGTCGAGGGCGAAGGCGGTCGGCTCGAGGTCGACGTGGGTGACCGCGGTGAGGGGGCGGTCGTCGCGGCCGTGGAGGGCGAGGGGGTCCGTGGCAGTGACGGCGCCCTCGACCGGGATCGGCGAGAGGGGCTCGCGCCAGGGGAGGTTGAGGTGGACGGGGCCGGGGCGGATCTCGCCGCGGGCGCGGACGAGGGCGCGGCAGGCGACCGAGCGCATGTGGAGGAGGCCCGAGTCGTCGGCCTCGTGGGTGCCGACTTCGCAGAACCAGCGGACCGATTCGCCGAAGGTCTTGATCTGGTCGATCGTCTGACCGGCGCCGATGCCGCGGAGCTCCGGCGGGCGGTCGGCGCTGAGGATGATCAGGGGAAGGGCCGATTCGTCGGCCTCGACGACCGCCGGGTGGTAGTTGGCGAGCGCGGTGCCGGAGGTGCAGAGGAGCGCCACCGGCTCGCCGGCCGCCTGCGCCGCGCCGAGGGCGAAGAAGGCCGCCGAGCGCTCGTCGACGATCACCGTCACCTCGATCCCCGCTTGTCGCCACAGGGCCACTGCGAGCGGGGTCGAGCGCGAGCCGGGGGAGACGACCGCCCGCCGCAGGCCCCCGCGCGCCAGCTCCTCGACGAAGGCCGAGGCGAGGGCCGTATTTGCGTTGGTCGAGTCCATGGTGTGGAGGAAACTCGGTCTATGACCGACTAAGGCTCCACGGCCCGGTCAAAGGCGGTGGGCCTGCAGTGAATCCTCGTCGATCGTGACGCCCAGGCCCGGTC
>MKSH01000072.1:17624-21235 GCA_001898095.1 Solirubrobacterales bacterium 70-9 | reverse complement strand
CTCCGCCAGGCGCCGCGAGATCGCGATCCCGACCGGCCCGTCGAGGGCGCTGGCGACGTAGGAGCGCATCCGCCCGGCCAGGTCCCGTCCCAGCTCGAACCCGCCCACCTTCGAGAGCTTCACCCCGGTGACCGAGAACGAGTCGGCGCGGATCGCCTCCTCCGCGTCCTCAAGGGTGACGATGCCCTCGTCGCCGGCCAGCCAGATGCGCGTCCGCTTCGACAGCTCGGCCGCCTCGGCGATCGTCTCCACCGGCTGCTCGACCAGCTCGATTCCCAGCGGTTCGACCGTCGCGAGGATCTCGGTCGCCTGCTCCAGCGACCAGGTGCCGTTCGCGTCCAGCCGGATCCGCGCCTCCGGTCCCAGGGCCTTGCGCACCGCCGCGATCTGGGCCGCGTCTTCGCCGGTCCCGACCTTCAGCTTGAACGTCCCGAACCCGTCCGCCGCCCAGCGTTCCGCTTCCTTCGCGACTTCCGACGGCGGGCCGCTGGTCAGCGTCGCGTTGCAGCGCACCGGGGCGTGCCACGCATCGTCGCCCTCGCGCTTCTCGGTCAGGTCGAGCAGTGCCGTGGTGATCGCGCAGCGGGCGGGGAAGGAGAGCCGCTCGTCGTCGGCGATCTCGGTGCCGAGAGCCTCCAGCTCCCGCACCACCTCCGGCACCGTCACGCCGCCGCGGAGGCTCAGCGGCACCGCTTCGCCGAGCCCCTCGACGCCGTCCTCGTCCCTGATCCGCAGCAGCACCATCTCGCGCCGCGTCAGCGTCCCCCGCGCGGTGACGTACGGGTCCCGGAAGGGGAGCGCGTAGGGGATGACTTCGACCAAGGAGAGGCGCATCGGGGCGGAAGCCTACGAGGCGAGCAGGAGGCCGATCGTGACCAGCAGGCTGTAGACGCCGAGCAGCGCGCCCGTCGCCGCCAGGCATTTGTTCAGCGCCGGGCCGTCGGTGTGGGTTTCCAGCACCCGGATCGGTTTGATCGCCATCGGGATCGCCAGCAGGCCGAGCAGCGGCCACCACTGGCAGTCGCCCGCCCAGATCGAGAAGGGCAGGATGACGAAGGCGCCGCCGACCAGCAGGCGGTAGAGGTTGACCGCGTTGGCGCGTCCCATCCGCACCGCCGAGGTGTTCTTGCCGGCGCGCCGGTCGGTCTCGATGTCGCGGACGTTGTTGACGACCAGGATCGCGGTGGCGAGGAAGCCGACCGCGATCGAGAGGCCGAGCGGCAGCGCGTCGAGCTGCTCCAGCTGCACGTAGTAGGAGCCGTTGACGGCGACCAGGCCGAAGAAGAGGAAGACGAAGACCTCGCCGAGCCCGGCGTAGCCGTAGGGGCGCGGGCCGCCGGTGTAGAGGACGCCGGCGGCGATCGAGGCGATGCCGACGACGAGGATGATCCAGCCCGCGACGATCGCCAGGTAGATGCCGCAGGCGACCGCGACGGCGAAGGCGACCCAGGTCGCGCGCAGGACCCGCTGCGGGGTGACGAGGCCGGCCGAGGTGACCCGCACCGGCCCGAGGCGGTCGACGGTGTCGGCGCCGCGGCGCGCGTCGGAATAATCGTTGGCGAGGTTGGCGCCGATCTGGATGAAGATCGAGCCGACCAGGGCGACGACGAAGGCGAGCACACGCGGCAGGTGCCCGGCGAACTGCCATGCCGCGGCGGTGCCGACGAGGACCGGCGCGATCGCCGCCGGCAAGGTGCGTGGCCGCGCCGCCTGGACCCAGATCACCGGGGTCCCCGGTCGCGCTGGTGCATGATGGAGACGATATGAGAATCGACGACTGGCTCGCTCAACGGGCGCAGAGCTGCCCGGAGCGTTGCGCCCTGATCGCCGACGGGGCCGAGGTCACCTACGCCGAGCTGGAGGCGGAAGCGACCTGGGTCGCGCGCCGGCTCGCCGCCCACGGGGTGCGGCGCGGCTCGACCGCGGCGCTGACCATGCACCCGCGCCGTGAGCAGGTGGTGCTCGTCCACGCGCTGATGAAGATGGGCGCCGCGCTGCTGCCGCTGAGCCCGCGCCTCACCGAAGTCGAGCGCGCCCAGATCGTCGACGTGGTGGAGCCGATGGTCGACCTCGACGATCCCGGCCTCCTCACCCAGACCGAGGCCGACTTGCCGCTGCTCGGCGAGCACGACACCGACGACGTCTGCGCCTACGTGCTCAGCTCCGGCAGCACCGGCACGCCGAAGCCGATCGGCCTCACCTACGGCAACTTCCTCTGGAGCGCGATGGGCGGCGCCTACAACATCGGCGTCGACCCGAGCGATCGCTGGCTCTGCTGCATGCCGCTGAGCCACATCGGCGGCCTCTCGATCGTCGTCCGCAGCGCGATCTACGGGACCACCGCGGTGGTCCACGACGGCTTCGACGTCGAGCGCGTCGCCAAATCCCTGGCGGAGGAGCGGATCACCGTGCTCTCGCTGGTGACGACGATGCTCTCGCGCCTCCTCGACGCCGGCGCCGACCTCGCCGGCCCGCGCGCGATCCTGGTCGGCGGCGGCCCCGTCCCGGAGGCCATCCTCGCCGCGGCGCTCGACCGCGGCGCCACCGTCGTGCAGACCTACGGCCTCACCGAGACCTGCTCCCAGGTCACCACGCTCGCCCCCGAGGACGCCCTGCGCAAGATCGGCTCGGCGGGCCGGCCGTTGCTCTCCAGCCACGTGCGGATCCGCGACGGCGAGATCCTCGTCCAGGGCCCGACCGTCGCTCCCGGCCGCTACGACGAGTCGGGCTGGCTCCACACCGGGGACCTCGGCCACATCGACGACGAAGGCTTCCTCTACGTGCAGGACCGGATCGACGACATGATCGTCACCGGCGGCGAGAACGTCGTCCCCTCCGAGGTCGAGGAGGTGCTGCTCACCCATCCGGCGGTGGTCGAGGCGGCGGTGGTGGGGAGGGAGGACCCCGAGTGGCAGGAGGCGGTGACCGCGGTCGTCGTCCTCGCGCCCGAGGCCGAGGTCACCCCGGACGAGCTGCGCCATCACTGCGCCGCCACCCTGGCTCGCTACAAAGTGCCGAAGCGGGTCGAGCTCGCCGCGGCTCTGCCGCGCACGCCTTCGGGCAAGTTGATGCGCCGCGCGCTGCGCTGAGCGAAAGCGCCGCCGCGCTGATGAGCAGCGCGCTCCGCTAGCCTCATCGGCCATGAAAACCGACGACATCTTCTACGACAAAGACGCAGACCTCTCCAAGCTTTCCGGCAAGACGGTCGCGATCCTCGGCTACGGCTCCCAGGGACACGCCCACGCCCTCAACCTGAAGGACTCCGGGGTCTCGGTGGTCGTCGGGCTGCGCCCCGATTCCTCCAGCCGCGCGAAGGCCGAAGAGCACGGCCTCGAGGTCCTCGATGTCGCCGACGCGGCGGCCAAGGGCGACATCGTGATGATCCTCCTGCCGGACGAGAAGCAGGGCCAGCTCTGGCGCGAGGAGATCAGCGCCGGGATCAACCCCGGCGACCTGCTGCTCTTCGCCCACGGCTTCGCCATCCACTTCGGTGAGATCGAGCCGCCCGAGGGCGTCGACGTCGGCATGGTCGCGCCGAAGGGCCCGGGCCACCTGGTCCGCCGCCAGTACGAGGAAGGCAACGGCGTGCCCTGCCTTATGGCCATTCACCA
>MKSH01000072.1:17052-17610 GCA_001898095.1 Solirubrobacterales bacterium 70-9 | reverse complement strand
GCGGTGATCGAGACGACCTTCAAGGAAGAGTGCGAGTCCGACCTCTTCGGCGAGCAGGCGGTGCTCTGCGGCGGCGCCTCGGAGCTCGTCCGGGCCGGGTTCGAGACGCTGGTCGAGGCCGGCTACGACCCCCGCCTCGCCTACTTCGAGTGCCTTCACGAGCTGAAGCTGATCGCCGACCTGATGTACGAAAAGGGAATCCGCGGGATGGAGTACTCGATCTCCAACACCGCCGAGTACGGCGACCTGACCCGCGGCAAACGGGTGATCGGCGAGGCCTCCCGCCAGGCGATGAAGGAGATCCTCGGCGAGATCCAGTCGGGCGAGTTCGCGAAGGAGTTCATCGCCGAGAACGAGGCCGGCGGCAAGAAGTTCGACGAGCTCCGCCAAGCCGGCGCCGACCACGAAATCGAGAAGGTCGGCAAAGACCTGCGCGACATGATGCCCTGGATCGACCAGGGGTTCTAGGGACGGTCGTTCGCAGGGGGTTCAGGAAAGGGTCGGGGGAGTCCCGGCCCGGCGGGTCCTGTCACCGCAGGGTCCCACCATCCCTCCGGT
>MKSH01000072.1:7809-17039 GCA_001898095.1 Solirubrobacterales bacterium 70-9 | reverse complement strand
CCACAAGCCCGTCCCTTGCAGCTTTAAGCGAAGAGGAGGCGGGCGCAGCTCTTTCCGGCCTGGAAGGGAGAGCTGCCCACCTCGGTCCTGAGCAACAAACTGGAGCCAACCTTGGTCCCTTCGTCCCTACTCAGAGGCGGCGGACCGGTAGCGGGACCCCGAGCAAAACCCCTCTCCGGCGGGTGGCACCGATCATGAGGGCGAGAACGTATACCTCGCTCGCAGTCCTCATGATCGGGGACAGGACCCGCCGGTCGGGACTCCATGGTCCCTTCCCGTCTCCCTAAAGAGCTATCGATGCTCCTCCCCGGGAGCCAATACGCCGTCGCGCCCGACGTAGCCGTCCTTGCCGCCGACGATGACGTAGACCGCCTCCTCGGAGTCGCTCAAATTGCGGACCTTCCGATGAGTTGGCGCATCGACCCAGGCGATCCCGCCGGGCTCGAGCTCCTGCGCGGTGCCGTCGCCGAACTCGATCGCCACCCGGCCGGAGTGGAGGAAGTAGAGCTCCTCCTGTTCCTCGTGGAAGTGGCTGCCGGTGGCGTAGGAAGGCGGCAGGACGATCGCGTTGATCCCGAACGCGGTGACCCCGAGGGCGCTGCGGACCTTGCGGAACCCGGGCCCCTCGCCGAGGTCGGAGAGGTTGGCGACGGACCAGCCGTCGCCGCGCTCCACCTTGTCGCTTGCCTCGTCGCTCATCGTCCTGCCCTCCCTTTCCCTTGCCTGTTTCCTTACAGTTTCGGCGGAACTGGAGGCGCCGCGGGGGCCGCGGTCGGTCCGCCCGCCTTGCCTTTCTCGATCCCGATCGGCGGATACTCGTCGGTCAGCAGCGCCAGGTAGCCGTAGAGTCGCGCGTAAAAGCTGTTGCAGAAGGTCATCGCGCCGTTGACGCCCTCCGGCAGGTAGCCACGGAAGACGATCGTCAGCCAGGCGATCACCCCGAGGAACGTGTGTACGTACTGGACCGCGTAGACCACGACCAGCATCGGCAGCGCGAGGATGATGCGGAAGAACACCTTGAGCCGGCTCTGGCTCGCTTCGCGCGCCGGCACCTCGACGCGGATCGGGTAGCTGGGGTCGTCGGAGATGCCGAACGGGGGCCACTCGTCGGTCTGTAGATAGACCCAGGCGAGGACGCGCACGTGGTAACGCACGAAGCCCGCGTTCAGGTTGTAGAGACCTTCCGGGTACTTGCCGGTGATCACGATCACCAACCAGGCGATGAACACCGTGATCGCCCCGACGATCTCGTAGACGTAGGCGACGATCAACCACGGGATCGCGAGGATGATCCGGAAGAACGTCGTCGCACGATTCTGTTCGGACTGAAAATCCGCTTCAAAACTGACTGGGTACATCTCTCCCCCTAAATGTCTCGGGTCGGTAACCGGTCGACCGTCTTGGGTCAATAACCTGTCGCCCCATGGCGACCACCGACACCATCGTCTCCATCCCATCGGACCTGAAACCGGTGGACGGACGTTTCGGCTGCGGGCCCTCGAAGGTCCGTCCAGAGGCGCTTGCGAAGCTGGCCGGGCAGTCCCAGCTGATGGGCACCTCGCACCGCCAGGCGCCGATCCGCGACCTCGTCCAGCGCGTCCGCGAGGGCCTGAGCGAGCTGCTCGGGCTGCCCGAGGGCTACGAGGTGGCGCTCGGCAACGGCGGCACCACCGCGTTCTGGGAGTCGGCCTGCGCCTGGCTAGTCCGCGAGCGCGCGCTGGCCCTCACCTACGGCGAGTTCTCCTCGAAGTTCGCCAAGTCGAACGCCGCGGCGCCCTTCCTCGCCGATCCGATCGTGGTCGAGGCCGAGCCGGGCGACGCGCCGGTGCCGCGCGGCGACGCCGCCGCCGACGTGATCGGCTGGGCCCACAACGAGACCTCGACCGGGGTCATGGTGCCGGTCGAGCGCCCCGCCGACGCGGGCGACGCGCTGGTCCTGATCGACGCCACCTCGGGCGCGGGCGGGCTGCCGCTCGACGCCTCCCAGGCCGACGTCTACTACTTCGCCCCGCAGAAGGGCTTCGCCGCCGACGGCGGCCTCTGGCTGGCGGCGCTGAGCCCGGCGGCGATCGTCCGGATCGAGGAGCTCGACGGAGCCGGCGACGGCCGCTGGCAGCCGGAATTCCTCTCGCTCGCGGTGGCGCTCGACAACTCGCGCAAGCAGCAGACCTACAACACGCCCGCGGTCGCGACCCTCTTCCTGCTCGCCGACCAGATCGAGTGGATGCTCGGCAACGGCGGCCTCGACTGGTGCGTCTCGCGCACGCGCGACTCCTCCGGCCGCCTCTACTCGTGGGCCGAGGCGAGCGACTTCGCCACCCCGTTCGTCGCCGACCCGACAAAACGTTCGCTGGTGGTGGGAACCATCGATTTCAGTGACGAGATCGATGCCTCTGCAATTGCCAGATGTCTCCGCGCCAACGGCATCGTCGACACCGAGCCCTACCGCAAGCTCGGCCGCAACCAGCTGCGCATCGGGATGTTCCCCGCGGTGGAGCCGGATGACGTCGAGGCGCTGACCAGGTGTATCGACTGGGTCGTCGACAACGCCGACGGCATCCGTTCGGCCAGCTAGGTTCTCGCGTCCGATGAAGGTCCTGGTCAAGGAGAAAATCGCGGATACCGGCGTCGACCTGCTGCGGTCGAAGTTCGACGTCGACCTCGGGCTCGACATGAGCGACGAGGAATTCCGCGCCAAGCTGCCGGAGTACGACGCGATCCTGATCCGCAGCGCCACCAAGATGACGCCGGAGTTGATCGAGCTGGCGACCAACATGAAGGTGATCGGCCGGGCCGGCACCGGCGTCGACAACGTCGACATCCCGGCGGCGACGCGCCGTGGGATCATCGTCGCCAACGCGCCCGAGTCGAACTCGGTGGCCGCCGCCGAGCAGACGCTGGCGCTCGCCCTGGCGCTCTTCCGCTACACCCCGCAGGCGCACGCCAGCCTCGCCGCGGGCCGCTGGGACCGCGCCAAGTTCAAAGGCGCCGAGCTCTACGGCAAGACGCTCGGGGTGATCGGCTTCGGCCGCATCGGCCAGCTGGTCGCCAAGCGCGCCCAGGGCTTCGACATGGAGGTCCTCGCCTTCGACAAGTTCGTCTCCGCCGAGCGCTTCCGCGAGCTCGGCGTCGAGGGCTGCGACGAGCTCGCCGACCTTCTCGGCCGCGCCGACCTGATCACCCTGCACACGCCGCGCACGCCGGAGACCGAAGGGATGATCAACGCCGAGGCGATCGCCCAGATGAAGGACGGCGCCCGGATCGTGAACTGCGCGCGCGGCGAGCTGATCGTGCTCGACGACCTCGTCGACGGGCTCGAGTCGGGCAAGCTCGCGGGCGCTGCGCTCGACGTCTTCCCCGCGGAGCCCTTCACCGACCATCCGGTGCTCACCCGCGACGACGTCGTCGTCACCCCGCACCTCGGCGCCTCGACGGCGGAGGCCCAGGACCGGGCCGGCGTCGTCACCGCCGAACAGGTGACCGAGGCGCTGACCGGCGGCGTGGTCACCAACGCGGTCAACATCGCCGCCGTGCGCCCGGAGGAGATGGAGGCGCTGGCGCCCTTCGTGCCGCTCTGCGAAAAGCTCGGTCGGCTCGCCCAGGGACTCGGCGAGGGTTCGGTCGATCGCGTCACCGCCGAATTCAGCGGCCGGATCGCCTCCTACGACACCCGCCTGCTCGGCATCGCCGTCCTGGTCGGGATCCTCTCCGGCAACACCGAGACCCCGGTGAACCTGGTGAACGCGCCGCAGATGGCCGAGGAGCGGGGGATCGAGCTGACCGAGACAAAGGACTCGGCGGCCGAGGACTTCACCGAGCTCGTCACCGTGCGGCTCGGCTCGGGCGACCAGGAAGTCGAGGTCGCAGGCACCGGCGTCGGGCCGAAAAACGAGCCTTACCTCGTCTCCGCCTGGGGCGAGAGCTTCTACCTGCCCTTCGCCGAGCACATCACCGTGTTCCGCTACGCCGACCAGCCGGGGATGATCGGCCGCGTCGGCACCGCCTTCGGCGAGGAAGGCGTGAACATCATCTCGGCCGCGGTCGGCGCCGAGACCGGGGGAGGGGACGTCGCCGTGATGGCGCTCACCACCGATGCCCCCGTGCGCCCCGACGCCGTCCAGAAGATTCTCGGCCTCGACGGCTTCTCGCTGGGACGCTCGGTCGACCTGTAAGACCGCAACGTCGCTGCGGAAGCCTTGTTAAGGAGTTCGATGCAGCGCTTTGCCGGACTCTTTGCTGCCGCGGCGATTGCCGCGGCATCGTGCCTTGCCGCGGTCTCCGCCGCGGCGAGCTCCGCGATCCCGCGGATCGGCTACCCGACGCCGGAACACTCGATCAACCTGGTGCTTGCCGGCAGCCCCGGCGAAGACAAGATCACGATCGAACTGAGCGCCAATGGCCGCTCGTACGAAATCGAATCGGCGACGCCGCTCGAAGTCGGCGGCACCGTCTGCACCCACCCCGAAAAGCTGACCACCGAGCTGCTTTGCGAAGCGGCGCCGATCGCGGGCTTCGAAATCAACACCGGGGCGGGGAACGACATCGTCACGCTCGGCCGCACGGTGCCGGTCCCGGCGACGATCCGCGGCGGCGAAGGCGACGACGTGCTGACCGGCGGCGCCGGTCCCGACAAGCTGATCGGCGGTCCCGGCGATGACGAACTGAACGGGCGCGGCGGCAACGACCTGCTGATCGGCGGTCCCGGCGTCGACAAGTTGAACGGCGGCTCCGGGCAGAACATCCTGCGGCCGTAGGGCGTCGGCCTCGGACGCGGCTAGGTCGTCGCCTCGGCGCGCCGCGCGAGCAGCGAGCCGCCGACCAGGAGGACGCTCACGGCGAGCCCGACCAGGGCGATCCCCGCGTCGAGCCGGAACCCGGCCTGGAAGCCGTCGATGAAGGGCGGGTTGAAGCTCGAGAAGATCGTCGTCGTCAGCCCCAGCCCGATCGACCCGCCGGCGATCTGGAACATGTAGACGATGCCGCCCGCGAGGCTGGCCCGCGATTCGTCGACCGAGGTGACCCCGGCGGTGGTCGCGGTCGGGTAGAAGGTCCCGATCCCGATCCCCAGCACGACCATCCCCGGCACCAGCGCACCGTAGCCGGCGCTCGCGCCGATCAGGGAGAAGAGGATCGCCGCGGCCGTCATGCAGGCCGCCCCGATCACCGCCAGCCGCTTCGCCCCGAGACGCGTGTACAGCGGCCCGGCGACGAAGGAGACGAGGCCGAAGGTGGCCAGCGCGGGCAGCATCCCGAGGCCGGCTTCCAGCGGTGAGAAGCCGAGTTCCTTCTCCATGAACTGGGGCAGGTAGAGAAGTGCCGCGAAGAAGGTCGCCGACATGCAGAGGATCGCCACGCAGGAGCCGGCGAAGTCGCGGTTGGAGATCACGTCGCGGGGGATCAGGGCATGGCGGCCGGCGCGTCGCTCGAGCGGCGGGAAGACGACGATCCCGATCGCCGCGATCGCCAGCATCGCGATCACCCGCGGGTCGCCCCAGCCCCAGTCGTCGACCTGGTCGAGGGCGATCAGCAGCGAGACGAGCCCGAGCGAGATCGCCGTGATCCCGGCGTAGTCGATCTGGTGGTCGGAGTCCTTCGGGTCGGTGACGTGGACGCTCGACCAGACGACGGCGACGGCGAAGGCGGCGATCGGCACGTTGACGAAGAAGATCCAGCGCCAGCTGGCGAGGTCGGTGAGGACGCCGCCGATCAGCGGCCCCGCCGCGTTGCCGAGGCCCGCCGCGCCGATGATGATCCCGCCCGCCAGGCCCGCCTTGTCTTCGGGCAGGATCGCGTAGGTCATACCGAGGATCGCGGGCCACATCAGGGCGCCGCCGATCCCCATCAGGGCGCGGGTGACGATCAGGAAGGTCTCCGTCGGCGCGGCGCCACCGGCGGCCGACATCGTCGCGAAGATCCCCGCCCCGAGAAAGAAGGAGGTGCGCCGTCCGAACATGTCGGCGAGCCGGCCGCCGGTCACGATCAGCACGCCGAAGGTGAGCGCGTAGGCGTTCACCACCCACTGGATCGTGTTGATGTTCGTGTGGAAGTCCTGCTCCATCGTCGGCAGGGCGACGTTGATCGCCGAGAAGTCGTTGGCGATCACGAAGACCGCGGCCCCCATCGCGAAGAGCGTCGTCCAGTTGACCTTCGTCCGCTCCACCGGCGGCAGGGTAGAACACCGCCCCGGCGGTGCGCTACCCTGCGCGGTGGAAATGGCCTTTCCGCTGAACAGCCTCGCGCTTCTCCTTCTCCTCCCCCCTCGGGGGGAATAGCGCTGGGCGGCGCGATAGCCGCGAGGGACATAAGGCAATTCCAGACTTAGAGAGAAGGAGAGGTCCGATGGGACCGAACGACACCAAACGCGTCCAGATTTTCGACACCACGCTGCGTGACGGCGAGCAGTCACCCGGCATCTCGCTCAACGCCGCCGAGAAGGTGGAGATCGCGCAGCAGCTGGCGCGGCTCGGCGTCGACATCATCGAGGCCGGCTTCCCGATCGCCTCGCCCGGCGATTTCGAGGCCGTCCAGGCGATCGCCCGCAAGGTCGAAGGTCCGGTCATCTGCGGCCTGGCCCGCACCCACAAGGCCGATATCGACGCCGCCTGGGGGGCGGTGAAGGACGCGGCGCGCCCGCGCATCCACACCTTCATCTCGACCTCCGACATCCACATCAAGTACCAGATGAACACCGACCGCGAGGACGTCAAGGGACAGGCGAAGGCGGCGGTGACGATGGCCAGGGCCTACTGCGACAACGTCGAGTTCTCGCCGATGGACGCGAGTCGCTCGGACTTCGAGTTCACCGCCGAGGTGCTGCAGATCGCGATCGACGCCGGCGCCACCACGATCAACGTCCCCGACACGGTCGGCTACGCGACGCCGGAGGAGTACGCGGCGATGTGGCGGACCTTCTACGAGCTGGTCCCGGACCTGCACAAGGTCACGACCTCGGTCCACTGCCACGACGACCTCGGCCTGGCCGTCGCCAACTCCTACGCCGGGGTGATGGCCGGCTGCCGCCAGGTCGAGTGCGCGATCAACGGCCTCGGCGAGCGGGCCGGCAACTGCTCGCTGGAGGAGATCGCGATGCTCTTCCAGGTTCGCGAGGACGCGCACGGCTTCACCACCGGGATCAACAGCCGCGAGATCGCCCGCACGAGCCGTCTGGTCAGCCGCCTGACCGGCTATCCGGTGCAGCCGAACAAGGCGATCGTGGGACGGAACGCCTTCGCCCACGAGTCGGGGATCCACCAGGACGGCGTGCTGAAGGAGCGCACCACCTTCGAGATCATGGACGCGACCGAAGTCGGCTTCGAGTCCAACTCGCTGGTCCTCGGCAAGCACTCGGGCCGCCACGCGCTGAAAGACGCCCTGGAACAGATGGGCTACAAGGTCGAGGGCAGCGCCCTCAACTCGGCCTTCAAAGCGTTCAAGGAAGTGGCCGACCGCAAGAAGCAGGTCACCGCCCTCGACCTGGAGGCGATCGTCTCCGACGAGATGCGCGACCGCGCCGACGCCCACGAGCTGGCCTCCTTCGAGGTCAGCGCTGCGAGCGGCGCCGAGCCGACCGCCAAGGTCAAGGTCGTCCTCCCTTCAGGCGAAGAGGTCGTCGGCGAGGCCAATGAGGGCGACGGCCCGATCGATGCCGTCTTCCGCGCCATCCGCGCCGCCACCGGGGTCGAGAGCGAGCTCGTCAAATACACCGTCGAGGGAGTGACCGGCGGCGACGACGCCCTCGGAGAGGTTACCGTCCAACTGCGCACCGACGGCGCCCTCGCCTCCGGCTCCGGCGTCGCGACCGACATCATCGAGGCCAGCGCCCGCGCCTACCTGCGAGCTCTGTCCAACAGCCTCGAAGGCGCCGCCACGCGCGAGGCCGAGGCGGCCACCGCCGAAGCCGCCATCGAGCGTACCGGCCCCTAACCCCGCACTGTCCGCATTTACCCCTCGAGGGCGGGGGTAAATGCGGACGGCCTCGCGGCTTAGGCCGTCGTGGGGGTGGAGAACAGGGGATTGGCCGTGATCGCGGGGCGTCAGCACGGCGTCGTGACGCGCGGCCAGGTAGAAGGGCTGGGACTTTCCGGGAACACGGTGGATCGATGGCGGCGTGAAGGCGGACTCCATCGTGTTCATCCAGGTGTCTACGCCGTGGGGCACGACGCGATCACGCAGCGGGGCAGATGGATGGCGGCGGTGCTTGCTTCGGGACCGGGAGCCGTTCTCAGCCACCGCTCCGCCACGGCGCTTTGGGGGATCTGGGGACACGGGGCGGGGGAGGCGCACGTGACGGTGCCGCGCCACACGCGTTCGCAGGGCTCGATCCACCGCCACTTCGGTGCCCTCCCTCCCGACGAGGTCACGACCCGAGACGGAATCCCGGTCACGACCGCCGCCCGTGCCGTCCTCGACCTCGCCTCGGACCGCGGTGAGGCGGCGGCTGAGACGGCGCTCCGGGAGATCGAATACCTCGGCATCTACGGTCCCCTCTCGATCCCCGCGCTTCTCGCCCGCCATCCGCATCACCACGGCGCCCCGATCGTCGCCAGATGCCTCCAGCGCCTGAACGACGACCCCGGCGGCAGGGTCCGCAGCCCCCTCGAGGAATCGTTCCTCCCCTTCCTCGACGCCCATCGAATCTCCCGTCCGCGCCTGAACCCTTGGCTGTCCGTCGGCGACGACCGCTTCCAGGTCGACTGCTATTGGCCCCAAGCCCGCCTCGTGGGTGAGCTCGACGGCTTCCAGTCCCACGGCACGCGCCGAGCCATCAGCAAGGACCACCGCCGCGACCGGCGCCTCCTCGCGGCGAGCTTCCGAGTTGTGCGGATCACGGAGGACCAGTTGAGGATCGAACCCTCTGCGCTCGCCGCCGACCTCCGAAGCCTCCTCCCTCGATCCCGGACCTAACTGCCCGTCTGGTTCGGGATCGAGGGAGGAGGCAATCACATGCAACAGACAACCGTCCGTGATAACGTACGCGGCATCATGGCGACCGCTACCCAGCCCCAAGCAGCCGACCCCATCGCCGCCGTCGGCCCCCGCATCCGCGCCTTGCGCGAGGCGATGTCGCTCTCCCTGCGCGACCTGGCCGACCGCTCCGGGGTCAGCGCCCAGATGCTGTCCCAGGTCGAGCGCGGTGAGACCTCGCCGACCCTCGCCGTCGCGGCGAAGATCGCCGCCGGCCTCGAGCTGACGCTGTCCCAGCTGCTGCGCCTCGACGAGGGCCAGCACGT
>MKSH01000072.1:0-7716 GCA_001898095.1 Solirubrobacterales bacterium 70-9 | reverse complement strand
GCCGATGCACGAGCCAGGGAGCCGCGAGACCGCGGTGGTCCTCGCCGGCTCGCCGGCGCTGGTCCTCGAGGGCACCCGTATCGAGCTTCAGGAGGGCGACAGCGTCACCTTCGACGCCGATCTCCCGCACCACTTCGAGAACGAAGGAAACGACCCGACCCGCTTCATCGCGGTGATCGCCGCCGGACTGAGGAGGAGCTAGCAGTGTCAAGGAACATGTTCGAAAAGATCTGGGAGCAGCATGAGGTCAGCGAGGGACTGATCTACATCGACCTGCACCTGGTCCACGAGGTCACCTCGCCGCAGGCCTTCGACGGCCTGCGGATGGCCGGTCGCCCCGTGCGCCGTCCCGACAAGACGCTGGCCACGGCCGACCACAACACGCCGACCGACGGCACGATGGCGGCCCGGCTGATCGCCGACGAGCTCTCCCGCGTCCAGGTCGAAACCCTGGAGCGCAACTGCGAGGAGTTCGGGCTGAAGGTCTACAGCCTCGGCTCCGACCGCCAGGGCATCGTCCACGTGATCGGCCCGGAGCTGGGGGTCACCCAGCCCGGCATGACGATCGTCTGCGGCGACAGCCACACCTCCACCCACGGCGCCTTCGGCTCGCTGGCCTTCGGCATCGGCACCTCCGAGGTCGAGCACGTCCTCGCCACCCAGTGCCTGGTGCAGAAAAAGCCGCGCACGATGCGGATCAACTACGCCGGCGCGCTGGGCGAGGGCGTGACGCCGAAGGACCTGATCCTGGCGACGATCGGCAAGCTGGGGACCGGCGGCATGACCGGCTTCGCAGTCGAGTTCGCGGGCCCCGCGATCGAGGCGCTGGCGATGCCGGGCAGGATGACGATCTGCAACATGACGATCGAGGGCGGCGGCCGGGCGGGCATGATCGCCCCCGACGAGACCACCTTCGAGTGGGTCCGCGGCCGCCCCGGCGCGCCGGCGGACATGGCGGCGGCGGAAGCTCGCTGGAGGGAGCTGCCGACCGAGGCCGGCGCCAGCTTCGACGAGGCGGTCGACATCGACGCCGCGGCGATCTCGCCGATGGTCACTTGGGGCACCAACCCGGGCATGGTCGTCCAGGTCACCGACACCGTCCCCGACCCGGCCGCGATGGACTCCGAGGCCGACCGCGAATCGGCCGAACGCGCCCTCGCCTACATGGGCCTGGAGGCGAACACGCCGATGACCGAGATCGCCCCGGAACGGGTCTTCATCGGCTCCTGCACGAACAGCCGGATCGAGGACCTGCGCGAGGCCGCCGCCGTGGTCGACGGCCGCAAGGTCGCGAGCACCGTCCACGCGATGGTCGTCCCCGGCTCCCAGCAGGTGAAAAAGGCCGCCGAAGAAGAGGGCCTGCACGAGGTCTTCCGCGGCGCCGGCTTCGAATGGCGCGAGGCGGGCTGCTCGATGTGCCTGGGGATGAACGCCGACACGCTGAGCGAAGGGGAGCGCTGCGCCTCGACCTCGAACCGCAACTTCGAGGGTCGCCAGGGCAAGGGCGGCCGTACCCACCTGGTCAGCCCGAAGATGGCCGCGGCGGCGGCGGTCGAGGGCCACTTCGTCGACATCAGAGATTGGAGCTAGAGAATGAGGCCGATTGACGTCATCGAGGGCAAGGTCTCGGTGCTCGACCGCAACGACGTCGACACCGACCAGATCATCCCGAAGCAGTTCCTGAAGCGGGTCGAGCGGACCGGCTTCGGCGAGTTCCTCTTCTACGACTGGATCCGCGACGGCGAGATCGAGCTGGAGCCGAACCCGATCCTCGTCGCGGGGCGGAACTTCGGCTGCGGCTCCTCCCGCGAGCACGCGCCGTGGGCGCTGGAGGACTTCGGCTTCGAGGCGATCGTCGCGCCCTCGTTCGCCGACATCTTCTACTCCAACTGCACGAAGATCGGGCTCCTGCCGGCGATCGCCGACGAGGCCCACTGCAAGGCGATCGCGGCGGCCGGCGAGGCGCGGATCGACCTCGACGACCAGACGATCGACTGCGGCACCACCGGCGTCTTCCCGTTCGAGGTCCACACGGACATCAAGTACCGGCTGCTGAACGGGCTCGACGACATCGGGATCACCCTGCAGAACGCTGCCGCGATCGACGAGTTCGAGAGCTCGGGCCGCGCGTTCGGCCCGGTGACCACCAGCATCTGACCGCTAGCACCAGGAAGGAGCAGCATGGCCGAGTCGAGCACCCGCGATTGGGACGCCACCACCTACACGCGCGTCGCTCTCCCGCACGAGGATTGGGCGCGGGCGATTCTCGACCGGCTCGACCTCGGGGGCGGCGAGACCGTCCTCGACGCCGGCTGCGGCTCCGGCCGCACGACCTCGATCGTGACCCGGCGGGTGCCGGACGGCCGCGTGATCGCGGTCGACGGCTCCCCCTCGATGGTCGCGGAGGTGAAGAAGGTGCTGCGGCCTCAGGACGAGGCGCTGGTCGCCGACCTGACCAAGCTGGAGCTGGACGAGCGGGTCGACGCGGTCTTCTCGACCGCCGTCTTCCACTGGATCCTCGACCACGACGCGCTGTTCGCTCGCCTGCGCGCGGCGCTGGTGGACGGTGGCCGCCTCGCCGCCCAGTGCGGGGGAGAGGGGAACATCGAGGCCTTCCACAGGGCGGGCGAGGAGGTCGCCCGGCGCGATCCCTACGCCCCCTATCTGGAGGGCATCGAGGGCCTCTTGAACTACGCCGGCACGGAGGAGACCGAAGCGCGGCTGCGCGCGGCAGGCTTCACCGACGTGCGCTGTTGGCTCGAGCCCTGGCCCGTCGACCCGCCCGAGCCCGAGGTCTTCGCGCGGACGATCTGCCTCGGCGCCCAGGTCGAAAAGCTGCCCGAGGACCTCCGCGGCCAGTTCGTCGCCGACGTCCTGGCGCTGCTCGACCGGCCGCTGCGGCTCGATTACGTGCGCCTGAACATCGCCGCGCGGGCCGCGGTCTGAGTAGAGTCCGGCGCCATGGCTGAGACCCCCGATATCGTCGTCCTGCCCGGGGACGGGATCGGTCCCGAGATCGTCGCCGCGACCCGCGAGGTCCTCGACTCCCTGGGCGAGTTCAACTACGACGAGCGCCTGATGGGCGGCTGCTCGATCGATGCGCACGGCACCGCCCTCACCGACGAGGTGCTGGAGGCCTGCAAGGGCTCCGACGCGGTGTTGCTGGGCGCGGTCGGCGGTCCCCGATGGGACACCACCAACCCCGACGACCCGCGCCCCGAGCAGGGCCTGCTCGGCCTGCGCAAAGGGATGGGCCTCTACGCCAACCTCCGCCCGGTCCGCCCGAGCCCGGCGCTGATGGGCGCCAGCCCTCTGCGCGAAGACCGCATCTCCGGCACCGACCTGCTGGTCGTCCGCGAGCTCACCGGCGGCATCTACTTCGGCAAGTCGGGCCGCGAGGGTGACGCCGCCTTCGACACCTGCGAGTACGACGCTGCCGAAATCGAACGGATCGCCCGCGCCGCCTTCGAGGCCGCCCGCCGGCGCGCCGAGGGCTCCGGCGCCAAGCCAAAGGTGACCTCGATCGACAAGGCGAACGTGATGGAGACGTCGCGGCTCTGGCGCGAGGTCGTCAGCCGCGTCGCCCCCGAGTACGACGACGTCACGCTCGACCACCTCCTGGTCGACAACGCCGCGATGCAGCTGGTCAGCCGTCCCGCCGACTTCGACGTGATCGTCGCCGAGAACCTCTTCGGCGACATCCTCAGCGACGAGGCGGCGATGCTCACCGGCAGCCTCGGCATGCTCCCCTCGGCCAGCCTCGGCGCCGCGGGCGATCCCGGCCTCTTCGAGCCGGTCCACGGCTCCGCCCCCGACATCGCCGGCAAAGGCATCGCCAATCCGCTCGCCACTTTCCTCTCGGCGGCGATGATGCTGCGGCACGGCCTCGGTCGTGCGGACGAGGCGGCGCGGATCGAGGCGGCGGTCGACGCCGTGCTCGAACAGGGCTTGCGCACCCCCGACCTGGCCGGCGGGAACATCGCACCACCGCCGATGGTGGATGTCCCCGCCGAGGTCGAGGTCGGCACCGCGGAGATGACCGCCGCGGTGCTCGAGGCGCTTTCCCAGGACTAGGGAGCGGTCACCGCCCAGATGCCGGAGGCGACGAAGTTGCCTTCGCCCGCTTTCGCGCCTTTCGCGGTCAGCGTGACCCCGAGCCGGTTGCCTTCCGCGGTCAGCGCGGCCGGGCCGACGCCTTCCAGGTTGGTTTCCGTGGTCAGGTAGAGGCAGGCCACTCCTGCGGCCGCTTCCGGCGTGGTCCCGCCGCCGCCGAGGCCCGGGCAGAGCCCGGTGGACGGGCCGCCTTTCTGGACCACGTTGACGACCAACGGGGCGGCGGTCAACGGCTGCTGGTAGCTCACCGAGGCGAAGGCGCTCGCGTCTTCAGCGGCTTTCTTGGTGCCGCCGAGGCTGAAGACGCCGCGGAGCGTCTGGCCGCCCTTCAGCGGGTTGACGTTGTTCAGCACTTCCGGCGCGAGTTTGGCTGCCGTCACGGCGCCTTCGTTCAGTTTCGCCGTGGTCACCGATTTTTCGCTCAGGTTCGACGTCGCGACGCCGTTCTGGGCGATTTTCTGCGAGGTCACGGCGCCGTTGGTGATCTTCGGGCCGGTGACGACGTTGTTCTTGATCTTTTCCGCGGTCACCGCGCCGGCGGAGATCTTCGAGGCGTCGATGATCCCGGCACCGAGGTTCCCCGGCAGCACCGCGTTCGGGCCGAGCTTGCCCGCGGTCACCGCCCGGGGGGCGATCTTGCCTGAGGTCACGGCCTGCTTGGCGATTTTCTGGGCCTTCACGGCGCCCTTCTTCAGTTGGTTCGGACCGACGCTGTTCTTGGCCAGTCCGGCCGCCACGGCGGAGCCGCCGAGGGCGACGAACAAGGCCAACGACGCGATCACGTTCGCGTAGGTCAGCCGGGGACGAAATCGCTTCATCCTGCTTCCTCCTTTGGGGTTTGAAGGCTCTTTCGAGGCACTTGGTTTCAACCCCTTCGATCCATCGGGCATAATCCTTCCAACATGGACGCCTGCGATTCGATTTGGAAGAACGGCGAATTCGTCCCCTGGGACGACGCCAAGGTGCACGTGCTCACGCACGGGCTGCACTATGGGACGGGCGTCTTCGAGGGGATCCGCGCCTACCAGACCGAGCGCGGCCCGGCCATCTTCCGGGCCAAGGAGCACTTCGAGCGGCTGGGGAAGTCGGCCGAGCTCTACTACCTGCAGATGCCCTACTCGCCCGAGGAACTGCGCCTCGCGACCCACGAGCTGATGCGCCGCAACGGACAGAAGAGTTGCTACATCCGGCCGCTCGCCTTCCGCGGCTACGGCGAGCTGGGCCTTTACGCCAACACCCCGGTCGACGTGATCATCGCCACCTGGCCATGGGGTGCCTACCTCGGCGACGAGAGCGCCGGGCGCGGCATCCGCGCCAAGGTCTCGAGCTGGCGCCGGATCAGCCCCGCGGGCGCGATCCCGCACGCCAAGGCCTCGGGCAGCTACCTGAACTCGATTCTCGCCAAGACCGAGTCGGCGAACGCCGGCTATGACGAGGCGATCCTGCTCGACGAGCGCGGCTTCGTCTGCGAGGGCTCGGGCGAGAACATCTTCGTCGTCCGCGAGGGGGAGATCCTGACCCCGCCGCACACCGCCTCGATCCTCGACGGGATCAACCGCAAGTCGGTGATCCAGATCGCCCGTGACCTCGGGTACACCGTGGTCGAGCGCGACATCGCCCGCGCCGAGCTCTACCTCGCCGAGGAGGTCTTCATGACCGGCACCGCGGCGGAGATGGTGCCGGTGCGGGAGATCGACGATCACGACATCGGCGGCCCCGGCGAGATCACCCGCCACGTGCAGACGAAATTCATCGATGCCCTGCACGGGCGCGCCGAGGAGTACCTCGAGTGGCTGGACTTCGTCGACGTGAGCGACTCGAGCGAGGACGCCGACGAGACGATCGGGCGAATTACCCCTGCCGCCTAGCGGCAGGCGCGGCCCCCCTGGCCGCGCGCCCCGGGTCCATGGACCCACCGATCTCTTCGCGACTCGAAAGGCCACCTTGGGATGGACAATCTTGTAAAGCTCTACGACACGACCCTGCGGGACGGCATGCAGGGCGAGGGGATGTCGCTCTCGGCGTCCGAGAAGGAGCGCGTGGTGCAGGCGCTCGACAAGCTCGGCGTGCAGATGATCGAGGCCGGGTTCCCGAGCTCGAACCCGAAGGAAGAGGAGCTGTTCGCCTCGCTCGCCGGGCTGGAGCTCCAGCGGGCCGTCGTCTGTGGCTTCGGCATGACCCGCCGGCGCGGGCAGGAGGCGGCCGAAGACCCGGCGCTGCTCACCCTGACCGGCTCCTTCGCCCCGGTCCTCACCCTGGTCGGCAAGACCTGGGGCCTGCACCTGGAGAAGGTGACGAAGGTCTCCCGCGAGGAGAACCTGGCGATGATCGCCGAGTCGGTCGCCTTCTGCCGCGAGCGTGGCAAGCGGGTCGTCTACGACGCCGAGCACTTCTTCGATGCCTACCGCGACGACCCCGGCTACGCGCTCTCCTGTCTCGAGGCGGCGATCGACGCCGGGGCCGAGAACGTCACCCTCTGCGACACCAACGGGGCGAGCCTGCCTGACCAGGTCGCGGCGGCGACCGAGGTCACCGTGGCGCGCTTCGGCGACCGCGCCGAAATCGGCATCCACGCCCATGACGACGCGGGCTGCGGGGTCGCCAACAGCCTCGCCGCGGTGAACGCCGGGGCGCGGCTGGTGCAGGGGACCGTGAACGGCTACGGCGAGCGCTGCGGCAACGCCAACCTGACCACGATCCTGCCCGCGCTGCAGCTGAAGATGGGCTTCGACGTGGTGGCGCCGGAGAAGCTCGAGATGCTGACCGAGACGGCCCACTTCGTCGACGAGCTCTGCAACCTCTCGCCCGATCCGAACGCCCCCTACGTCGGCCGCAACGCCTTCGCCCACAAGGGCGGCATGCACGTCGCCGGGGTGGAGGCCGACGCCCGCACCTTCGAGCACCTGGACCCGGCCGCGGTCGGCAACGAGCGGGCGATCCTGCCCTCGGAGCTCTCCGGCAAGGCGACGATCCGCGACCAGGCGCGCGCCGCCGGGATCGAGATCGACGACGAGACCGCCTCGCGGGCGATCGAGGTGCTGAAGGAGCGCGAGCACCGCGGCTACCACTACGAGGCCGCGCCGGCCTCCTTCGAGCTCCTGCTGCGAAGCCAGGCGGGCGTCTACAAGCCGCTCTTCACCCTGGAGAGCTACCGGGTCGTGACCCAGCGACGGGCCGGCGGCGAGGTCGAAACCGAGGCCACCGTGAAGGTGCTGGTGGAGGGAGAGCGCTACGTCGAGATCGCCGAGGGCAACGGACCGGTGAGCGCGCTCGACAAGGCGCTGCGCGCGGCGATCACCGACCGCCACCCGCACCTGGCCGAGATCGAGCTGACCAACTACAAGGTGCGGATCCTCGACCAGGACCGCGGCACCGACGCGGTCACCCGGGTCTTGCTCGACTCCGCCGACGGCGAGCGCGAGTGGGGCACGACGGGGGTGTCCGGCAACCTGATCGAGGCCTCCTGGCAGGCGTTGGTCGACTCGCTGGAGTACGCGTTCCAGTGAGCGCGGAGAGCGCATGAGACGTCCTGTGTCAACCCCCGGCGGGTTTGAGCCGACCGAGGTTGCCGTGTCGAGCCGGGTCATAGGGGGTTCGGTCCTG
>MKSH01000071.1:10278-10487 GCA_001898095.1 Solirubrobacterales bacterium 70-9 | reverse complement strand
CCCTCGTCGTCTCCCAGATCCTCGACTACCACGCGGTGCAGATCGGCGCCGACCCGAACTTCTACTCCGAAAGCCTGAGCCAGGTCGCGCCGCCGACCGTCGATCTGAAGACGGCGGGCGAGGCGCACTCATATGTGCTGGTCCCCGTCGGGGCGCTGGTGGCGCTCCTGGGCGTGGCGGTGATCCTGCGCGGCGGGCGGCTAGGGCGG
>MKSH01000071.1:0-10119 GCA_001898095.1 Solirubrobacterales bacterium 70-9 | reverse complement strand
GGGGGTGTGGTTTTGGGCGGCTTGCTCTACTATGCGCGGCCGTGCCTAATACGAATCAACTTGTCAGGAAGGGCCGCAAGCGCCCGAAGAAGAAGACCACGACGCCGGGCCTCAAGTCGGGCCAGGGTCGCAAGAAGCGCGTAGCTGCCCCGCAGCGGCGCGGCGTCTGCACCCGTGTCGCCACGGTCACCCCGAAGAAGCCGAACTCGGCGCTGCGCAAGATCGCGCGTGTCCGGCTCACCAACGGGATGGAGGTCACCACCTACATCCCCGGCGAGGGTCACAACCTTCAGGAGCACTCCGTCGTGCTGATCAGGGGTGGTCGAGTCAAGGATCTGCCGGGCGTCCGTTACAAGGTCGTCCGCGGCACCCTCGACGCCGCCGGCGTCTCCGACCGCAAGCAGGCCCGCTCTAGATATGGAGTGAAAGCCAGCTAATGCCGCGTCGTTCTGCAGCCACCGTCCGGCCGATCGAGCCCGACGCCCGTTACCGCAACCGGCTCGTCCAGCAGCTGGTGAACAAGGTGATGGAGGACGGCAAGAAGAGCCTTTCCGAGCGGATCGTCTACGACGCCCTCGCGATCGTCGGCGAGCGCACCGGAGACGACCCGGTCGAGGTGCTCGAGGCGGCGGTCAAACAGCTGACCCCGGTCCTCGAGGTTCGCTCCCGCCGGGTCGGCGGCGCGACTTACCAGGTCCCGGTCGAGGTGCCCGCGCGTCGCGCCCGCACCCTCGCCGTCCGCTGGCTCGTCCAGTACGCCCGCGCCCGTCGCGAGTACTCGATGGCCGATCGTCTGGCCGGTGAGATCCTCGACGCGAACCAGCAGCAGGGCAGCGCCTGGAAGCGGAAGGACGACATCTACCGCATGGCGCAGGCCAACAAGGCCTTCGCCCACTACCGCTGGTAGACGTCATGGCGCGGCGCCTGGGGGCGTCCTCGGTCGTTCGCCTTCGGGTCACGCACTGGTGTGCGCTCCCCTCGTCTCACTCCCTGCGTCCTGCCCAGCCACCGCGCCATGACGTCTAGGCTCGCTGCATGACGGCTAAACCGATCCTCGCGGTCGACGTCGACGGGGTCATCTCGCTGTTCGGGTACGACGACCCTCCCCCGCCCACCGAAGCTCGCTACGAGCTGGTCGACGGGATGATCCACTGCATCAGCCTGCGCGCCGGCGAGCGGCTGCAGCGCCTCTCCGAGCACTTCGAGCTGGTCTGGGCGACCGGCTGGGAGGACAAAGCGAACTTCTACCTGCCGGCGATGCTGGGGCTGGCGGAGCTCCCCCACCTCACCTTCGACGGCGCCGCCCGCTTCGGCTCGGCCCACTGGAAGCTGGGACCGCTCGACGCCTACGGGCGCGGCCGGGCGCTCGCCTGGGTCGACGACAACTTCGACGACAGCTGCTATCGCTGGGCGCGCGAGCGCCAGGAGCCGACCCTGCTGGTCCCGACCGAGCCGGCCCTCGGCCTGCAGGAGGCGGAAACCGAAGCGCTGATCGCCTGGGGCCGCGGCCTCGCCGTCGAAGCCGGCGACTGAATTACTACACTCTCTCCCTTGACCGGATTCTGGCCGATTTTCTTCCTCATGGTCGTGCTGAAGATCCCGGTGTTGGGTGGAATCTGGCTCGTCTGGTGGGCGAGCCATCAGGAGATGCCCGAACCGGAGGAGTCGAGCGACGACGGCGGCAACAAGCGGCGCAAGATGCCGCCGAAACTGCCCCGCGGCCCGCGCCGCGGACCGCACGGCGGCGGCGTCGCCGAGCCGCTGCCGGACTGCCCGCCGGGCGGGCGCACCCGGGTCGTCAGGCCGGCGCCGCTACCTGCTTTCGCGCGCGCCGGATCTCACGGAGATAGGGATAAAAGTCCACCTCGACCGTATGGCGCTTAGAGGCGACGAAGCGCTTCGCCTGCTTCGCTTCCTCCGCTGAGATCTGCGCCCGCATCGCCGCCTTGCCGGGCAGCTGCGCGCGACCGGTGACCAGGTCGGCGATCCATTCCGACTGCGCCTCGGCGATCGGCATGATCGGCCCGAGCGGCTGGATGAAGCCGATGAAATAGAGCCCGGGACGCTCGACCGAGACGACGCGGTGGTAGAGCGGCAGCCGGTTGTCCGGGGCGGACAGAACCTCGGGGTCGAAGAACGGGAAGGTGATCTTGTAGCCCGTGCAGTAGACGACGAGATCGATCTCCTCCTCTGAGCCGTCGACGAAGCGGACGGTGCGGCCGCCGGTGAAGGCCTGGATGTTCGGCTTCGCGGTGATGTCGCCGTGGCCGAGCCGGGGCAGGAACTCGGAGGAGACGGTCGGGTGCGCCTCGAAGAGCTTGTGGTCGGGCTTCGGCAGGCCATAGGAGGTCGGGTCGCCGACCGCGGCGACCCTCAGCGCCGGCATCGTGACAAGGCGCTGCACCGCGATCGGGGCGAGGCCGGTGATCGGGTTCAGGACCTCGTCGATCGGTTTGCCATTCAGGTACTTGGGCAGGACCCAGGCGCCGCGGCGGGTGGCGAGGAAAGTCTTCGTGCCGATCCGCGAGGACTCGACCGCGATGTCGACGGCGGAGTTTCCGATTCCCAGCACCAGCACCCGCTTGTCGCGCAGGACGTCGGACTCGCGGTATTCGTGCGCGTGGAACTGCTCGCCCTCGAACTCGTCGGCTCCGGGGAAGGCAGGTTCCGGCCAGCGGGCGTCCCAGTGGTGGCCGTTGGCGATCATCACGGCGCCGTAGCGGGCGGTCGAGCGGCCGTCGGGACCCGCAACCGTCACGTCCCACTCTGCCCCGCCCTCGCCGGCGGGAGCGACGGAGACGACCTCGGTGTTGAAGCTGATCCGCGGCCGCAGGTTGAAGCGGTCGACGACTTCGTCGAAGTAGGCCGCCATCTGGAAGTGGTCCGGGTAGTCCGGATAGTCCTCAGGCATCGGCAGCGACTTGAAGGCCATCACCCGCCGCGAGGCGTTGATGTGCAGCGAGCGATACGCCGACGACATCCCGTTGTCGTTTTCGTAGCGCCAGTTACCGCCGGTCTGCGACCCCTTCTCGAAGCAGTCGAAGTCGATCCCGCGCGCCTGCAGCACCTGTGCCGCCGCGATCCCCGAGCTCCCCGCCCCGATGATGCAGACCTTCATCTCGGGAAACCTACCCGACCGGACAGAACTGGCTGGCCAGCCAGGGACGAAAGGGACGGTGGGGCGGGTGGAAGGGACGGCGAGGGACGCGGCCCTCTCGGAGGCGGCCCGGGCAGGCTGTGGCCGCCTCCGAGAGGGCCGGGTGTCGGGGAGAGGGCGGAGGGTGCGTCTTGCGTGCGGGTCTCGCCGAGTAGACGGGCGCAAGGCGTCGGGAAGATGCGCGGGAGACGCCTGGAACGCCGCGAAGTGCGCGCGGCCCGCGCGGATGCCTGCGAGATCCCGGATGCCCTGAGTGAGTTGACCACACCAGGGTGTGGTCAACTCACTCAGCGTCCTTGCGACGGCGACGGAGCGCGCGGTTCCCCGAAGGAACGTCACGTCCCCGGGGTCTGGTGCCTGCGCGGTTCGTAATCCGCCGCATGGCCGGGGAAGGAACCGCGCAGGGCTCCCGACCCCGCGCCTCGCACGAACCCCCGCAGATCCTCCGCACCCGGGCGTCTCGGAGGCAAGCGGGCAGCCTGCCCGGGTCGCCTCCGAGACGCCCGGGCCCCCCGTCCCCGGCCGCAGGGGCACGAACCCCCCGCCCGTCCCCCGCCGCAGGCCCAAGAGCCCTCGCCCGTCCCGGCCGCAAAGGACCCGGCCCCACACCAGGTCCGGTGTTGACGGGCCGAAAAGCGCTCTATATCAGCGCTTTTCGGCCCGTCAACGACGAAGGGCCGCCTGGCGGCGGCCCTTCGTGAGACTCGGATGGCTTGACGCTTATTTGGCGTCGTCGCCGGAGGTCGACTCGATCTCCTGGGCGAGCTCCTCGAGCTCCTCCGCGAAGGAGAGGCCGAAGCCCTCGACCGGGGCCTCGACGCCGTCGACACCGAGTTCCGCCGCGAGATCGTCGTCCTCGAGCAGGTCGTCGTCGGTCGGCGGTTCGATCGCCACGGCCGGTTCGATCGCCACCGTGCGGTAGTGCTTCAGCCCGGTTGCCGCCGGGATCAGCTTGCCGATGATGACGTTCTCCTTCAGGCCCACGAGTCGGTCGCGTTTGCCCTCGAGCGCGGCGTCGGTGAGGACCTTGGTGGTCTCCTGGAAGGAGGCCGCCGAGAGGAAGGACTCGGTCGCCAGCGAGGCCTTGGTGATCCCGAGGATGACCTCCTCGCCTTTGGCCGGAGTGCCGCCTTCTTCTTTGGTCTTTTTGTTCAGCCGTTTGAGGCTGCCGCGATCCTCCAGCTGACCCGGAAGGAGACTGGTCGAGCCCTTGGTCTCGATCCGCGTCTTCTTCAGCATCTGCCGGGCGATCAGCTCGATGTGCTTGTCGTTGATGTCCACGCCCTGGGCGCTGTACACCTTCTGCACCTCGTCGACCAGGTACTGCTCGACCGCGGTGCGACCGCGGATCGCCAGCAGGTCGGCCGGGTAGAGCGAGCCGTCGTTCAGCTGCTGGCCGACCTCGACCTTGTCGCCGTCGGCGACGTGGAGGCGGGTCCGCAGCGGGAACGAGTAGCTGGTCTCTTCACCGCTCGACTCGGTGACGACCACTTTCAGGGCTTTGTCGGTTTCGTCGATCGAGACTTTGCCCGCGGCCTCGGCCATCTGGGCCAGACCCTTCGGTTTACGAGCCTCGAAAAGCTCGACGATCCGCGGCAGACCCTGGGTGATGTCCTGGCCGGCGACACCGCCGGTGTGGAACGTGCGCATGGTCAGCTGGGTCCCCGGCTCACCGATCGACTGGGCGGCGATGATGCCGACCGCGTCGCCGATGTCGACCAGGTCACCGGTCGCCGGCGAGACGCCGTAGCAGGCCCGGCACACACCGGTCTCGGCCTCGCACTTGAGCGCCGAGCGCACCGGCACCGCGACCGACTCGTCGTCGCCGAAGGCCTCGGCGATCTCGGCGACGTCGGCTTTGGTGATCATCTGGTTGCGCTTGAGCAGCTCACGACCGCGGCTGGTCTCCAGCTTTTTCGCCGCCAGACGCCCGTACAGGTTGTCGTTCAGCGAGCCATCGACCTTGCGCAGGGCCATCTCGATGTGTTCTTTGGTCTTGCAGTCCTCCTCGCGCACGATGACGTCCTGGGCGACGTCGACCAGGCGGCGGGTGAGGTAACCGGAGTCGGCCGTCCGCAGCGCCGTGTCGGCGAGGCCCTTTCGGGCACCGTGGGTGGAGATGAAGTACTCGAGGACCGAGAGCCCCTCCATGAAGTTGGCCTTGATCGGCCGCTCGATGATCTCCCCTTTCGGATTGGCCATCAGACCGCGCATCCCGGCCAGCTAACGGATCTGTTTGAACGATCCGCGCGCTCCCGAGTCGGCCATCATGAAGATGGGGTTCAGCTCGTCGAGGTTGTCTTCCATCGCCTTCGCGACCTCGTCGGTGGCCTGGTTCCATTTGGCGGTGACGGCCTCGTGCCGCTCCTCCGCCGTGATGTACCCGTCGTCGTACTGACCGACGATGGCTTCCGTCTCGCTCTCGTAGCGATCGAGGATTTCCTGCTTCTCCGGCGGCGACACGACGTTGTTCTTGGACACCGTGATGCCCGCCTTGGAGGCGTACTGGAAACCGAGGTCCTTGAAGGCGTCGAGCACCTGCGAGACCACCGGCGCACCGTAGGCCACGACGAGCTCGGAGACCATCGCGTTGACGTCCTTCTTTTTCAGCGAGGCGTTGTTGAACACGAACGTGCTCGGGTCGAACTCGCCTTCGAGGGCGTCGGCCAGGGAGCGTTCGATCTTCTCGTTGAAGATGATCCGCCCGACCGTGGTCAGGAAGTGACCGCCGCGGCCACCGCGGTACTCGGCCTCGTCCTGCAGTTTGCAGCCGCCGTTCTCGTAGACGAGTTCGGCCTCCTGCGAGGACCGGAACACCTGGACCGGCGCCGAGCCGTTGCGGCCCTTGCCCTCCTGGAGCTCCGCTTCTTTCGCCTTCAGCTCCTCCGCGTCGGGCCCGTAGGTCAGGTAGTAGATGCCGAGCACCATGTCCTGGGACGGGGTCGCCAGCGGCGCCCCGTGGGCCGGGGAGAGGATGTTGTTGGCGGAGAGCATGAGGATCCGCGCCTCGGCCTGGGCCTCGGCCGACAGCGGCACGTGGACCGCCATCTGGTCACCGTCGAAGTCGGCGTTGAACGCCGAGCAGACGAGCGGGTGGACCTGGATCGCCTTGCCCTCGACCAGGATCGGTTCGAAGGCCTGGATGCCCAGACGGTGCAGGGTCGGTGCGCGGTTCAGCAGCACCGGGTGTTCATGGATGACTTCCTCCAGAACGTCCCAGACCTCGGGGATCATCGACTCGACCATCTTCTTCGCGGCCTTGATGTTCTGGACCGCTTTGCGCTCGACCAGCTGGGCCATGATGAACGGCTTGAACAGCTCGAGCGCCATCAGCTTCGGCAGGCCGCACTGCTGCAGGCGCAGACTCGGGCCCGACACGATCACCGAACGGCCGGAGTAGTCGACGCGCTTACCGAGCAGGTTCTGACGGAAGCGACCCTGCTTGCCCTTGAGCATGTCGGACAGCGACTTCAGCGGACGGTTGCCGGGGCCCGTGACGGGGCGCCCGCGACGGCCGTTGTCGAACAGCGCGTCGACCGCCTCCTGCAGCATCCGCTTCTCGTTGTTGACGATGATCTCGGGAGCGCCGAGGTCGAGCAGCCTTTTCAGGCGGTTGTTGCGGTTGATCACCCGGCGGTAGAGGTCGTTCAGGTCGGAGGTCGCGAAGCGGCCGCCGTCCAGCTGCACCATCGGCCGCAGCTCCGGCGGGATCACCGGCACGGCGTCGAGGATCATCCACTCCGGCCTGTTCTCGGAGTGCAGGAAGGCCGAGGCGACTTTCAGCCGCTTCACCGCGCGCGCCTGTTTCTGGCCTTTCGAGGTGTTGATGATCTGCTCGAGTTCCTCGCAGTCGGCTTCCAGGTCGACCTGTTCGAGCAGGTCGCGCACCGCTTCGGCACCCATGCCGCCGCGGAAGTACTCGCCCCAGCCGAACGGGGAACCGAACCGGTCCTTGAGCTCGCGGAAGACCGTCTCGTCGTTGATGACGTCCTTCGGCTTCATCTCGGTGAAGATCTTCCAGACCTCTTGCATCCGCTCCGCGGCCTCTTCCAGGTAGGCCTCGGTGTCGGAGATCTCCGCGTCGAACTGTTTGCGCAGTTCTTTGATCATTTTGCTGCGCTCGTCGTCTTTGAGCTTGCGCAGCTGGGCGGCGGTCAGTTTCAGCGAGTCGGCCCAGATGTGGTCTTCGTCGTCGAATTTGGCCTGGTCGCCCTCCTCGAGGTACTTCACCCGCCGCTCCAGCGACTCGCTCAGCTCCTGGGTCCGTTTCTGTCGTTCGACTTCATAGGAGTCGACGACTTTTTTGACCTCTTTCTCGAGTTTCCCGACGTCCTTGTCGCGGGCCTCCTCGTCGACCCAGGTGACCATCGAGGCGGCGAAGTAGAGAACCTTCTCCAGCTCTTTGGGAGCCATGTCGATCAGGTAGCCGATGCGGCTCGGCACACCCTTGAAGAACCAGATGTGCGAGACCGGCGAGGCGAGGTCGACGTGCCCCATCCGCTCACGGCGGACCTTGGAGCGGGTCACCTCGACGCCGCAGCGCTCGCAGACGATTCCCTTGTAACGGACGCGCTTGTACTTACCGCAGTAGCACTCCCAGTCCTTGGTCGGACCGAAGATGCGCTCGCAGAAGAGCCCGTCTTTCTCCGGCTTCAGGGTCCGGTAGTTGATCGTCTCCGGCTTCGTGACCTCGCCCCAACTCCAGGAGCGGATCTTTTTCGAAGACGCGAGACCGATCTCGATCGCGTCGAAATTGTTGATGTCGATCATCAGTCCTCCACCTCGGCCGGCTCGGCCTCTTCGGCTGCTCCGGCTCCATCATCAGTACCGCCCTCGCCCTCGGCGACGACCTGCTCCTCTTGCTCGTCGGCCGCTTCGGGAGTGCTCAATCCGTTGCCGTCGGGACCGCTGTCGGCGCGGACCCCGGTGAGGTCCATGCCCAGCTCCTCGGCCGCTTTGAGGAGGTCGTCCTCCTCGTCCGAGATTTCGACGTCGGAACCCTCGGACACGACGTTGGCGTCGAGCGAGAGGCTCTGGATCTCCTTCAAAAGCACTTTGAAGGACTCCGGGATCGACGGCTCGGGGATGTTCTCCCCCTTGACGATCGCCTCGTACGCCTTGACCCGCCCGACCGTGTCGTCGGACTTGACGGTGAGCATCTCCTGCAGCGTGTAGGCGGCGCCGTAGGCCTCCAGGGCCCAGACCTCCATCTCGCCGAAGCGCTGGCCGCCGAACTGCGCCTTGCCGCCCAGCGGCTGCTGGGTGACGAGCGAGTAGGGGCCGGTGCTCCGCGCGTGGATCTTGTCGTCCACCAGGTGCAGGAGCTTCAGGATGTACATGTAGCCGACCGTGACCTTGCCCTCGTAGGGCTCGCCGGTGCGACCGTTGTACAGCTGCGCGGTGCCGGAGGCCTTGGCCCCCGGACGGCCGTCGGGATCGACGCCGATGTCGATGCCGCGGTCCATGTTCTCTTTCTGCCAGTGGACCAGCGCCTCGTCGACGTCCTCGACGGTAGCCCCGTCGAAGACCTGCGTCGCGACGTATACCCGGCCGTTGCCGCCCTCGGCATGCGCCTCTTTGTAGGACTCGGTGCCGTCGTCGTACCAGCCGTTCGCCGCGACCCACCCGAGGTGGGTCTCGAGGATCTGACCGATATTCATCCGCGACGGCACGCCGAGCGGGTTGAGGATGACGTCGACGGGGGTTCCGTCGGCCAGGTGCGGCATGTCCTCCTCGGGCACGATCTTCGAGATCACACCCTTGTTCCCGTGACGGCCGGCGAGCTTGTCGCCCTCCGAGATCTTGCGCTTGGTCGCGACGAAGACGCGGACCAGGTCGTTGACCCCCGGGGGCAGGTCGTCGCCCTCGTCGCGGCTGAACGTGAGGACGTCGATGACGACCCCACCCTCGCCGTGCGGGACTTTCAGCGAGGTGTCGCGGACCTCGCGCGCCTTCTCCTTGAAGATCGCGCGGATCAGCTTCTCCTCGGCGGTGAGCTCGGTCTCGCCCTTCGGCGTGACCTTGCCGACCAGGAGGTCGCCGGAGACAACGTCGGCGCCGACGCGGACGATGCCGCGCTCGTCGAGGTTGCGCAGGCTCTCCTCGCTGCGGTTCGGGATGTCGCGGGTGATCTCCTCGTCGCCGAGCTTGGTCGTGCGGGCGTCGATCTCGTACTCCTCGATGTGGATCGAGGTGAGTTCGTCTTCCTTGACCAAGCGCTCCGAGAGGATGATCGCGTCCTCGAAGTTGTACCCCTCCCAGGACATGAAGGCGACCAGGCAGTTCTTGCCCAGCGCGATCTCACCGCCGCCGGAGGCAGAGCCGTCGGCGAGCACGTCGCCCTTCTTGACTTTCTGCCCGGCCTTGATGATCGGGCGCTGATGGATCAGCGTCCCCTGGTTCGACCGCATGAACTTGTTCAGCTTGTGGTCGTCCTTGCCTTCGGCGTGGGTGACCTCGATGCGCTCGGCGTCGACGTAGCTGATCTCGCCGTCGTGCGCGGCGATGACCACGTCGCCGGAGTCGATCGCGGCACGGCGCTCCATCCCGGTGCCGATCAGCGGCGGGTCGGGTTTGAGCAGCGGCACGGCCTGACGCTGCATGTTCGAGCCCATCAGGGCGCGGTTCGCGTCGTCGTGCTCGAGGAACGGGATCAGCGAGGTGGCCACCGACCAGATCTGCGACGGCGAGACGTCCATCAGGTGGACTTCCTTGGGAGTCGCGGTCGCGTACTCCTGCTCGCCGGCGCGGACCAGCACCTGGGGGCCCTTGAGTTTGCGCGTCTTCTCGTCGATCTCGGAGTTCGCCTGGGCGATGATTTTGTCCTCCTCCTGGGTCGCGTCCAGGTGGACGATCTCGTCGCTGACGACGCCGTCCTCCACGGGGCGATAGGGGGTGGTGACGAAACCGTGCTCGGAGATCTCCGCGTAAGAGGCGAGCGAGCCGATCAGGCCGATGTTCGG
>MKSH01000070.1:36652-38177 GCA_001898095.1 Solirubrobacterales bacterium 70-9 | reverse complement strand
GTGGCCGGAGTCGTAGACCTCGAGCTCCGGCGTCACCCCCAGTTCGCCCATCCGTTCGGCCAGCCGGCGCACCCCGTCCGGTGGGTTGAGGAATTCGCTTGCACCGAAGGTCATCGAGGCGACGTTCAGGGTCGCCATCCGCGGGCGCAGCTCGACCAGCTTCGCCCGCTCCTCCAGCGGCACCCCGAACCCGACCCCGGTCGAGAGCTGAACCAGCGCCCCGCAACGTTCGCCGAGCAGGTCGAGCACCTGCCGTCCGACCTCGAGGTCGGCGGTGGGACCGCCCTCCGCGTCCCGGAGGTGGACGTGGAGGACGGCCGCGCCCGCACGCCAGGCCGCCTCGCCGGCGGCGGCGATCTCCTCCGGGGTGACCGGGAGGCTGGGGTTGTCGGCCTTGGTCGCGACCGGGCCGGTCAACGCCGCGGTGAGGATGACCTCAGTCGCCATACATGACCTCGGGGATCTCCCCGGTCCAGTAGATGGCCTGATTTTCGGAGGCCAGGTAGCGGACCGTCTTCCAGTCTGGCGCCAGCACGAGGTAACCGCCGGTGCAGAGCTCGATCCGGTGCCCGCCCGGCTCGCGCACGTAGAGGAAGAAGAGCTCCGAGCCGCGGTGACGAGAGGGTCCCCACTCCATCGGGACCCCGTAGTCACGGCAGAGATCGGCCAGCTTCATGATCTCGTCCCGGGTGTCGTACCAGAAGGCGGTGTGGTTGATCCCGCCGCTCCAGCCGTTCGGGTGTTTGGTGATGCTTACGTCGTGGTTGATGTTGTTCGAGGTGGTGAGGGAGATCAACTCCTCTCCGGTGCCGTCGATCACCGCCATCTCGGCGTGCATGAAGCCGAGCTCGTCGACGATGAACTCGCGCACCGGCTTCACCGCGCTGCAGGTGATGTTCACGTGGTCGAGCCGGCGCACCGGCGCGCCCCTGGTCGGCAACTTCTGCGGCCGGGTGTGAACCGGTCCCGCCAGGTCCTCTGGCGCCTGCCATTCCTCCACCTCCCAGAACACCTCGAAGGGGTGCCCGTCAGGGGTCTTGAAGCGGAACGCTTTGCCGTGGCCGATGTCGCCGTCGGTCCAGCCCTCGCCCAGGCCGAGGCCCTCGACGATCGCGACCAGTTGGTCGAGCTGCTCGGGGCCGTGGGCGCGGAAGGCGATGTGACCGACGTCGGGCCGGTCACCGCGAGGCGCCTCGGTGAGTTTCAGCGAGTGATGGTGAAACTCGGCGTAGGCGCGCATGTAGATCGAGTCACCGTCGCGCGCCGACTCTTCCATCCCCAGCATGTCGTGGAAGAAGGCGGCGCTCTCCTCCACCGTCGGAGTCTTCAGCTCGACGTGACCGAGTTGCGAAACAAGGTGCTTCCACATCCTCAGACCTCCTCCCTGAAGAGGCGCTCCGCGGCCGTGCGGCCGAGCACCTTCTCCTTCGCCTCGTCGTCGAGGTCGAGTGACTTGATCGTCTCCCAGATCGGCGCGTTGTCCCAGCCGGGGTAGTTCGAGCCCATCACCACGTTGTCCGGGCCC
>MKSH01000070.1:31556-36612 GCA_001898095.1 Solirubrobacterales bacterium 70-9 | reverse complement strand
CTTTCGCCCCGAAGACCTCGCCCTGGTAACGGAGCCTGCCGACCTGGTACGGGATCATGCCGCCGCCGTGCGGCACCATCACCCGCAGGTCGGGATGGCGGTCGAGGGTCCCACCGAAGATCAGCCCGATCACCGCCGCGGTCTCCGAGAAGAGGTAGCCCCAGGCCCAGTCGACCTGGTACTTGGAGAGCCACTCGGCGCCGCCCGCCTTGATGTCGATGTCCTGGGCGAGGGCGACCGGGTGCAGCAGGACCGGCACGTCGAGCCGCGCCGCGGTGGCGAGGAACTCATCGCACTCGGGGTCGGCGAGGGTCCGGTTCGGGCCGAGCACGTAGCCGACCGAGCAGGACTTCAGGCCAAGCTTGGTGACCGCGCGCTCGAGCTCCGCCGCGGCCATCTCGAGGTCCTGCATGGGCAACTGCGCGGAACCCCAGAAGCGGTCCTCGTGGCCCTCGATGTGGCGCGCGGTCTCATCGTTGAACGCTTCCGAGAAGGTCTTGTTCACCTCCGGTTCGAGGTGGTAGCTGAACACCATCGGACTCGGCTGCAGGACGTTGATGTCGATCCCGTTGCTATCCATCTCCGGGATCTGGTCGGCGAGGTTCGCGCCCCAGAATTTCGCCGTGCCGGTGCTCTTCGGCAACAGGTATTCGGCGTTGCCGCTGCGGAAGTACCAAGCGCCGTCTTTGTCGACCATTTCGATGTCGTACGGCTTGACGATCTCGAGGACCGACTCCGGTTGGTAGTGGGTGTGTACGTTGATGATCGGTGCCAAGTGAATTCTTCCTCTCGGGTTCGCCCGCCGCCGGGGAACTGACCCGGCGGCGGGATGGCTGCGAATGTCAGGCTGGCGTCGCTGCTTCGGTTTCGCGACCTCATTCGAGCGTGTTCGGGGCGAGCGCCTGGTAGAGCGCCCCGCTTTCGACACCTTCTTTCATGTTTTCGGTGGTGAAGACCATCGATTCCAGCGCCGTTTCCGGGGCGGGCGGCTTCTGGCCTTCCTCGATCGCGAGCGCCCATTCGAGCGTAAGCCCACCGACGCTGTAGAACGGCGGGGTGACGCCGATCGTGATCGTTCCCTTTTCCAACTCTTCGATCTCCGCCTGGTCACTCGGGCCGAGCCCGGTGAGCGGCAGCTGTTCCTTGCCCTGGCCCTTCAGGGCGTTGGTGATACCCGGTGCGAGGCTCGTCGAGTTGGTCAGGATGCCGGATACGTCACCGTGCGAGACCAAGCCGTTCTCGGCGGCCGACTGCGCTTCAGCCGGGCTGTAGTTGGTCAGGTTCTTGGAATAGACTTCTTCGATCTTCGGGTAGTTGGCGAGTTCTTTCTTCGCGCCTTTCACAAACAGCGTGTTAGGCGCGCCCCCGGCGCCGCCGAAGATGCCCATGATTTCGCCTTCTTCGCCGATCGCTTCAGCAAGTGCTTTCACCGACTTCGCCCCGTCTTCTTCGAGTGGATCGGCGAGCGTGTAGGTGACCTTCGGGTCGAGCGGCGCGATCAGGGCGCCGAAAACGTTGATCCCGTCCCCTACCGCCTTGTCGACCTGCGAGTTGAACGCCACCGGTGAGGTCGGGATGACGACGATCGCGTCCGGGTTTTCGCCGATCGCGGTTTCGAACTGCGAGACCTGTTTGGAGACGTTCTCGAAGCCGCCGGCATTGAAAACCGTGAGTTCGATGTTCAGAGCCTTGGCGCCTTCTTCAAACCCTTGACCGAGACTCTGCTGGGCCGGGAGTTCGGTGGCCGGCAGGAGCACCGCCACCTTGTACGGTTTCGTCGCCGGTTTCACCCCTTTGGGACCGTATTTTTCGACGTAGTTGGGGAAGTTCGGCGAAGTCGATTCGGGTGGGTAGCTCGCTTCCGCGGTTTCGCCTTCTTCGCTGCTTGCTTCTTCGGTTTCGCCTTCTTCAGTTTCGCCTTCTTCGGCCGTGCCTTCTTCGCTGCCGGCTTCTTCCGTGCCGGCTTCGCTTTCGGCGGTGCTCGAACTGCTGCTCGACGACGAGCCGCCGCAGGCGGCGACCGCGAAGACGAGCAGCGCCGCCATCAGCAGCGTCAACAAGATTCGCGCCCCTCCCATGGGGATGCGACGAATTGGGTTCATGAATTTCCTCTCTCCTGTAGTCCCTTGGTCAGAGAACGAATCAAGCAACGGGTCACCCCCTCCCCCTCCCCCAACGCACTTTCTCGGGGAGGGCCTGGAAGGTGATCGCGAGCACGATCAGGGTCCCGCTGACGATGTACTGGTAGTCGGTGTTGAGGCCGATCAGGTCGATGCCGTTGGAGATCACGCCGAGGATCACGGCGCCGAGGGCGACCCCGACCACCGAGCCCCTGCCGGTGCCGAACCCCACCCCGCCGATGAAGGCGGCGGCGTAGGCCTCGAGCATTTCGGTCTGGCCGAGGCTCGAGTCGCCGGAGCCGACCCGGGAGGAGAGCAGGACCGCGGCGAGGCCGGCGAAGAGCCCGGCGATCACGTAGGCGGCGACCTTGACCAGGCGGGTCGGCACCCCGGCGAGCCAGGCCGCGTGCTCGTTGCCGCCGACGGCGTAGATGTAGCGGCCGAGGGAGACCCGTCGTAACAGCAGGTGCCCGACGATCGCGCAGACGATCGCCGCGATCACCAGGGTCGGGATCCCGGCGACCTCCGAGGCGGCCAGTTCGCCGTAGTCGAGGTTGGAGGGCAGGATCGGGCCGTTGACGGTGAGCAGGAGGGCGACGCCGACCAGCACCTGGCCGATCGCCAGGGTGACGACGATCGGCGAGAGGCCTCCCAGCGAGACCAGGAGGCCGTTCAGGAGGCCGATCCCGACCGCGGCCAGCACCGCCAGGGCGAAGGCGAGGTAGAGGTCGGTGCTGCCGGAGAGCTTCGCCGCCAGGCAGGAGATGAAGGCGATCGATCCTCCGACCGAGAGGTCTATGCCGCCGACCAGCAGGACGAAGAGGATGCCGATCGAGAGCACCACCAGGATCGAGGACTGCCGTCCCACGGTCTGGAAGTTGGTCGAGGTGGCGAAGTGGGAGTTGGCGATCCCCATCCCCACGCAGAGCACCACCAGGAAGAAGAAGGCCCAGACCTCGGGGCGGCCGCGGAGGGCCCCCGCGAGGGCGGAGAACGGGCTGCGGGGGGCGGCCTCGTGCTGCTCCGGCCCACGCGGGGGTCGGCCCTCCCCGGCAGGTGTCGGGCCCGCCACGGTCGTCTGTCGGCTGATCGTCTCCATCCCTTTCCCTGGGCCGTACCTGGGCTGGCCCGTCTCGACCATATGCTAGCCATCGTTAGTATGTCAAGTTGAGTTTGCATGACATTAGCCTTTCCTCTGCAGATGGCACACCACATACGGTAGGCTCGGATCTCGGCGGGCCCCAGAATGGAGCGGGCTCCGTCGCGAAATGACAGCGAAAGCCATCAGCCGAGAACTCGAAAACGCAGCGGTCGAGGTCGACGTACCGACCGAGCAGACGACGTCGCGTGACGGACAGTTGGCGAAAATCGCCCACGACCGCATGCGGGAAGCCATCCTGAGCGGCGACCTTCCCGCGGGCAAAGTCTTCTCCCAGGTCGACCTGGCGAAAAAACTGGACGTCGGGCGGACGCCGTTGCGCGAGGCCCTGCGCAACCTCCAAGAGGAGGGCCTGATCTTCTCCCAGGCCCGGCGCATCCGGATCGCCGAGTTCTCGATCGAGGATGTCGAACAGGTTTACGTGCTGCGTCTTCTGGTCGAGACCGCCGCGATCGGGATGACCGTGCCGGACCTCACGCCGGAGGAAATCGCCGAGCTCTGGGGCCTTCTTGCCCAGATGTCGCACTACGCGAGCCAACACGACTTCGAGCGAGTCGAGATCCCCCACCGCGCCTTCCACTCGGTTCTGGTCGGGAAGAGCGGCCCCCGGGTGTCGCGGCAGACCGAACAGCTCTACGACTACGCCGAACGCTACCGGCGCTCCTATCTCTCGATGGACCAGAACTCCTCGTTCGAGGTTTCGACCGCCGAGCACGAAGGGCTCTACGAGGCAGCCGCGGAAAAGAACGCCCCGGAGGCGATCCGCCGCCTCTCGGCCCACTATCACCGCACGGCGAGGAGCGTGATCGCCGAGCTCGACGAAGAGCACGTCCCCGCGCGCCTCGACCTCGCCAGGCGCATGGCGGACAAGCACGCCGAGTGCTTCGGCGACTCCTGAGGGTCGTCTAGGCGCGCGGGCGGGGGTCCGGGTACCAGCCCTCGGTCGCCGGACGGCCGACAGTGTTCCGCAACGAGCCGAGCCCCTCGATCTCGAACTCGACCTCGTCGCCGGGGGCGAGCCGTCGATCGACCTCGATCAGCGAGCCGCCGTTGCAGGTGCCCGACCCGATCAGCCAGCCGGCTTCGAGGCGCTCCCCCTGCGAGGTCCAGGCGACCAGCTCATCGAGTCCCCAGATCGCCTCGCCGCTGTTCGTGTCGCAGATCGTCTCCCCGTTGACGCGGGCCTGCATTCGCAGGCCCGCGCGCCAGTCGACCTCGTCCGCGGTGGCGACGACCGGCCCGGTCGCGCAGGCGAAGTGCTTGCCCTTGCAGGGGCCGAGCCGGCCGGTCATCTCCTTGATCTGGATGTCGCGGGCGCTGAAGTCATTGAGAATCGTGAACCCGAAGATCCGGTCCGTTGCCTGCTCCGGGGTCAGATCGCTGCCGGTGCCGCCGACCACGATGCCGAGCTCGAGCTCGTAGTCCATCCACTCGGTGTAGGAGGGCCAAGGGACCTCATCCCCCGGCCCGATGAACGAGGCGGGATTGCCGAGATAGGCGACCGGAAACTCGTACATCACGTCCGGCACCGGCACGTCTTGTTTGCGGTAGCCATAGGAGAAGTGCCCGGCGAAGATCATGTAGTCGCGATAGCCGGAGGGATCGAGCGCCGCGCCGAGCTCCGGGTCAGGACCAAGCACGGCATCCTCGGCGGGGGCGTCGAGAGCAGCCAGCGCCGCCTCGGTGAACATCGGACCCGCGGCGATCGCCGCCGCCATGCTGCCTGGGATCACGGCGCCGGCGATGCGCCGTGCCGCGGTCGGCGATGAGCCCGCAC
>MKSH01000070.1:31339-31501 GCA_001898095.1 Solirubrobacterales bacterium 70-9 | reverse complement strand
TGGTGAAGCGAGCACCCGACCCTCCGGGCCATAGGTCGCTGACGTGATTGAACGAGCCAGGTACATGCTGCATCCTCCTTGCTTGGTCCCGGTCAGAACCGGGGGAGTTCCTCGGCCTGCGCCAGCGCCATCTCGCGAGCCAGCTTCAGGTGCCCGGGTCGA
>MKSH01000070.1:30973-31317 GCA_001898095.1 Solirubrobacterales bacterium 70-9 | reverse complement strand
GCGAGCCGCGTCCCCCGCCGACGCCGCCTCGAACAGCTGCCGGTGGTCGTCGGCGGAGATCGTGAAGACCGACTCGTCCAGAGTGCTGTAGGCGCGGCGGTAACGCTCGGCGTGATCGAAGAGTCGTTGAACGAGCTTCGTGGTCCGCGCCCCGGCCCCGGCGACGAGCAGACCGTGGAAACGGCGGTGCGGGATCTCGGTCCGGTCGAAGTCGCGTCGGACGCCGTGGTGGTTCATCTGCGCCAGGAGCCCGCGGAGCTCGGCCAGTTCCTCGGGCCGCAGCTGCGGCACGGTTACGCCGACCGCCACGGTTTCGACCAGGAGGCGCAGCGAGTAAAGGTCTT
>MKSH01000070.1:20343-30837 GCA_001898095.1 Solirubrobacterales bacterium 70-9 | reverse complement strand
GCAGGATCGCCGAGCGCATGCGGCGATGGGCGAGCTCCGTGGCGCGCCCGTCGCGGCTGAGCGGAATTTCCTCGCTCAACTCAACCGTCCAGGTAGTCGTGGGCCAGTTCGAGCGGCCCGTAGGTGAAGTCGGCGACGATGTGCGTCGCCCGGACGATCTCGAGGACGGGCAGGTCGGCGACCGGGGCGAGGACATGCGGGATCAGGTGCAGCCGGGCCGGCCCGGTCCAACCGCCGACCACCTTGGTCGCGTCCGAAGGCGGCAGCCGCAAGAGCTCCGAGATGCGGGGACCGCGACCGTCGTACCAGGGAATCCGATGCAGGAGATAGAGCGGCGCGCTCAGCTCCGCCTTCGCCTCCGCGGCCTCCAGGGTCGCCCGTTTGTAGGCCATCGTCGCGGTAGCCACGCGCTGGGTTCCGTAATCGAGCTGGCCGACCAGCACGTCGTTGTCGACGAACAGCTGCGGCGAGCCAAGCTTCTTCGGAAACCCCGCCACCTCCCGCCCGCCCGCGATTGCCGGGTGGTTCTCGAGGTACATGCTGAGGGCGAACTGACCTGGCTCGCCGGCCAACTCGACCGCCAGCGTCTGGCCCGCCTCGACGTAGGCGCCGAAGGTCAGCGCATCGGGCATCTTCACGACCTCGAAGCGGACGATCGGATCGCGCAGTACCAGCGGCTCGGGAACCAGGCGACGGGCGGCCTGGAGGTCGGTCCGGTACTCGATCGTGAAGAACTCCCGGCCATAAAAGAAAAACGGCCCCGGTCCGTAGGCCGGAGCATCCAACGGCGTCGTCAGCTGCTGTCGGACCTGCTCGAGCTTCATCTCTTCTCCTTTACACCCTAACCAAGCTAGATATATTAGCTGCCGCTTAGTATATGAAGATGCGTTCGGTAGGCGAAGAGGAGGTCATGGGAGTGGATGTTCCGATCGAGGGCGGCGCCACCGCCGTGGCAGCAGAAAGCGCGGACCTCTCCGACGCGGTGGCGGTGGTCACCGGAGCCGGAACGCACCTGTCGGGACCGGGCATCGGCGCTGCCTGCGCGCGGTTGCTGGCCGCCGGCGGGGCCAAGGTCGCGATCGTCGACCGCGACGCCGAGGCCGCCGACCGGACGCTTGCCGCGATCGAAGCCGAGGGCGGCGCCGCGGCGATCTTCCTCGGCGACGTGAACGAGGAGGAGGCCTGCCGAGAGACGATCGCCGCCGTCGAGGACCATCTCGGCCTGCCGTCGATCCTGGTCAACAACGTGGGGATCCTTGGCGCGCCAGGGACGGTGGTCGACGTCGACCTCGACGGCTGGGACGAGACGATGAGGGTCAACGTGAGGACGATGGTCTTGATGAGCCGACATTGCGTCCCCCGTATGTCCGCCCGCGGCGGCGGCTCGATCGTCAACCTCTCCTCGACCGCCGGCCTTCTGGGCGGGTACCCGACCGTCGCCTACGGCACCTCCAAGGGAGCGATCGCCCAGTTGACACGGTTGATGGCTCAGCACCACGGCGAAGCCGGGGTCAGGGTCAACGCGGTGGCCCCGGGGATGGTCTGGACCCCGATGATCGCCGACAAGATCTCCCCCGAGATGCGCGACGTCCGCCGGCGCAGCTCCCTGCTGAAGACCGAGGGCAACGCCTGGGACGTCGCCGCGGCGGTCTCCTACCTCGCCGGCCCGGCGGCCAGGTGGATCACCGGGGTGGTGCTCGCGGTCGACGCCGGGATGTCGGCGGCGATGGCCCTCGCTCCGGTCGAGCCGCTCGAGTGAAAGCCGTCGAGTAGTCGGGGGATCCGCCCGGCGGCTCTATGCTGCCGGCCATGGACGCGCGGCTGGAGGCGCTGCTCGACCAGCTCCACCGGGAAGGGGTCGATTTCGATGCCGGCCGGGCCGATCGCCGGGAGCGCCGGCGCAACCTGGAGCCGGACTCGGCCCGCCTCCTGCACCTCTTGGTGCTCGCTACCGGGGCGAAGCGGCTGCTCGAGCTCGGCAGCTCGAACGGCTACTCGACGATCTGGCTCGCCGCCGCGGTCGCCGCCAACGAGGGCGCGATGGTGAGCGTCGACCTCGACGAGGGGCGGCTCGGGGAGGCGCGCGCCAACCTCGCCGCCGCCGGGCTCGAGGGCACGGTCGAGCTCCGCCGCGAAGACGCCGGCGCCGCCCTCTCTGGCTCGCCCGAGTCCTCCTGGGACATGGTCTTCCTCGATGCCGAACGCCCCGCCTACCCCGGCTACTGGGCCGACCTCGTCCGCGTGCTTCGCCCCGGCGGCCTGCTCGCCGTCGACAACGTCATCTCCCACGCCGACGAGGTCGCCGACCTCCGCACACTCGCCGGCGCCGACCGGCGGACGGAGGAGGCGCTGGCCCCGACCGGCGCCGGCCTCCTCCTCGTCACCCGCCTCGCCCGACCCCGGGCCGGCTGACCGCGTTCGCAGTTGGCCACACCATGTGTGGCCAACTGCGAACGCACCGGGGGGCTAGCCGACCCGGATCAGCTTCTTGTTGACGAACTCGTCGGCGCCGAAGCGGCCGAGCTCGCGGCCGAAGCCGGAGCGCTTGAAGCCGCCGAAGGGCAGCTCCGGGGCGTCCGCGCCGACGATGTTGACGTAGACCATGCCCGCTTCGATCGCGTTCGCGACCCGCTCGGCCTGCTCGGAGTCGTTCGTGATCACGTAGGAGCCGAGCCCGAACTGGGTGTCGTTGGCGAGGCTCAGCGCCTCCTCCTCGGAGCCGACCTTGTAGACCTGCGCGATCGGGCCGAAGAACTCTTCCTGGGAGGCGTCCGAGCCTTGCTCGATCCCGGCGAGGATCGTCGGCTCGAAGTAGTTGCCGTCGCGACCGCCGCCGACCACGACCTCGGCGCCGCCGTCGATCGCCCGCTTGATCTGGTCCTCCAGGCGGTCGGCGGCGACCTTCGAGGAGAGCGGCCCGAGGGTCGTGTCCTCGCTCGCCGGGTCGCCTTTCTTGATCCCGCCGATCTGGTCCTTCAGCTTGGCGACGAACTCGTCGTAGTACTCGTCCTTGACGATGAAGCGCTTCGCCGCGTTGCAGGCCTGGCCGGCGTTCTCGAAGCGCGCCGCGGCGGCCTGCTCGGCGACCGCGCCGACGTCGTCGGTGGCGAGGACGATGAACGGGTCCGACCCGCCGAGCTCGAGCACGACCTTCTTCAGGTTGCGCCCGGCGATCTCGGCGACGGCCGCCCCCGCCCGCTCGGAGCCGGTCACCGAGACCCCGTGCACGCGCGGGTCGCCGATCACCCACTCGATCTGCTCGTTCGTCGCGTAGATGTTCTCGTAGGTGCCCGCGGGGAACCCGGCCTCGTCGAAGATGCCCTGCATCGCCTCGGCCGATTCCGGGCACTGCGGCGCGTGCTTCAGCAGGACCGGGTTGCCGATGATCAGGTTCGGTCCGGCGAAGCGGGCCACCTGGTAGTAGGGGTAGTTCCACGGCATGATCCCGAGCACCGTCCCGTAGGTGCTGCGGCGGATCACCGCGGTGCCGTCGCCGCCGAGCAACTTGATCGGTTCGTCGGCCATCAACTCCTCGGCGTTGTCGGCGTAGAAGTGGTAGATGTCGCCGGCGAAGTCGGCCTCGCCGACGGCCTCGCCGATCGGCTTGCCCATCTCGCGGGCGATGATCTGGCCGAGCTCGGAGGCGCGCTCCTTGTGCAGGTCGCCGACCTTGCGGATCAGCGCCGCGCGCTCGGCCACGGTGGAGGAGTGCGACCACGATTTGTAGGCGGCGTCGGCGCGGGCGATCGCCTCGCGCAGCGCGTCGTCGCTGATCGTCGGGTACTCCTTGATCGTCTCCCCGGTGGCGGGATTGACCACTGCGTAATCGCTCATCTGACTCCCTCGCAGACTGAAGTTGGGTCGGTTCTAAGAACCTACCCGGTCGCAACCGTCAGCCGGCGCCCTTCTGTACAGGCCGGGCGGGATCGCGGCTCCATTGCGACCAAGAGCCGGGGAACAGGCGACCGCGCCCGAGCCCGGCATGCTCCATCGCCAGCAGGTTGTGGCAGGCGGTGACGCCGGAGCCGCAGGAGGAGATGACCTCGGTCGCATCCTCGACACCGAAGCGCGCGCGCAGGTCGTCGACCGGGAGCAGCCGCCCGGAGGGGTCGAGGTTCTCGCGGCAGGGGACGTTGCGCGAGCCGGGGATGTGCCCCGGCCGCGGATCGAGGTCGTCGGGAGCGCCGGCGAACCGATCGGCGGGCCGCGCGTCGAGCACGGTCCCACCCGACGAGGCGATGGCCGCGACCTCGTCGATCGACGCGAGCCGATCCGCCGGCCACGCCCGCACCGTAAACCCACCCCGCACCGGTGCGTTCGCACTTTCCCTTACCGAGGACGGGGAAGTGCGAACGCACTCGGTGGCGTCTCCGGTTTCGAGGGCGTCGGGCCAGGCGGCGAGGCCGCCGTCGAGGAGCGCAGCTTCGTGGCCGGTCGCGCGGAGCATCCAGACAAGACGGGCGGCGATCACACCGCCGGCGTCGTCGTAGGCGACCACGGTGTCCTCGTCGCCGACCCCGAGCGCCGCCATCGCGGCGGCGAAATCCTCCGGCTCGGCAAGCGGATGGCGGCCACCGACCGCCGCGTCCTCATGCCTGGTCAGCGCCTCGTCGAGGTCGACGAATACCGCCCCGGGAACGTGCCCGCCCACGTAGGCGTCGCGGCCGGACCGACCGTCGGCGTACCAGCGACTGTCGGCGAGCACCACCTCGTCGCGGTGCGCCCGAACCCACTCGATGTCGACGAACGGCTCGATCACGATCGCCGCCAACGCTACCGACGGCGCACCTCGGGGCCCCTGCGGCCGGGGTCGGGCCGTCCCGGGCGTCTCGCGGCGGCCCTGGCAGGCTGCCCGCTTGCCGCGAGACGCCCAGGGACGTGAGGCTCTCGGCAGGAAGCGCGCAGGTCCCGCGCGCCTCCCGGGGAGTGACGTCACGCCTCCGCGACGCCCCCAGGTCGACGGGCCGAAAAGCGCTGATATGGAGCGCTTTCCGGCCCGTCGACATCTCGGCCCTCGCGGAAGGGTCACTTCGTGGCGTCTTCCCTCGGGGAACGTGGGGTTCCCGGCGTCCCCCTCACGACCCTCCGCCGCGACCCGCACGGGACCTGCGCCCTCGCCCTCCCCCCGAGGCCCGGCCCTCTCGTAGGCGGTCACAGCCTGCCCGGACCGCCTACGAGAGGGCCGGGTCCCCTGGCCGTCCCTCGCTCGTCCCCTTCCCCGTCCCTTCCCCAGCCCGACACCGCACCCCCGACCATCTAGGGTCCGCGCCTTGGCCGCGCCCTTTCTCCTCGCCCAGATCAGTGACCCGCACCTTGGCGAGAAGGCCAAGCACGGAGTGAAGTCGAAGGCTTGCCTGCGGGCGGTGGTGGCGGCGCTGGGGCGGGTGCCGGATCCGATCGGGGCGGTGCTCGTCACCGGGGACGTCTCCGAGCACGGGTCGAAGAAGGAGTACGCGCTGGCGCGGGAGCTGATCGGCGAGTTGGGGGTGCCGATCTACGTGCTGCCGGGGAACCATGACGATCGGGCGACGATGCGGGCGTCGTTCGGGATCCCGGGCGAGGGCGACGCGGTGATCGATTACGCGGTCGACCTCGGGCCGCTGCGCCTGGTCGTGATCGATTCGATGATCCCCGGCGAGGACCGCGGCGGCTTCGACCAGGGGCAGTTGGAGCGGTTCGACGGCGAGCTGGCGGCCTCGCCGAAGCCGGCGATCGTCGCCATGCACCACCCGCCGCTGGTCACGACGATGCCCGACTGGGACAACGTGATCATGCCGCCGGCCGAGCGCGAGGTGCTGGCCGCGGTGATCGCCCGCCACCCGCAGGTGAAGGCGATCGTCGGCGGTCACCTCCACCGGGTCACCGTCTCCACCCTCGCCGGCCGGCCCGTCCTCGCCGCTCCCTGCACCTACCTGCCGGTGCGCCCCGACTTCGGCGCCGAAACGGTCACCTCCTACGGCGGCCCGCCGGGCTTCGCGATCCACGCGCTGCGCGGCGAGGAGCTCGCGACCCAGGTCGAGATCCTCACCGACGCCTGAACCCGCCTCCCGCCGCCTGCGTATCCCGCGCAGTCACTTCAAAGGAGGTAGCGATGAGGAACAGGGCCATTTTCATCGGAGCGCTGCTGGCGATTTTCGCCGCAGTCGTGATCGCCGGGTGCGGCGGCTCGAGCAGCTCCAGCTCCAACTCGACCTCGGAACCCGGCGGTTCCGAAAACGCGAGCGCCACGACCGGCGGCGAAGGCGGCGGCTCCGGCACCATCAACGCGGCCGAAGTCGGCGGCCTCGGCTCGGTCCTGGTCGACTCCGAAGGCATGACCGTCTACATCTACACGCCCGACAAAGGCACCACCTCGACTTGCTACGGCGAATGCGAAGCGGCCTGGCCGCCGGTCGTCACCGAAGGCAAGCCGAGCGCCGGCGAAGGCGCGATGTCCTCCGCCCTCGGCACGACCAAGCGCAAAGACGGGACGATGCAGGTCACCTACGAAGGCCACCCGCTCTATACCTTCTCCGGCGACAGCGGCCCCGGCGAAGCGAACGGCCAGGAACTCGACGGCATCTGGTTCGTCCTCGATGAATCGGGCACGGCGGTCGAAGGCAAGGCGAGCGCCCCGGAAGAAGGCGAAGAAGCGGAAGAAAGCTCGGGCGGCTACGGCGGCGGGGGCGGTTACTAGTCACGGCGCCCGAATTGCGGGTCAGGCGAGGACTACCCTCGGCACCGACGGCGGCCATGTCGACGAACCAGCACAGGAAGGGGCCGAAGCAGGCCCCTACCGGCCGCAGGACTAGGGGGACCCGGGCGGCGGGAAGCAGGTCACGGCGGCGGGCGGATAGGCGCCCTTCGGCATCGAGAAGCCTTCCGCGGTCACCCGACCGCCGAGCTTCGTCGCCGCCCGTTCGGTCTCGACCTGGCCCGCGGCCATCTGGCGCCCGATCGTGATGATCGACGTCGGCCACAGGTAGCCCGGCGCCGGCAGAGTGTCGCCGCGGTAGCCCTTTTCGCGGACCATCTGGAGGAGCACCGGCCAGTGAGCGGCGCTCCCCATCGCATCGACAGCTTCCTTGGCGCCCGCCGCGTCGCCGCCGCTGCGTGCGTCGCGCCAGCGTTCCACCCAGCTGCAGGTGAGCGCCTGGGTAAGGCGCTTCGCCGCCTGGAAGCGGTTGGTGAGCTGGGTCGGGTAGACCGCCGCGGTGGGATCGAAACCGGGCGGGACCGGGACGCCACGGAGCATCTTCGTGATCTCGCCCGAGATCGCCGCCGGCGGGAGGATTTCGGCCGGCATCGCCCGCAGCCAATCTTCGACGCCGACCGCCCGCACGCTCGCCATCAGGCGTTCCCATTCGGGTTCGGCGAACGCTCCGTCGAGCTCGACCGAGATGCCGCCTTCGGGCGGGAAGATCGTTTCGGCGTAGGTGCCGAAGGCGGGGCGCTGCTCGTAGACCACGGTCGCCTTGCGGCCGGCGATCGTCGCGCTGCCCACCTGGCGCCCCGGTCCGTCGTGGATCCGCTTGATCGACTCCCGGTAGAAGGCGGCGGGTCCCCAGGAGAGGTGGACCTGCTGCTTTCCGTTCGAGAGCATGAGCTGACCGTTGGTCGCCTTGAAGCTTCTGGCTTCGACGATCTTCCAGCCCGGCGCCGTGACCAGCAGGCGCGGGTTGGCTTCGGCGACCTTGACCGCCGCCTCGGCGAAGCCCGGGTAGGCGCCGTCGCCGACGGACTTGATCGAGCCGCCGGAAAAGAAGACGACCACGGCGAGGGCGGCGGCGCAGGCGAAGGAGGCGAGGCCGAGGGCATGCCGGCGACGGCGGCGCGAGCGGTCGCCGGCCGGCCGGGCACCCGCTTCGAGGGCCGCCCGGTCGCCGGCCGGGATCGGCTCGCCGGGCACGCTGCCCTGCTCGATCGCGCGCTGCTTGATCCGCGCCCGCAGCGGCGCGACGGCGCGCTCCAGCTCGGCCATGTCGACCGGGTCGGCCAGCCGCAGCTGGGTCAGGACGTCGGTGTCATCGGCATGCCTCATGAGCCCTCCTCGGCCGGCCGGGCGGAGGTCCGAGGTGCCTCGGCGGCCCCGTCTCCGGCGTTCTTCAGTTCCTTTGCGAGCTTGCGACGGGCGCGATGGAGGCGCACCCGCGCGGCGCCCGGCGAGCAGCCGACCACCAGGGCGGCGTCCCGGGCCGAGAGTCCCTCCCAGGCCACCAGCCGCAGCAGCTCACGATCGGCCTCCGCCAGCCCGGCGAACGCGGCCGCCAGCTCGTCACGTCCGGCGAGCGAGTCGGCCGGGTCGCCCCCATGGGGCCGAACCCCCGCCTCCTCGGCGAGGCGCTGGTCGAGATTGCGGCGGCGGCCGGTCGAGCGACGCTGGTTCGCGATCACGTTGGCGGCGATCGCGTAGAGCCAGGGCAGCGCCGGGTCCGGGATGCGATCGCGCCTGCGCCAAGCGATCGCGAAGGTGTCGGCGACCACGTCCTCGGCACTCTCGCCTGCGGCGACCCGGCGCGCGGCGAAGGCGAAGATCGCCAGGTAGTGCTGGTCGAAGCAGGCCTCGAAGCGCCCGCGGTAGATGTCGTCGTCAGCCTGAGCCTGGCCCGCGATGGTGGTCATCCAATAGGTAGATGTCCGGCCGAGCGCCAGGTGTTACCCGGCCCGCTGCTCGCTCAGGGGTTGAGCTTCGACTGCCAGTCCGGCGGCACCGCTCCTTGCGGGCCGGGGACGCCTTGCTCGAGCGGGTGGCTGTCGGGCGGCGCCAGCGCCGGGCCTTCGAAGAACTGCTCGGAACGGTAGTCGTAGAACCAGTCCTCGCCCGGCTCGAAGCTATGGATCACCTGGTGCCCGGACGCCTCCGCGTGCCGGGTCCCATGCTGGTTAGGCGAGTTGTCGCAACAGCCGATGTGACCGCACGCCGCGCAGCGCCTCAGGTGCAGCCACCATTCGCCGGTCGCCATGCACTCTTCGCATCCTTCCCCGCTGGGAAGGACCGCCTCGTCGATGTCACCCGGCTCGATGTTCGCCACCTCGTCCCCCTTCGTCGGATCCCTCGACCGAGCCTAGATGATCGATTCCGCCGCCTGGCCCGGGACGGCGTGCTTCCGGGCGCCTGCAGCCGGGGACGGTCCCGTCCCAGATCCACAACGCCCCAACGTTGCCGATTGCTCCTCCGCCGACAGCGCGTAGGCTGCCCGCATGATCGTCGCCGTGTTCCGCCGCAAGCTGAAGCCGGGGAAGACCATCGAGGACTTCACCCGCGCCTGGGAGGCCGAAAAGGGCTTCGGCGTCCCCGCCCGCGTCTTCACCGCGACCTCCCTCTCCGACCCGAGCGAGATCCTCACCGTCGGCTTCGTCGACCTCGACCCGGCCGACCTCGAGGCGGGCGCCGCCGCGGTCGCCGAACAGGAGCAGGAGCGCCACGAGCGGATCGCCGACGTGATCGAGTCGACCGAGCTGCGCGAGTTCTACGCCCTCGGCTCCGAGCACGACTTCACCGCCGAGCCGCGCGAGATCGACCCCGGCTCACCCGCGAGCCTGCTCGCCGCGCTGCGGAATTCCTGAGGCGCTAGGCGCCGGCGTCGGGGTGGACGATCAGGACGCTGCGGCCACTGTGCTGGGCGACCGCCGAGGCGACGCTGCCGAGGAGGACTTTTTTCAGGCCGGTGCGGCCACGGGAGCCGATCGCGATCACCTCGGCGTCGAGCTGGTCGGCGGCGCCGATGATCTCCTGCCACGGCGTCGGGCCGACCTCGACCCGGGCCTCGGCGTCGAATCCTGCCGCGCGGGCGAGCTCCGCCCCTTCCTCGGCGACGACGGTGGCCTCGTTCTGCGCCGCGTCCTGCATCGCCGAGACCGTCGCCGGGTCGAGCGTGGTGGCGCCGCCGAGGCCGGCGAAGTCGTAGCTCTCGATCTCCCCGCGGACGGTGAGGACGACGGCGCGCCGACCGGGGCCGAGCACGCGGCCCGCCTCGGCGATCGCGCCCTTCGCCTGGTCGGAGCCGTCGTAGGCGATCAGGACCGGACGGCCGCCTGCCGCGCCCGCCGCCATCAGACCGGATACCTCAGGATCGCGGCGGCGGGACCATCGCCGGGGACCTCGGCGGCGCGCACGGCGAGGACGGTGCCATCGGCGAGCAGCACGCGACGGGCGATCTCGTCCACGACGCCATAGTCGCCGGGACCCCCCTCGTCGTCAAGGGCGACCGCGCCGGTCTCCTCGTCGACGGTGCCGGGGACGGTGGAGTCGATGTCGACGAAGAGGGTGTCGACGGCGCCGAAGGTGGCGGCGCGGCCGAGGTCGTTGATCTCGACCGCGGTGCGACCGGCGGCGGAGCGCTGCTCGAACAGCGCACCGAGGTCGCGCAGCTCCTCCGCGTAGATCGCGTCGAGGATCGCCCGGGCGGCTTCGCCGAGCTCGGCGTCGGCACGGCCCTCGGGGCTGCCCTCGATCGTCGGCCCCGCCAGGTGCGGGTAGGTGTTGACGCCGCGGAAGATCCCGTCGATCGGCTG
>MKSH01000070.1:19733-20259 GCA_001898095.1 Solirubrobacterales bacterium 70-9 | reverse complement strand
GAGCGATCGGCGATCGACGCCTTGCCCGCCGCGTCGGCGGCGCTCTTCGGCAGGTCGGGCACCGCTACCGCGAAGGTCGGCAGGTCCGGCGTCACCTCGAGCAGGCGGACCGAGCCCTCGGCGAGCGCCAGCACGAACGCCGTCTGCGGGAACGTCACCGCCCGCAGCAGCGGCTTGACGAAGAAGCGGTCGCCGACGTGGGCGCCCTCGGTCAGCCGGTTCGGCAGCCGGAAGGTGCGCAGGCCGTCGGGGGCGGCGAAGACGGCGAGGCTGTGGGCGAGCACCGCCCAGAAGGCGTCGTCGTCGTGGAGGTCGTCGAGCTCCGCCTCGATCGCCTCCACCTCGTGCGCGTGGAGGCCGCGCGCCCGCAACTCCTCGAGCGCCTCGCGGGCGAGGTTCTTGAAGGCGATCCGATCGGCCTCGGCGTCGGGCGTGATCGGGGTGGTCGGCAGGTAGATCGAGACCAGCCCCTTCCCCCCGCGCCCGCAGCAGGCGCTCGACCTCGCGACGGCTCGGGATGTCGACG
>MKSH01000070.1:11085-19561 GCA_001898095.1 Solirubrobacterales bacterium 70-9 | reverse complement strand
CGCGGTCGATCACGCGGTAGGCGTTCAGGACCCAGAGGCCCGCCTCGACGGTGAGGTAGGCGACCAGGGTCCAGGTCATCGCCCCGACGAAGGAGCCCGGGGACCACATGTAGACCATCGCGCCGAGGTCGATCGCGGTGAGCAGCCAGAGCGGGTTGTCGGCGGCGGCGCCGAGGTAGCCGGCGAACCAGCGCAGAGCGGCGAGGGCGGCGGCGCCGGCGAAGAGGAGCTGCCAGAGCTCGGCCTGGATCGTGAGCGGGTCGATCCGCGACGGCGCGTACATGAAGGCCATCCCGATCGCCATGCCGACGTGGAGGACGTGCCAGGGCCGGCGCTCGCCGTGGGTCATCGCCAGGTGGCCGAGGTGGGCGCCGGCGATCAGCAGGAACATCACCGCGCCGAGGATCCCCAGCCATTCCGGCAGCAGGTTGGCGCTCGCGTGGGTGGAGGCCATGTGCCCCATCGCCATCCCGTGCCCGGACGCATCGCCGCCCATCGACATCCCCGACATGTTCATCGCGCCGGCGCTCCCCGGTAGGCGTCGAGGACGGCTTCATAGTCCTCCCAGGTGTCGACGTCGAGGGGGATGGGGCCGCGGACCGGCACCGTGGCCACCGCGTCGCCGAGCTGGTCCATCAACCGCCAGACGCCCTTGTCGCCGTGCAGGTTCGAGAGGTCGCTGAACATGGAGCGCGAGAAGGCGAGCGGGTGTCCGCGGCCGTCCTCGTACTCACAGACCGCCATCGGCGCCTCGCCCTTGCCCGCCAGCAGGGCGGCGACGCTCGCGGCGCGCACCCCCGGCTGGTCGCCGAGCATCAGCACCAGCACCTCGGCGCGCGGGTCGACCGCGGCCAGCGCCGCCGCGATCGAGGACGAGCAGCCCGCGCCGAAAGCTTCGTTCACGACCACCTCGAAGCCGCCCAGGTCGACCTCCTCCCGCACCCCCTTCGCGCCGCCGCCGAGCACGCATAAGGACTGGTCGAAGGAGCAGGCCCGGGCGGTGCCGAGCACGTGGTCGAGCAGCGTCCCCTCGCCGTAGGCGAGCAGCTGCTTCGGCTGCCCGAGCCGGCGCGAGCCGCCCGCGGCCAACACCAGCCCGCAGACGAACGGCGCTCCCGCGACACCCTGGTCGGTCGCTCCCATGGGGTGATCGTAGGCGTGCCAGAGCGCTCTGGACAGCGTGACCTAAGCATTCCCTTAGTCCATCTGGCATTGGCGAAACCGGCGGGCTAGGTTCTCGGCCGGGTTGGAGATGTCGATCGCCACGGGGAAATACGAGCTCGGGCCGCAAGAGGCCACGCTGAGCGTCCACACGCGCAAGGGCGGCGCCGCCGCAAAGGCGGGCCACAACCTCACGATCGAGGTCACCTCCTGGAGCGGCACGCTCGACGTCGGCGCCGACCCGGCCTCGACCACGGTCGCGCTGACCGCCGACTCCAGCTCGCTCGAGGTGACCGAGGGGACCGGCGGCGTGATGGCGCTCGGCGACGACGAGAAATCCTCGATCAAGCAGTCCATAGCCGAGGACGTCCTCAAGGGCGGCACGATCGAGTTCCACTCCTCGAGCGTCGAGCCGAGCGCCAACGGCGGCCCGCTGACGGTGAACGGTGAGCTCGACCTGCTCGGCAAGGTGCAGCCGATCACCTTCGAGCTGCAGGCCGACGCCGACGGCAAGCTCAGCGGCAGCGCCAAGCTGAAGCAGACGGACTTCGGGATCAAGCCCTACTCGGCCCTCTTCGGCACCTTGAAGGTGCTCGACGAAATCGAGGTGCGGATCGACGGCCAGCTACCCCCGGGAGGCGATTGACCATGGCCGGGAAGGTCGCCGACCGCAGCCCGATCCTGCAGTGGGTGATCGTGCTCGGCGTCGGCCTCCTGGTCGCCGCGGTGGTGCTGTCCCTGCAGCTGATCCCCCGCCTGGACGCCGGCCAGAAGGTCCTCGACGGGGCGAAGCCGGCCTTCACCACGCCGCGGATCGGCGCCGACGTCGCCGGGATCAACTTCATCTCCAAGGACGTCAACATGGCGGACCCGCTGATGACGCCGACCAGCGGCGCCTCCGAAGAGGTGCCCGCGGTGATCGCCTACGTCGCCGAAACGGAGCACATCTCCGAAGCCGAAGCGGTGGCGCTGGTCCAGAAAACCTTCCCCCACACCTTCGGCCTGCTGGAGGCGCTGCCGCTCTCGGCGACCGCCGAAGAACTCCCGGCGCTGGAGGAATTCCTCGAGGAAGCGCTCGGGGTGACGCCGGAACAGCTGACCGCGGCGCTGAAAGAAAACTTCCCCGCGATCACCCAGGCGATCACCAACCTGCCGAAAGTCACCGAAGGCTGGGAAGACATCCCCGGGATCGAAGGGCTGACCCGCTTCGACGGCACCCCGGTGAAGACGGTGCCGCAGCTGCGCGACTACTTCAAAGACGACCTGATCCCGGCGGTCGGCGCCCAGCAGTCGAACTTCGAAAGTCTCGACGGCACCTCGCAGGTGAACTGGATCGCCCCGGTGCTGCTGATCATCGCCGGCATCGTCGTCCTCTTCGCCGCGGCGATGATCGCCCGCAACCTCTGGGGCTCGCCCAGCCGCGGTGAGCGGATCGCCGCCGCCAGCGTCGTCCCGGGGGTCGGCGTGATCGTCGTCGGCCTGGTCCTGGCGCTGGCGCTGATCCCGCGCGTGAACCACGGGCAGAAGCTGCTCGACGGCCTCGAACCGGCCTTCGCCGCGCAGCGGGTGGAAGGCGACCGGACCGGGATCGACATGGTCTCGACGATCGTGAACACCGAGGACCCGATCATGACCCCACAGGGCGGCGCCGCCGCCGAGGTGCCGAAACTGATCGCCTTCGTCGCCGAAGGCACCGGCCTCAGCGAAGCCGAAGTGGTGGCGGCGCTGCAGAAAAACTTCCCCCACGTGCTCGGCCTGCTGCAGGCGCTGCCGCTCTCCGCCGTGAGCGCCGAACTGCCCGAAGTCGAAGAATTCCTCAAACCCGCCCTGGGCGCGGTGCCGGCCTTGGCGCAGACGATCGAAAACGCCCCCGCGGTGACCGGCGGCTGGAACGAAGTGCCGGACATGAACGGCGCCACGAACTTCGCCGGCACCCCGATCAAGACCGCCCCCGACGTGCGCGACTACTTCAGCCAGGACGTCGTCCCGGTGCTGGAGAACCAGCAGGGCAACTACGAAGAACTGACCGGGATCTCGACGATCGGCTTCATCGGCTGGCTCGTCCTCGCGGTCGGCATCATCGTGATCGCCTACGGGGTGCTGATGATCGTGCTGGCCGCGGGCTGGCTTCAGCGCGGCGGCGCCGCGCGGCCCTCCATCGCCTCCCAGACCCGGGACGGCGTGCAGGGCATGTCCATGTGACGCACCCCGAACGGGGCGAGTGCGTCACACACGGCATTCACCACAGCAGGCGGTGAACCGACCGTCGCCGACTCCCCCACCCCCTTGGCGCCGAGCGGGTGGTGCGGGGACGGGGTGACGGTGAAGTCGGTCTCCCAGTCGGGCACCTCGACCGCGGTCGGGATCAGGTAGTCCATCAGCGAGCCGCCGAGACAGTTGCCGTGGTCGTCGAAGGCGATCATCTCCATCAGCGCGATCCCCACCCCGTCGGTGAGGCCGCCGTGGATCTGGCCCTCGACGATCATCGGGTTGATCCGCACGCCGCAGTCGTCGACGGCGATGAAGCGGCGCACCGTCACCTTGCCGATCCGCGGGTCGACGTCCACCACGCAGAGGTAGGCGCCGAAGGGGAAGGTGAGGTTCGGCGGGTCGTAGACGGCCTCCGCGTCGAGCCCGGTCTCCACTCCCTCGGGGAGCGGCAGCGAGCCGCGCGAGGCGGCCGCGATCTCCTGGATCGTCGCCCCCTTCTCCGGGTCGCCCTTGACGAACCAGCGGGCGGGGCGCGAGGGCGGGTCGTTCTCCCACTCGAGGTCGTCGGGCGAGGCCTCCAGCATCGCCGCGGCGACCAGCCGGGCGCGGTCGCGGACCTTGCGCGCGGCGAGCGCCGCGGCGGCGCCCGACACCGGGGTCGAGCGGGAGCCGTAGGTGCCGAGCCCGTAGGGGGTCGTGTCGGTGTCGCCGTGGACGACGTCGACTTCCTCCGGCGGGATCCCCAGCTCGTGGGCGACGATCTGGGCGAAGGTGGTCTCGTGCCCCTGGCCCTGGGTCTGCACGCTGATCGCCAGCTGCGCCTGGCCGCTCGGCGCGATCCGCAGCGAGGCGCCGTCGTTCATCCCCAGCCCGAGGATGTCCATCTGCCGGCGCGGGCCGGCGCCTACCGCCTCGGTGAAGAAGGAGAGCCCGATCCCCATCAGCTCGCCGCGCTCGCGCTTCTCCGCCTGTTCGCGGCGCAGCTCCTCGTAGCCGGCGATCTCCAGCGTCCGCCGCAGCGCCGCCTCGTAGTTGCCGGAGTCGTAGACCCAGCCGGTCTTCGACTGGTAGGGGAACTGCTCCGGCGCCAGCAGGTTGGCGCTGCGCAGCTCGGCCGGGTCGACCTCCAGCTCGCCGGCCAGGCAGTCGACCAGCCGCTCGACCAGGTAGACCGCCTCGGCGATCCGGAACGAGCAGGCGTAGGCGACCCCGCCCGGCGCCTTGTTGGTGTAGACGCCGGTCACCTTGCAGTGCGCGGCCTCGATGTCGTAGGAGCCGGTGAAGACGTGGAAGAAGCCGGCCGGGTACTGGGTCGGCTGGGCGGTGGCGTTGAAGGCGCCGTGGTCGGCCAGCGTCGTCACCCGCACCGCCTTGATCCGGCCGTCGCGGTCGGCGGCGATCGCCCCGCGCATCACGTAGTCGCGGGCGAAGGCGGTCGCCATCAGGTTCTCCGAGCGGTCCTCGACCCACTTCACCGGCCGGCCGGTGACGATCGCCGCGACCACCGCGCAGACGTAGCCGGGATAGACCGGCACCTTGTTGCCGAAGCCGCCGCCGACGTCGGGGGAGATCACCCGGATGCGGTGCTCGGGCAGGCCGGTGAGGCGCGCGTAGAGGGTGCGGTGGGCGTGCGGCGCCTGGGTGGTGGCGTGGATCGTCAGCTTGCCCGCGACCGTGTCGTACTCGGCGACCGCGCCGCAGGTCTCGACCGGCGCCGGGTGCGAGCGCGGAAACACCATGTCCTGCTCGACCACCACCTCGGCCTCCTCGAAGGCGCGGTCGGTGGCCACCCGGTCGCCCGCCTCCCAGTCGAAGATGTGGTTGTCGGTGCGGCCCTCGAGGTCGTCGCGGACCACCGGCGCGCCGTCCTCCAGCGCCCGCTCCGCGTCGACCACCGGCTCCAGTTCCTCGTACTCGACGTGGATCAGTTCGAGCGCGTCGCGGGCCGCGTAACGATCCTCGGCGACGACGAAGGCGACCTCCTGGCCCTGGAAGCGGACCTTGTCGGTGGCCAGCACCGCCTGCACGTCTGCGGAGATCGTCCCCATCCAGGCCATCCCCCGCTCCTCCAGGTCGGCGCCGGTGAGGACGGCGTGGACGCGCGGGTGCTGCAGCGCCGCGGTGGTGTCGATCGAAGCGATGCGGGCGTGGGCGAAGGGGCTCCGCAGCATCGCCCCATGGAGCATCCCGGGCAGCTGCAGGTCGTCGACGTAGCGGCCGAGGCCGCGGATGAAGCGGCCGTCCTCCTTGCGTCGCAAGGAGCCGAAGCCGATCGGCCGGTCCTCCTCCACACCATCGGCGATGAGCGGGGTCACCAGGCCCAACACGATACCTAAGCGATCACTTAGCTCAGCCTGGACCTGGCTTGGGACGACGGTCCGCGCCGACCGCTTTGTCGCCGAAGACGGCGCCGCGCCCGAACGCTTTTTTGTAGTCGACGCCCTCGACCTCGATCGCCGCGTTGATCTTGCGGCAGCTGCCGCAGCGGATCCGCAGCTTCGCGTTCATGTACTCGGGGGCCATCTTGGTGGCGAGCAGGTTGCCGCAGTTCGCGCAGACGTAGTCGTCGCCCTCGAGGCCGCGGAAGACGGGCCGACCGGGGTCGTCCTGGACGGCGACCCCGCCGTCTTCGGGGATGTCGGCGGGGTCGATCAGCTCCATCTCAAGCGTCGCCACCGTGCCTCAGATCGTCTCCAGGGTCTTGGTGAATTCTTTGATCATCGCGTCGAGCACGCTCTGCATCACGCCCTCGCCCATCGAGGCCGCTTTGCCGGAGATCTGCGCCGCGGTGTGGATGTCGCCGCCGCCGTCGTTCAGGGTGAAGGTGACGTCGGCGTTGGCGTAGCCCTGGCCGGACGCCTCGCGCGATTTCACTTTCAGCAGCGCCTTGTGGGCGGCGTCGTCTCGCTCGGCGACCTCGACGGTGCCGGCGAATTTCAGCGACATCGCGCCCATCTTCACGAGGATCTCGGCTTTGGCGCTCTCGGGCGAGGTCCGCTCGACCACTTTGCCGCCCTCGACGCAGGGGATCAGGCGATCGAGGTCGAGGATCGCGTCCCAGTTGTAGTCGGTCGGCTTGTCGTTGTGAAACGAGTGGTCCAGTTCAACCATCGGTCATCTCTCTCCTGTCGTGATTCGTTGCACGTGGGTGTCGTCAGTCCGCGTAGACCGTCTGCGCGTCGAGCCCGCCCTCGACCCCCGGCGGCAGCTCGCCACTGGAGAGCGAGTACATCGCCAGGTCGGCGATCGTCGCCGCCTGCGGCTCCTCGCCCCCGGTGGCGAAGGCGCCGTCGTCCCAGGTGAGGCTCTCGGGCGCGACCTCGAGCGAGGCGCCGGCCAGCAGGCGCGCCTTGTCGAGGATTTTTCCGGTGGTCTTCGCGATCGCCGCCGGGGCGCCCGCCGAAGGGGCGACGTTGAAGCCGTGGCCGACGCCGAAGCGATCGGTGTCGGCGTTCACGACCTTCACGTCGAGCGGCGGCACGCCGAGCTCGGCGGCGACCTGGGCGGCGTAGTCGTCCTCGTGGCCGTCGGCCTCCGTGGTCAGGCTCAGCACCATCTTGCCGGTCGGGTGGATGCGCAGGAAGACCGCGCGGTATGCCTCATCGGCCATCGTTTCCCTCCTCGTTTGACGCCGCCGCGGCCAAGCGCTTGCGCTCGAGATGGGCGGACAGGGCGTTGTGGTCCTCCAGGTCGCAGAACGCCGGCTGCGGTCCACCCATCGGATGGGGCGGGACAGCCGGGCGCTCGCAGCCCGGGTAGATGCAGATCTTCGGCTGATCGGGGTCGTTGTCGTCCATCAGCTCCACCCCGGGGTCGTCTTGCCGCGGCTCGGGCTGTAACCGCTCGGCATCGCCACCGAGCTGCCGCGGACCGGCGTTGCGCTGCCCCACGGCTCCTCCTCGGGCTCCGCTTCGACGGGAGCCGGCTCGGGCGGGGCCCACGCCGCCCCCGGCGCCGCGTCCGCGGCGCGGTCGGCGGCGATCGCGTCGATCACCTCGCCGAGCGCTTCGAGGGTGTGGCCGGAGACCAGCGCGTCGCAGTGCGGCAGCGCCGCCGCCATGCCGCCCGCCTGCGGCGCGAATTCGCTGGCCGCCGCCCGCGGGTTCACCCAGACGATCCGGTAGGCGACCCGGGCGAGGCGCTCCATCTCGCGCGCGACCAGCTCCGGCTCGCCCCGCTCCCAGCCGTCGGAGAGGATCACGACGACCGCGCCGCGGGCCATCCCGCGCCTGCCGTAGCGGTCGTTGAAGGTCTTCAGCGCCTCGCCGATCCGGGTGCCGCTGGCCCAGTCCGGGGCCGCCGCCGCGGCCCGCTGGATCGCCCGCTCCGGCCGGCGCGACTGCAGCGCCCGGGTCAGCCGGGTGAGGCGGGTGGCGAAGGCGAACGCCTCCGGCCGACTCGCCGAGGGCCCGCGTCCCACCCCGCCGCCCGCGGCGCAGGTGAGGAACTGCAGGTAGGCGCGGGCGTAGGGCTCCATCGAGCCGGAGATGTCGCAGAGCAGGACCATCCGCCGGCGCTGCACGCGGCGCTTGCGGCGGGCGAGGCGGATCGGGTCGCCGCCGGTGCGGAGGCTCTGCCGCAGGGTGCGGCGCAGGTCGATCCGCTCGCCGTGCAGGTCGTGGCGGGCACGGCGCGTGCGGCGCATCGGCGTCGACACCCGGAGCCGCGCCATCATCCGGTAGAGCGCTGCCAGCTCGTCCGGCTCGAGCGCCTCGAAACGTTTGCCGCGCAGGACCTCCTCGGCGCTGGCGACGGTCGCCACCTGGACCTCCTGCTCGTCGGGGTCGCGCTCGCCGCCCGCCGGGCTTTCGTGGGCGCCGGTGCCGAGCGAGGACTCGTCGTGGCGGTTGCTGTGGGCGTCGGCCGGGGGCTGCGAGCGTTCGCGCTCGTCGGGCGGCGCCGGGGCCATCTCGGCGTCGGCGGGGATCTCGGCGCTCACCCCGTCGGCGGTCGCGAAGACCTCGGCGTAGACGCGGTCGAAGGCGCCCAGCTGGGAGGGATCGGAGACGAAGACAGCGCGCGCCGTCCAGTAGAGCCGGCGGCGCGACTCCGGCCGGACCAGCGCCAGCGAGGCGGCGAAGTTGGCGGAGCGCTCGGCGGTCAC
>MKSH01000070.1:10183-10644 GCA_001898095.1 Solirubrobacterales bacterium 70-9 | reverse complement strand
CGCCGCCTCGCCGAGCAGCTCCAGCAGGAAGGCCTCGAAGTCGTCGTCGGCGCGGTCGACCTCGTCGATCAAGAGCACCGCCGGGCGCGGGCCGGGGTGCTCGAGCGCCGCCAGCAGCGGCCGGCGGATCAGGTAGTCGGGCCCGAACAGCTCCTGCTCCGACAGCGCCTCGCCGCCCGCCTCGGCCATCCGGATCGCCAGCAGCTGGCGCGGGTAGTTCCACTCGTACAGGGCCTCGGCGGCGTCGATCCCCTCGTAGCACTGCAGCCGGATCAGCGGCGTGTCGAGGACCATCGCCAGCGAGCGCGCCGCCTCGGTCTTGCCGACCCCGGCCTCACCCTCCAGCAAGAGCGGCTGCGGCAGGCGCAGGCTGAGGAAGATCGAGGTGCCGAGCGCCTCGTCGACCAGATAATCGACGCTCGCCAGCCGTTGGCCGAGCGTCTCGACGTCGGGGACGAGGG
>MKSH01000070.1:1130-10147 GCA_001898095.1 Solirubrobacterales bacterium 70-9 | reverse complement strand
CGCTCATGCTGCGAGCTGCTGCGCATGGCGATCCCGGCACCCCTCGCAGCAGAAGTAGATCGTCTCGCCGTCGTGCTCCAGCGAGGGGGTGTCATCGAGGACCACGACGGTCATCCCGCAGACCGGGTCGATCGCGGTCTGCGGTCCGCCGCCGCCTTTCGCCGCCGCCCGCGCGGCGGCCCGCTCCTGAACGTCTTCGGCGCGGCGCATCTCGACGACCCGGACGAGGATCGAGAGCGCCACCTCGGGTGGAGTCAAGGCGCCGATCGCGATCCCCGCCGGGGTCTCGATCCGCGCCGCACCGGCCTCGTCGATGCCCGCCTCGCGCAGCTCCTCGAGCACCGCCGAGCCGCGCTTCGGGCTGGCGACCAGCCCGATGTAGGGGACGTCGGCCTCGAGCCCGGCACGCAGCGTCCCGACCTCGTCGCGCCCGTGGGCGGCGACGATCAGCGCCAGGTCGCCGGCCTGCGGGTGCGGCGCCTCGCGGCCCGCCCCGGCGACGATCCCGAGCCCGAGCCGCGGGCCGAGGTCCTTCAATGCCTCGACGATCGGCGACTCGCCAACCACGAGGACGCGGGGCGGGGGCAGCACCGGCTCAAGGAAGAGCTCGATCGTGCCGCCCGAGAGGCAGGGGTTGTGGACGGTGACGATGCCTTCGTCGCGGCCGACCTCGGTCCCCGCGTGGGGTTCTTCCGGGGCGCTCCGCAGGACGGCCTCGGGGTCCTCGGCGTCGGGGTCGATCCGCAGCATCATCGGCTCGCCGTTCTCGATCACCTGCAGGGCGTAGAGGCGGACGCTGTGCTGGGCGCAGACGCCGCCGACGAACCCGTCGATCGTCCCGTCGGCCCGGACCAGGGCCACCGCGCCCGGCTGGGCGCTGGTCGGATGGAGGACCCGGACCACCGTCGCGGTGACGAAGGGCTCGCCCCGCTCCTCCAGCTCACGCCGGCGCTCGTCGAGCTCGGTGGAGATCACTGCGGCGGCTCCGGGCGCCCCTGCATCGCCGCCCAGACGCGGTCCGGCGTGCAGGGCATGTCGATGTGGGTGACGTCGGGGTAGCCCTGGCGCAGCGCGTCGATCACCGCGTTGACGATCGCCGGAGGCGAGCCGACGGTCGGCGACTCGCCGACGCCCTTGGCGCCGATCGGGTGGTGCGGGCACGGCGTCACCGTCTCGCCCAGCTCGAAGTCGGGGCACTCCATCGAGGTCGGGATCAGGTAGTCCATGAACGAGGAGTTCAGGCAGTTGCCGTCGTCGTCGAAGGAGATCAGCTCCATCAACGCGATGCCGAGGCCCTCGGCGAGGCCGCCGTGGATCTGGCCGTCGACGATCATCGGGTTGATCCGCACGCCGCAGTCGTCGACCGCGATGAAGCGGCGCACCGAGACCTGGGCGGTCTCCGGATCGACATCGACGACGCAGATGTAGGCGCCGTAGGGGTAGGTGAGGTTCGGCGGGTCGTAGATGATCTGGGCGTCGAGGCCGCCCTCCATCCCGGTCGGCAGCGACTCGCCGCTGTAGGCGCGCAGGGCGATGTCCTCGATCGCCGCCCCCTGCTCGGGGTCGCCTTTGACGAACCAGCGACCCTTTTCCCAGCCGAGGTCCTCGGGGCGCGTCTCCAGCATGTGCGCCGCGATCAGCCGCGCTTTGTCGCGTACCTTGCGCGAGACCAGCGAGACGGCGGCGCCGGAGACCGGGGTCGAGCGGCTGCCGTAGGTGCCGAGCCCGTAGGGCGACTTGTCGGTGTCGCCGTGGCGCACTTCGACGTCCTCGGGCGGGATGCCCAGCTCCTCGGCGACGATCTGGGCGAAGGTCGTCTCGTGGCCCTGGCCCTGGGTCTGGGCGCTGATCGAGACCACCGCTTTCCCGGACGGGTGGACGCGCAGGTCGGCGCCGTCGTTCATCGACATGCCGAGGATGTCCATGTGTTTGCGCGGCCCGGCGCCGACGCCCTCGGTGAAGAACGCGACCCCGATCCCCATCAGTTCGCCGCGCTCTTTCTTTTCCGCCTGTTCGCGGCGCAGGTCCTCGTAGCCGGCGATCTCCATCGCGACTTTCATCGTCTCGGCGTAGTTGCCCGAGTCGTAGGTCCAGCCGGTGGTCGTCTCGTAGGGGAACTGCTCGGGCCCGATGAAGGAGCGCATCCGCAACTCGATCGGGTCGACCTCCATCTCCGTGGCCAGCGCCTCGACCATGCGCTCGACCAGGTAGACGGCCTCGGTGATCCGGAACGAGCAGCGGTAGGCGACCCCGCCCGCCGCCTTGTTCGTGTAGACCGCCTTCACTTTCACGTGGGCGGCGTCGAGCGTGTAGCTGCCGCTGCAGATGTGGAAGAAGCCGGCCGGGAATTTGGTCGGCTGGGCGGTCGAGTCCCAGGCCCCGTGGTCGGCGATCACGTCGACCTTCAGCCCGGTGATGCGACCGTCCTTGGCCGCGATCGAGGAGTGCATGATGTAGTCGCGGGCGAAGCCGGTCGAGGTCAGGTGCTCGTTGCGGTCCTCGACCCACTTCACCGGCACGCCGGCGACGATCGAGGCGGCGATCGTGCAGACGTACCCCGGGTAGACCGGCACCTTGTTGCCGAAGCCGCCGCCGATGTCGTTGCACATGATCCGGATCTTGTGCTCCGGCAGCCCGGCGACGTGGGCGTACACGGTGCGGTGCACATGCGGCGCCTGGTTGCCGTTGTAGAGGTCGAGCTGGCCGGTCTCCGGGTTGAAGTCGGCGATCATCCCGCAGGTCTCCATCGGCGACGGATGGCAGCGCGGGTACATCACGTCGCGGGTGGTGACGGTGTCGGCTTCGGCGAAGATCTTCTCGGTCGCCTCCTCGTCGCCCGCCTCCCAGGTCGGGGTGGCGAGGTTGTCGACCTGACCCGGCTTGTCGTCGCGGATCAGCGGCGCGTCGGGGTCGAGCGCCTTGCGCGCGTCGACGACCACCGGCAGCGGCTCGTAGTCGACCTCGATCAGGGGCAGCGCGTCGCGGGCGATGTACTCGTCGGTGGCGATCACGAAGGCCACCTCCTGGCCCTGGAAGCGCACCTTGTCGCCGGCCAGCACCGCCTGCGTGTCGTAGGAGATAGTCGGCATCCAGGCGAGCCCGAGCGTCTCCAGCTCTTTCGCCGTCATCACCGCCGCGACGCCCTCGAGCGCCAGCGCCGCCGAGGTGTCGATCGAGTTGATCTTCGCGTGGGCGAAGGGGCTGCGCAGGATCGCCCCGTGCAGCATCCCCGGCAGTTTGATGTCGTCCAGGTAGGTCCCCTTGCCGCGGATGAAGCGCGCGTCCTCCTTGCGCTTCAACCGGCCGAAGCCGACCGGCCGCTCGTGGCCGGGACTGGGAAGGTTCTCGACGGTGGTTGCCATGGCCTACGCCTCCTGCTTGATCTCGGCTTCGCGCTCCGCCGCCCAGCGCACCGCGTTGACGATGTTCACGTAGCCGGTGCAGCGGCAGATCCCGCCGGAGATCGCCTCGCGGATCTCCTCGCGGGTCGGGTCGGGGTTCTCGTCCAGCAGCGCCCGGCTCGCCATCATCATCCCCGGCGTGCAGAACCCGCAGTGGAGGGCGTGCTGCTCGTGGAAGCCTTCCTGGATCGGGTCGAGGTTCCCGTCGCGTTCGAGGCCCTCGACCGTCCGCACCTCGCGACCGTCCGCCATCACCGCCAGCACCGTGCACGACTTCACCGCCTTGTCGTCGAGGTGGACGATGCAGGCGCCGCAGTTGGAGGTGTCGCAGCCCCAGTGGGTGCCGGTCAGCCCCGGCGTCTCGCGGATGAAGTGGACCAGCAGCATGCGCGGCTCGATGTCCCGCGTCACCTCCTGGCCGTTGATGGTGATCGTGACTTCCATGGTCTAGGCCTCCTGTTGCAGCGCCCGCGCCGTCGCCCGGCGCAACGCTCGCTTGGTGAGCACGCCGACGAGATGGCGCTTGTAATCGATCGGGCCGCGCGTGTCGGCCATCGGCATGCAGTCCTCGGCGGCGATCTCCCCCGCCTTCTCGAAGATCTCCTCGGTCGGCGCCTGCCCCTTCATCAGCTCCTCGACCCGGTGGACGTCGATCGTGAACGGGCCCGCCGCGGCGAGCGCGACGCCGACGTCGGCGACCGTGCCGCCCTCGACCCAGACGCCCGCCGAGGCGGCGGCGATCGCGAAGTCCCCGGCCCGCCGCTCGACCTTCTCGTGGGCGGAGCCGGCGCCCGGCCGGACCTTCACCCGCACCTCGGTCAGCATCTCGGCGGCGCCGACCGCGGTGACGTAGGGGCCGACGTGGAATTCGTCCATCGAGATGACCCGCTCGCCCTCGGTCCCGCGGATCACCACCTCGCACTTGATCGCCGAGCAGACCGCGGACAGGTCCTCGCCCGGGTCGGCCTGGCAGAGCGAGCCGCCGATCGTGCCGCGGTTGCGGACCACCGGGTCGGCGATCACCTCCTCGGCGTCGGCGAAGAGCGGGAAGTGCTCGGCCAACAGGTCGGACTTCAGCAGGTCGACGTGGCGGGTCATCGCACCGATCCGGATCTCGTCGCCCTGGCGCTCTATATAAGCGAGCTCCTCAAGGTCGTTGATGTCGATCAGCAGCTCCGGCTGGGCCAGGCGCAGCTTCATCATCGGGATCAGGCTGTGGCCGCCGGCGATGATCCGGGCGGTCCCTTCGTGCTCGACCAACGAGGCGATCGCGGCATCGACGCTGCGCGCCCGTTCGTAGTCGCACTTGGCCGGGGTCTGCATCAGTCCTCTCCTTTCCCGTCGCCCGCGGAGACCGGCGGCCGTGGCCGCACCCCGGGGGTGAGGGCTTCTTCGTACTGGACCGGCGAATCGGTGCCGATCACCGGCGAGTCCGGCAGCTTGTCCGGCCGCATCTGGCGTTCGTTCGGGTAGAGCGCCCGCACTTCCGAGGAGGCGCGGGAGGCGTGGCGGAGCACCGGGCCCTCGGGGCTGAGGGCGGCGATCGGCGCCTCGCGCCCGAGCCGCGCCAGGGTCAGCACGCCGCGGGTGTAGACCTCGGCGATCCGCGGCGGCTTGATCTCCTTCGACGCGGGGAAGTTGCGCAGGCCCGCGGCCGCCGCCCCCGGATAGAGGCCCTCGATCAGGCCCATCGAGTCGGAGAGGCCGGCCTTCTTCACCAGCAGGCCCTCGAGCGCGTCGACGGCGGCGTCGAGGTGGGTGTTGATCGTCCCCACCACTTCCTCCACCGGGGCGCTTTTGTCGACGATCTCGCCGACCGCGGCGATCGCCGCGTCGAGGCCCTTGGTGATCCGGCGCAAGGTGACGATCGTGGCGACGAGGTAGTAGACGAGCGCCGCGACGATCAGGATGACGGCGACGATGAGGATGACTCCGGGTACGGGCATCAGTCGTTCTCCTTGCTCACGCGTCGTCGACGATCACGTCGAGGGAGCCGCCGTAGTCGGCGACGGTCTCGACCGTTCGGATGACCTGCTCCTGGGTGGTGAGCAGGAGGGGCACGGCGTCGAGGTCCTGCGAGCCGGCGGCCGCCGCGGCGGCGATCCGGTCGACGCTCGGGGCGATGCTTTCGGCCGCCTGCAGCACCCCGCGCAGCAGGTAGACGACGACCGGGAAGAGGACGAAGAGAGCGACCAGCGAGCCGATCCAGTAGAGCACCATCAGGGCCTCCTCTCGGCGACGACCTTCGCCTTCGCGGCGATCCCCGGCAGCGCCGAGAGGATCGTGTCGAACTGGGCGTTGATCTTGTCGACCGACGGTTCCAGGGTCCGCAGGTGTTCGGACTCGACCCCCTCGAGGGCGCCGGCCAGGGTGTTCAGGTTCGACGAGATCGAGAGCAGCCCGCGGCGGACCAGGATCAGCGCGGTGGCGAGCACCGCCACGACGACGACCGCCAGCACGACGCTGAGGATGACCAGCACGTGGGTGCTCATCTGTCGCCCCCGAAGCCGTCGGTGAGCGCGTTCATGTAGTCGTCCTGCACGAGGGCCTCCTCGACGATCAGCCCGAGCACCGGCGCGGTGGCCTGCAGCTGCGGGATGTAGGCGGTGTTCTCGGCGACCTGGCCGGCGACGCCGAGCAGGTCGGCGGCCGAGTTGTCGATGTCGTCGACGGTCCTCACCAGGATCGTCAGCAGGATCGCCACGATGACCGCGGCGCCGAGCGAGATCGCCAGGGCGATCCCCCAGTAGGTGTGGGCCGAGATCGCGGCGACGGTGCTCATTTGCCCACCGCCACCTTGCGGACCGCGCGCGCCGAGCGCAGGATCCGCATCCCGGAGTCGTTGATCCGCGCGACCCCGGCGAGGGAGTCGGTCTGGACCCGGACCTTGTCGACCCCGATCACCGCGGTGTTCGCCTGGCGGGCGATCCGCAGCGCCAGGCTGACGACGACGATCACGATCGCCGCGGCGATCAGGATCACGACGACGCCCAGGACGATGCCGATCTTCCACCCGGCCAGGTCGGCCAGCGTGGTCATCTCATCCCTCCGTTCATGCGGGGAGCTCCTCTTTTTCGGTCTCCGCTGCCCGGCGGATCGAGCGCACGATCGTCGCGTAGCCGGTGCAGCGGCAGATTTGGCCGGAGATCGCCTCGCGGATCTCCTCGTCGGTCAGCGAAGTCGGGTCCGGGGCGGCGTCGAGGAAGGCGCGCGCGGTCATCATCATGCCGCTGGTGCAGAAGCCGCACTGCAGGCCGTGCTCCTCGGTGAAGCCCTGCTGGATCGGGTCGAGCACCCCGTCGACCTCGAGCCCCTCGACGGTGCGGATCCGGTGGCCGGCGGCGGTCGCCGCGAGCACGGTGCAGGACTTCGCCGCCTCGCCGTCCATCAGCACCACGCAGGCGCCGCAGTTGGAGGTGTCGCAGCCCCAGTGGGTGCCGGTCAGGCCGAGGTCGTCGCGGAGGAAGTGGACGAGCAGCGTGCGCGGTTCGATCTCCCGCGTGTAGTCGGTGCCGTTGACGTTGATCGTCACTTTCATGGCGCCACCTCGGCGCCGAGACGCTCCGCCGCCCGGCCCATCGCCCGCGCGGCAAGGACCCCGACCGCGTGGCGCTTGTACTCGGCCGAGCCGCGCTGGTCGGTGATCGGGTTGCAGGCGGCGGCGCCTGCGGCGGCGGCCTCCTCGAAGACCTCCTCGGTCGGCTCCTGGCCGATCAGCGCTTCGCGGGCGACGGCGGAGGAGACCTCGGCGCCGACCGCCACCAGGGCGATCCCGGCGTCGGTGATCGCCCCGTCCTCGATCGTCAGCGCGGCGCCCGCGGCAGCGACGGCCCAGTCGCCGACCCGGCGGTTGATCTTCTCGTAGGCGCTGCCGAGGGCGGCCCGCGTCGGCACCCGGATCTCGACCACGATCTCCTCCGGGGCGACCGCCGTCTGGTAGGGCCCGCGGTAGAAGTCCTCCATGTGCAGGATGCGGTCGCCCTCGAGGCTGCGGACGACGATCTCGGCGTCGACCGCGGTGCAGACGGCGCTCAGGTCCTCGGAGGGGTCGGCCTGGCAGAGGGCGCCGCCGATCGTGCCGCGGTTGCGCACGACCGGGTCGGCGATCTCCAGCTCGGCGTCGCGGAAGATCGGCGCCAGGCGGGCCAGCAGCGGCGACTCGAGCAGGTCGCGGTGGCGGGTCATCGCGCCGATCCGGATCGCCTCCCCGTCCTCCTCGACGTAGCCCAGCTCGTCGGCCAGGTCGTCGATGTCGATCAGCCATTTGGGCGTCGCCAGGCGCAGTTTCATCATCGGCAGCAGCGAGTAGCCGCCGGCCAGGATGCGGGACTCGGGGCCGAGCTGGACGAGCAGCTGGAGAGCGTGGTCGACGCTCGTCGCTCGCTCGTACTCGAATGGCGCCGGGACCTGCATTCACTCCTCCAGTCCGCTGCTTCCCAAGCAGATCGTCGCAGGGCCATGAGGGCGGCCCTCCACCGAATTAAGATTCTCATCGGGCGCTGAGTGGTGCAATGCGACCTAAGCGATCACTTAGCCCAGGGGGCAAACTGCTCCAGGCCCAGCTTCAGTAGGCAAAAGTGACCCTCGCGCAGCTTCAATCTTTCGTCCTCGCCGCCCGACTCGGGTCGGTGAAAGCGGCGGCGGCGGAGCTCGGGGTGACCGAGGCGGCGGTCTCGGTGGCGGTGGCGGCGCTGCGCAAGGAGCTCGGCGACGAGCTCTTCGTCCGCGAGGGGCGCGGCATCGCCCTCACCGCGGGCGGCCGCCGGCTGACCGCGTTGGCCTCGGAGATCCTCCACCTCGCCGAACAGGCGCGCCGCTCGGTCCAGGACACGCCGGGCCAGCCGCGGCAGATGCAGATCGCCGCCACCCCGGTGGTCGCCGAGCATCTCGGGCCTCTGGTCGACGCCTTCACCGCGCGCGACCGCAACCTCGAAGTCTCGGTCGAGTCGGTGGCGGGCGCCGACCTCGCCGGCCTGCTCGAGCACCGCCGCGCCGACATCGCCTTCGGCCCCGCCCCCTCCGGCGACACCGCGGCGACGATCGCCGCCGTCCCCTTCCTCCGCGCCCGGATGATCGTCGTCGCCGCCCCCTCCCACCCGCTCGCCAAACGCGAAGGCGTCGGCGCCGAGGAGGCCGCCGAGGCGCGCTGGCTCCTCGGCCCCTCGGAGCTCGACCCGACCACCGGCGCCGGCCTCCTCTTCGACCGCCTCGGCATCGATCCCACCGACACCGTCGGCTACACCAGCAGCGCCGGCGCGATCGCCGCCGCCGTCGCCGGCGACGGCCTCGTCCTCACCCTCGCCCACGCCGTGGTCGAGGAGATCCGCCGCCGCGCCCTGGTCCGCATCGACCTCCCCGGCACCCCGATCGTCGAGGTCTGGTACGCCTCCACCCTGGGCTTCGGCCGCGGCCTCCCCGCGGCCCTCGCGATGCAGCGCTTCGCGACGAGCCCCGAGGCGACCCAGGCCATTTCAGCCGGCCGCGCGGGCGCCGTCTCCGCCCGCGTGCAACCCCGCCCCCACGTCACCCTCTGGAGCTCGGTACCGAGCGAGTAGCGGCGGGAGTTCCGGGGGCGGCGCGATTCGCGGCGCGGTCGATTGGGGACGGGCGCGTCCT
>MKSH01000070.1:252-1066 GCA_001898095.1 Solirubrobacterales bacterium 70-9 | reverse complement strand
GGGGGCGGAAAAAGCCGGTCTGAGTGAGTTGACCACACCCTGGTGTGGTCAACTCACTCAGGGCTCCGGAACCTCCTTAAGGAACGCGGAGTTCCGCACCGGACCCGCGCACCTCGTCGCGGATCTCCGCCGCGATCCGCACGGGACGCGCACCCTCGCACTCCCCCCGTGACCCGGCCCTCTCGTAGGCGGTCACAGCCTGCCCGGACCGCCTACGAGAGGGCCGCGTCCCTTACTCGTTAGCCCCCAGCCCCCGGGCGCCAGCTTCAGAGGGCTCCGACCAACTCCGCGAGTCCCCGGTAGGCGCTGGCCGGCGACGGCCTCCCGAAGACCGCCGAGCCAGCCACAAGTAGGTTCGCCCCGTCTTCGACACAGAGCGGCGCCGTGTCGAGATCGACGCCGCCGTCGACCTCGATCGCGCAAGTCGGGGGCAGGACCTCGCGGAGGAACTCGACCTTCTGGCGGACGGCGGGGATGAAGCGCTGGCCGCCCCAACCCGGGCTGACGGTCATGCAGAGGGCGAGGTCGAGGGAGTCGACCACCGGGAAGAGGGTCTCGGCGGGAGTGCCGGGGTTGATCGCGGCGCCCGCCAGACAGCCCGCGGCGCGGATGGAGGCGAGGGCGTGGTGGAGGTGCGGGGCGGCCTCGACGTGGATCGTGATGATGTCGGCGCCGGTGGCGGCGAAGGCCTCGATCTGGCGCTCGGGGTGCTCGATCATCAGGTGGACGTCGGCGATGCCGCCGCGGGCATGGATCCGCTCGGCGAGCGCTGCGACTACCGGCGGGCCGAAGGTGATCGGCGGGACGAAGTGGC
>MKSH01000070.1:0-186 GCA_001898095.1 Solirubrobacterales bacterium 70-9 | reverse complement strand
AGTGGCCGTAGTCGGCGGCGAGGATCGAGGGGGCGATCCGCAGGTCGGCAGCGACTGCCGCCGCGCCCGCGGCCGGCGCCGCGCTGGCCTCGCTCATAGGACAACCTCCCCCTTGTTCTTTCGAGATTGAGAGGCCGAGCGCAGCGAGGCCGTCCAAGATCCCGGAGGAACGCATAGAGATGCCGA
>MKSH01000069.1:6800-15349 GCA_001898095.1 Solirubrobacterales bacterium 70-9 | reverse complement strand
AGGTCGTCGCGCACCAGCTCGCGGGCACGCTCGGCCGGCGAGCCGTAGCCACCGGCCCCGGGAGTCCGCACGGAGACCGCGGCGCCGGCCGGCATCGTGGTCACGCCGCGGCCGTCGAGCGGGGCGACGCCGGGGTCGAGGTCGACCCTCCCGCGGCTGCCGGCCTCGCCGCCGTCGAGACCCCACGGGGCCGAGACGCGGCGGCTCGAGTGCATGCAGAGGGTGGCCTCGTGGCCGCTCACCCGCAGCCGTCGGTGCAGTCCCATGCCACCCCGCCAGGTGCCGGCGCCACCGCTGTCGACGCCGAGCTCGTAGCGCTCGACCACGATCGGGAAGTCGGCCTCCAGGCACTCGACCGGGAGGTTGCTGGTGTTCGTCAGGTGCACCTGGACGCCGTCGATCCCGTCCTTCGCGGCGCGGGCGCCGAAGCCGCCGCCGAGCGACTCGACGTAGATGTAGAACTGCTCGCTGCGGGGATCGCGGCCGTAGAGCTCGACGATCGAGGTGGAGCCGTTGTGGGCGGCGGTGACGACCGTCGGGATCGCCGGCGCCAGCGCCCCGTGGATCAGGTCGACGACCCGCTGGCCCGCCTGCATCCGCTCGTTCACCGCCGCCGGCCAGACGCAGGAGAGGACGCTGCCGGCGGGCGCCTCGATCGTCACCGGGCGGTAGAGCCCGGCATTGGCGGGGGCGTCGGGATCGACCAGCGTCTTCAGCGCGTAGTAGACCGTCGCCTCGAGCGCGGTCCGCACCATGTTCAGGCCGGCCCGCAGCTGAGGGCCGGCGTCGAAGCGCAGCGTCAGCTCGGCTCCGCTGACCTCGATCACCACCGAGATCGCCTCCAGGGCGTCGCCCAGCTCGTAGGCGTCGAAGGTGTCCTCGAAGGGGTAGCTGCCGTCCGGGATCGCTTCGATCCCGACCCGCATCCGCCGCTCGGCGTAGTCGAGCAACGCGGCGCCGGCGTCGGCGACCACCGCGGCGCCGTAGCGCCGGCAGAGGCCCTGGTAGCGCTCGACCCCGATCGCGTTGGCGGCCACCTGCGCCCGCAGGTCGTTCATCCGATCGTGCGGGACCTGGCAGTTGAGGAGCAGGAAGTCGAGGATGTCGCGGCGCTCCTCGCCGGCCGCGTAGAGGCGAACCGGCGGGATCCGGACTCCCTCCTGGTAGATGTTGGCGTGGGCGCGATCGACGAAGTCGGCGTGGTGGGCGCAGTTGGCGACCCAGGCGACCAGCTCCTCCTCGAAGAAGACCGGCGAGACGAGGACGATGTCCGGCAGGTGGGTGCCGCCCCCGGTGTAGGCGTCGTTGCCGATGAAGACGTCGCCCGGCTCGAGGTCGGCGGTCGAGTGGCGCGCGGTCACCGCCTCGACCATCCCGATCAGCGAGCCGAGGTGGATCGGGATGTGCTCGGCCTGGGTAAGCACCTGGCCGGTGGGGTCGAAGATCGCGGTCGAGCAGTCGCGGCACTCCTTGATGCTCGGCGAGTAGGCGGAGCGGACCAGCGTCTCCCCCATCTCCTCGGCGGCCGAAGAGAGGGCGAGGCCGAGGACCTCGACGGTGATCGGGTCGAGCGTGGTGGTCATGCCGGCAGCTCCATGATCAGAGCGCGGTACGGGTCGACCGCGGCCCGGGCGCCCGCCGGGACGAAGGTCGTCGTGTCCATCTGCTCGACTACCGCCGGTCCACGGATCACGTCACCGGGGAGCAGCCGGTCGCGCGCGTAGACCTCGCCGCTGGAGCCGCTGGCCAGTCGCAGGTCCCGGGTCTCCACCAGGGCGCGGGCGGGGTCGCCGTCGCCGGCCGGGGTCGCGGCCACCTCGACCGCCGGGGTCAGACCGGTCGCGGCGGCGCGCAGGGTGACGAGCTGCACCTCCTCATCGTCGAGCCGGTAGCCGTAGGTCCGCTCGTGGATCTCGGCGAAGTCGGCGACCAGCCGGTCGAGGTCGGCGGCGCCGGCGAGTGAGACGGGCAGCGGCACCCGCAGCTCGTAGTTCTGGCCGCGGTAGCGCATGTCGGCGGAGCGGGCGACCGAGCGACGCTCGGCGGGGATGCCCTCCTCCTCGAGCCAACGCTCGGCGCGCTCCTCGAGCGCCTCGAAGGCGTCGGCGATCTCCGCCAGGTTGGCCGGGCGGGCGGCGACGATCTGGGTCCGGGCGTAGTCGGTGCGGACGTTGGCGGCGAGCAGGCCCTGGGCGCAGAGGACGCCCGGCGTCTCCGGCACCAGCACCCGCGACATCCCCATCTCCTCGGCCAGGCGAGCGGCGTGAAGGGGGCCGGCGCCGCCGAAGGCGACCAGGGCGTAGTCACGCGGATCGTGCCCCTTGGCGGCGGAGATCACCCGGATCGCCCGCGCCATGTTGGCGGTCACCACGCGGAGGATCCCTTCGGCCGTCTCCCGCAGCCCGAGGCCAAGCTGCTCGCCGAGCGCGGCAACCACCCGCTCGGCGGCCTCGGCGTCGAGCTCGACCCTGCCCGCCAGGGCGCGGTCGCCGCCGAGGATCCCCAGTGCCGCGTTGGCGTCGGTGACGGTCGGCAGCTCGCCGCCCTTGCCGTAGCAGGCGGGCCCGGGGTCGGCGCCGGCGCTCTGCGGACCGACCCGCAGGTGGCCGCCGCTGTCGACCCAGGCGATCGAGCCGCCGCCGGCGCCGATCGTCTCGATGTCGAGCATCGGCGTGCGGATCGCGTGGCCCTGCAACTCGAGGTCGCTGCGCATCGTCGGCACGCCGTCCCGGATCAGCGCCACGTCGGTCGAGGTGCCGCCCATGTCGAAGGTGATCAGGTCGCGGTAGCCGCTGCGGCCGCAGACCTCGGCGGCGCCGACGAGACCGGTGCTCGGGCCGGAGAGGACGGTCCGCATCGGCGAGGACTCGGCGCTGTCGAACGAGACGACGCCGCCATTGGAAAGCGTGATCTGCGGCTCGCACTCGATCCCGGCCTCGGTCAGGCCGCGGCGCAGCCGGCGCAGGTAGCCCTGCATCATCGGGCCGACGAAGGAGTTGACGACCGTGGTCGAGAGCCGCTCGTACTCGCGAAACTCGGCCGAGACGTCGTGCGATGCGGTGACGAAGACGCCCGGCAGCGCCGCCTGCAGTCGATCGCGCACCGCCCGCTCGTGGTCGGGGCTGACGAAGCTATGGAGGAAGCAGATCGCCAGCGCCTCGACCCCGAGCTCCTCCAGCCGGTCGGCCAGCGCGTCGATCTCGGCGGCCCTCGGCTGGACCGGCTCCTCGCCGCCGAGGTAGACCCGCTCGGCTACCTCGAAGCGGAGGTCGCGCGGCACCAACGGCTCCGGCTTGTCCCGCTGTAGGTCGTAGAGGTGGGGGCGGCGCTGGCGGCCGATCTCGAGCAGGTCGCGGAAGCCGTCGGTGGTGACCACCGCGGTGCGCGCCCCCTTGCGCTCGATCAGCGCGTTGGTGGCCACGGTCGTGCCGTGGCCGAAGAAGGCGATCTCGGCTGCCGAGGGGCTCCCGTCGACCATCTCGGCGACGCCGGCGAGGATCGCCTCGGAGGGGTCGTGCGGCGTGCTCGGGACCTTGGCGATCGTCAGCTCACCGCCCTCCTCGCGCACCATGCAGACGTCGGTGAACGTGCCGCCCGAGTCGACGCCGAGGCGCCAGCCGCTCACTCTTCCTCCTCGCTGCGGCCGGTCATCCGCGAGGAGCGCAGGACCTGCTCGACCTTCGCCGGGTCGAGCAGTTCTCGCTCCAGGACCAGCTGCAGGACGCCGCGGCCGCTGCGCTCCGCCTCCTGGGCGATCGCGGTCGCGGCGGCGTAGCCGAGGTATGGATTGAGCGCGGTGGCGAGCCCGGCCGAGGCCTCGACCGACTCGCGCAGATGCACCGAATTGACTGTGATGCCGCCGACGCAACGGGTCGCCAACACCCGGCACCCGGCGGCGAGGTGGGCGAAACCCCCGAGCAGCTTGTCGACGATCACCGGCTCGAAGGCGTTCAGTTGCAGCTGCCCGGCCTCGGCCGCCATCCCGACCGCGACGTCGTTGCCGGCGATCTCGAAGGCGATCTGGTTGATCAGCTCCGGGATCACCGGGTTGACCTTCCCGGGCATGATGCTGGAGCCGGCCTGCACGGCGGGCAGGTCGATCTCGTTGAAGCCGGCGCGGGGGCCGGAGGAGAGCAGGCGCAGGTCGTTGCAGGTCTTCGAAAGCTTCAGCGCGACGCGACGCAGGACGCCGGAAAGGTGGACGAAGGCGCCGCAGTCCTGGGTCGCCTCGACCAGGTCCGGGGCGGAACGGAGCTCCCAGCCGACGATTTCGGCGAGCCGCTCGCAAACCTCCTCGCGGTAGCCGGCCACGGCGTTCAGCCCGGTGCCGATCGCGGTGCCGCCGAGGTTGACCTCGCGCAACAGCAGGCGTGCCTCACCGAGCCGGAGCTCGTCCTCGCCGATCATCACCGCGTAGGTGGCGAGCTCCTGGCCGACGGTCATCGGCACCGCGTCCTGCAGCTGGGTGCGCCCGAGCTTGACCACCCCGGCGAACTCCGCGGCCCGCTTCTCGAAGGCGACGCGAAGCACCGCCAGACTGGCGAGCAGGTCGCCGGCGGCGCGGTCGAGAGCGATCCGCGCGGCGGTCGGGTAGACGTCGTTGGTGCTCTGTCCGGCGTTGACGTCGTCGAGCGGGTGCAGCTGCTCGTAGGCGCCGCGGGGGTGGCCGAGGATCTCGAGGGCCCGGTTGGCGATCACCTCGTTGGCGTTCATGTTGGTCGACGTGCCCGCGCCTCCCTGCATGACGTCGACTCGGAACTGGTCTTGCAGAGCTCCGGCGCGGATCTCGCCGCAGGCGGCCACGATCGCGTCGGCTTTCGCGGGATCCAGCACGCCCAACTTGCGGTTGGCCAGGGCGGCCGCCTCCTTGACCGCGGCGAGCGACCAGATCAGGTGCGGGTGGCTCGCGATCGGGTTGCCGCTGACCGGGAAGTTCTCCAAGGCGCGCACCGTGTGGATCCCGAAGTAAGCCGAATCCGGCACCGTCCGCTCGCCGAGCAGATCGTGCTCGACGCGGACGCTCTCGGATTGGCACTCAGATGACCTCACGGCAAGCTCACTCCCGCGGTTCTCCTCCGTATATGAGATATGACGTTATAGCATCGCGCGCAGGCGACGGCGCGGCGCCTGGCGGCGCTCACCTTTCCGCCCCGTCGGGACCGGTCTCGACCCGCCCTGGATCGGTCGCGCCCGGCGTCTCCGCCGGCGCCGGCTCAGTTGCGCGCGGCGTCTGCTTCGAGGTCGGCCAGGGCGGCGAGAGCGTCTTTTTCGATGCTCTCCATGTGGGCCCGGATGGCCTCGCGGGTGCCGTCAGGATCTTCGGCGACCATCGCTTTGAGGATCTTCGCGTGCTCGTCGATCGAGCGGCGGCGGCGGCCGGCGGTGCGCTGGGCGACGTTCGCGGTGAGGGCGAGAATGTTGCGGAGGCGCTGGATGACCTCGCGGGCGTAACGGTTGTCGGCGTCCTGGATGAGGACGTCGGAGAAGGCCTCGACCGCCTCGGTATAGGCGTGGACGTCGTCGGCTTTGAGCGCCGCGCGGGCGTCGCGGATGGTCTTGCGGAGGGCGGCGTGAAGGTCGCCCGCCTCCTTGACCGCGCGCTCCGCGGCGACCTCGCCTTCGAGCCAGCCGCGAAGCTCACAGGCGTGGGCGATGTCGGCGGCGACGGGTGTCGCCACCCGGGTGACGTGGTGCGGGACCTGGTCGACCAGGCCGTCGCGGCCGAGCGCGATGAGCGCCTCGCGAACCGGCGTCTTGGAGATCCCGAACTCGGCCGAGAGCTGCGCCTCCACGAGCGGGTCGCCTGGACGAAGGTCACCCTCGAGGATCCGCCCACGGATCGCCTCCTGGACAGCCGCGTCCAGCCCATGCACCTTTAGCTGCCCCCCGTTCATCGCCTACATCGTAGGCATCGGGTCGGAACGGTGACGGTATGTGCCCGGCCCTCATCCGGCCCGCGCCCTGCCGCGGTGGCTCTCGACCGCCGCTTCGACCATCGCCGCCGCCTCGCGGGTGCTGGTGCCGGGGGTGAAGATCGCGGCGACGCCGAGCTCGCGCAGCGCCGCGTGGTCCTCGGCCGGGATCACGCCGCCGACGACGACGGCGACGTCGCCAGCCTCCTCGGCGGCGAGCAGCTCGAAGAGCTCGGCGGTGAGGCTGAGGTGGGCGCCGGAGAGGATCGAGAGGCCGATCGCGTCGGCGTCCTCCTGCAGCGCCGTCTCGACGATCTGGCGCGGGCGCTGGTGGAGGCCGGTGTAGATCACCTCCATGCCGGAGTCGCGGAGCGCCCGGGCGATCACCTTGGCGCCGCGGTCGTGGCCGTCGAGGCCGGGCTTGGCGACGACGATGCGGAGGCGGCGGTCAGGCATCGTCGACCTCGCCGAAACGGGCCTCGCGGTGCTCGTCCAGGGCCGGGGCGGGCGCCTCGGCGGTGCTCGGGGACGAGGAGAAGGTGATCGGCAGGCGCACCTCGCGCACCTCGCCGGCGACCGGGTGGGCGAAGTCCCGGATGCTGCCGAGCTCCCCCACCTGCTCGGAGGCGAGCACCTGGTCGAGGGTCTGCACCGGGGCGTAGGCGACGCCCTCGCGGCGCAGCGCCGCGGCCCAGTGGTCGGTCGGCGCCTCGCGCAGCCGCGTCTCGATCTCCAGCCGCAGCGCCTCGGCGTTCTCGACCCGCAGCGAGTTCTCGGCGAAGCGCTCGTCGGCGAGGAGCGCGGGCGCGTCGATCGCGCGGCAGAAGCGCTCCCAGCCGTCGCTGCCGCCGGTCCCGACGACGACGAGGTGGCCGTCGGCGGTGGCGTAGGCCTCGTAGGGGGCGAAGAAGGGGCTGCGGGTGCCGAGCGGGCCGGGCTCCTCGCCGCCGGCGCCGCGCGCGGCGACGTGCATCGAGAGCCAGGCGAGGCTGGTCTCCAGCAGCGAGGTCTGGATCCACTGCCCCTTGCCGGTGCGCTCGCGCTGCCAGAGCGCGGCTTGGATGCCGATCACGCCGTAGAGGGCGCTGCCGAAGTCGAGCGCCGCGACCGGTATCTTCGCCGGCGGCGCGCCCGGGTGGCCGGTCATCGACATCAGTCCGGAGATCGCCTGGATCGTCAGGTCGTAGGCCCCTTCGCTCGCCAACGGGCCGCGCTGGCCGAAGCCGGAGATCGAGCAGTAGATGAGCCGCGGGGCGGCCTGGGAAAGGGTCTCGTAGTCGAGGCCGCGGCGGGCGAGGGTGCCCGGCTTCATGTTCTCGACCAGGACGTCGGCCTCGGCCACCAGGGCGAGCAGCGCCTCGCGGTCCTCGGGGTCGCCGAGGTCGAGGGCGATGCTGCGCTTGCCGCGGTTCAGGGTGAGGAAGCTGACGCTCTCGCCGTTCAGGAAGAGCGGCCCCTGCTGCCGGTAGACGTCCCCGCGCCCCGGCCGCTCGACCTTCAGCACGGTGGCGCCGAGGTCGGCCAGCACCTGGGTCGAGTAGGGGCCGGCGACGTACTGGGTGAGGTCGAGGACCTTCACTCCCTCGAGCGGGTAGTCACTCATCGCCCGCTCCGGGGGAGGCGCCCTCGACGATCTCGACCAGCACGCCGCCGGTCGCCGCGGGGTGGACGAAGAAGCACTTGCGCTCGTCGGAGGAGCGTTCGATGCCGTCGCCGATCAGGCGGACCCCGTCGGCGGCGAGCTGCGCGCGGAGGTCCTCGATCGGGGCGTCGACGCGGAGGGCGACGTGGTGGAGGCCGGGGCCGCGGCGGGCGAGGAACGACTCGACCGGGGAGCCGGGCTCGGCCTCCCAGACCAGCTCGAGGCCGTTGCGGGGACCGAACCGACCGACCGCGACGCCACTCGGCATCTCGCGGCCGGCGACCGGGTCCTCGCCGCCGAGCAGTGCGGTGAGCGCCGTCGCCGGGCCCTCGGCGGCGATCCCGACGTGGTCGACGGCGAGCGCCGCCAGCGGGCCGTCCATCAGACGACCTGCGAGCCGACGTGGCGGCCGAAGACGCGCACCAGGGCATCGCTGATCTCGGCGGTGGTGGCGTAGGCGCGAACCGCGGTGACGATCGCGGGCATCATGTTCTCGCTGCCGTTGGCCGCCGCCTCGACCCCGGCGAGCGCTGCCGAGACCGCGAGCTCGTCGCGCTCGGCGCGGGACTTTGCGAGCCGGGCGAGCTGACGGTCGAGGACGTCGGAGCCGACCTGGAAGGTCTCGACCGGGGCGGTCTCGCCCTCTTCGGTGAACGCGTTGACGCCGACGATCACCCGCTCGCCGTCCTCGATCTTGCGCTGCTGCTCGTAGGCCGACTCGGCGATCGCCTGCTCCAGCGAGCCGTCTTCGATCCCGGCGACGACGCCTCCCTTCTCCTCGATCTCGTCGATCATCGCCGTGATCCGGCGGTCGAGCTCGTCGGTAAGGGACTCCAGGTAGTAGGAGCCGCCGAGCGGGTCGGCGGTGCGGGCGATGCCGCTCTCGTGGGCGATGATCTGCTGCGTCCGCAGGGCGAGCAGGACCGACTCCTCGCTGGGCAGGCCGAGCGCCTCGTCCCAGGACATCGTGTGCACGGCCTGGGCGCCGCTGAGCA